>JBFXEX010000007.1:0-77023 GCA_050179645.1 Xanthobacteraceae bacterium | reverse complement strand
CGGCACGCCACTCCCCATCGCCGGCGGAGTGAAGTGATGCGCGCGCTGCTCTTCAATTTACCAACTCCAAGCGTGGCGGCCTCGCCTCCCCTCCCCCCGCGAGCGAAGCGAGTGGTGGGGAGGGGTCGGGGGTGGGGGGTGCTTCACGTCGACCGAAGAAGGCCCCCCACCCCGGCTCGTTCGCTTCGCTCTCGTCGCCGACCCTCCCCACCGCTTCGCGGGGGGAGGGTTCAGGAAGCATCGCGATGATGGACGAGCGCGCCATCCCGCTGGATGCCGAGACCAAGGTCGCCGAGCGCCCAGACGATCACAAGACGGAGCTGCGGCTGTGGCTGCGCATGCTGACCTGCACCACGCTGATCGAGGGCGAGGTCCGCCGGCGGCTGCGCGAGCATTTCGACGTGACGCTGCCGCGCTTCGACCTCTTGGCACAGCTCGACCGCACGCCTGACGGTATGACGCTCGGCGAACTGTCGCGCCGCATGATGGTGACCAACGGCAACATCACCGGCCTCGTCGACCGGCTCGAACAGCAGGGGCTGGTGAAGCGCCGGACCTCTCCGCACGACCGCCGCTCGCAATTCGTCAGCCTCACCGCCGCGGGCCGCCGCACCTTCCGCACCATTGCGCGCACGCATGGCGACTGGATCGCCGAGATGTTCGCCGGCCTGTCAGATGCGGAGCTTGAGCCGCTGATGCAGCTCCTCGCCAAGACCAAGGCCTCGGCCGGCAAGGCACTCGGCAACGGAGCGTCACGATGAACGCCGCGCCGCAAAGCTCCGGAGCATCGCACCTCGCCGCCGAATCGGGGCTTGGCGAAACATTGAGCTGGCCGTTCTTCGACGACGCCCATCGCGATTTCGCTGCGACACTGTCGCACTGGGCTGCTGCGACGCTACCGTCATTGCCACATGACGACGTCGATGCCGCCTGCCGCGCCCGCGTCAAGGCGCTGGGGGAAGCAGGCTTCCTCAAGGCCGCGGTGCCGTCCGCCTACGGCGGGCTCTATCCGCGGCTTGACGTCCGCACCCTCTGCCTGGCCCGTGAAATTCTTGGATGGCACGACGGGCTCGCCGATTTCGCCTTCGCCATGCAGGGGCTCGGCACCGGCGCGATTTCACTCTACGGCTCGGACGAACTCAAGGCGCGGTACCTGCCGCCGGTGCGTGACGGCCGCGCCATCGCGGCCTTCGCGCTGTCGGAGCCCGAAGCCGGCTCCGACGTCGCGGCGCTCGCCACCACCGCCAAGCCCGACGGCCCGTCGCACGTCCGAATCGACGGCACAAAGACCTGGATCTCGAACGGCGGCATCGCCGATCATTACGTCGTCTTCGCCCGCAGCGGCGAAGGTCCCGGCGCGCGCGGCCTGTCGGCGTTCGTGGTCGATGCCGACACGCCCGGCCTGTCGGTCGCCGAGCGCATCGAGGTGATCGCGCCGCATCCTCTTGCCACTCTCTCCTTTGACGGCGTGCAGGTGCCGGTCGGCCATCGCCTTGGCAATCCGGGCGACGGCTTCAAGGTGGCGATGGCGACGCTCGATATCTTCCGCTCGACCGTCGGCGCCGCTGCGCTCGGGTTTGCGCGCCGTGCGCTCCATGAAACCGTCGAACGCGCCGCAACCCGCAAGCTGTTCGGCGCGCCGCTCGGCGACCTGCAGCTGACGCAAGCCGCGATCGCCGACAGCGCCAGCGATGTCGATGCCGCAGCACTGCTGATCTACCGTGCCGCCTGGACCAAGGATGTCGGCGCATCAGGATTGGGCGCGGCGCGCGTCACCCGCGAAGCCGCGATGGCGAAGATGTTCGCCACCGAGGCGGCGCAACGCGTGATCGACCGCGCCGTGCAGCTCTTCGGCGGGCTCGGCGTCACCAAGGGCGTCAAGGTCGAGGAGCTCTACCGCGAGGTCCGCGCGTTGCGGATCTACGAGGGCGCCACCGAAGTGCAGAAGATCGTGATCGCGCGCGAATTGCTGCGCAGCCGGAACAGCGGCGCGACGCGCGCCACGGCGTAAAGCGTGAGACACGCCGTGATGATTGGCGTGGCAAACGAGGCTTGCAGACTGAGAGGAGCGACAGCCATGATTCCCTCGGCACATCGCGACACCTTCTCGCGCGACAACCTGCCGCCGCCGGCGCAGTGGCCCGGCTTTATGTTTGATCTGCCCGGGCTGCAATATCCCGATCGATTGAATTGCGTGACCGAACTGCTCGATCGCTGGATTGCGTCCGGCGACGGCGACCGCCCGTGCCTGATCTCGCCGGCGGAAAGTCTCACTTATGCGCAGCTCGGCGAGCGCGTGAACCGCATCGCCAACGTCCTGACCCGCGATCTCGGGCTCGTCCCCGGCAACCGCGTCCTGCTGCGCGGTCCGAACAGCCCCACGATGGTGGCGGCCTATCTGGCCGTCATCAAAGCAGGTGGCGTGGTGGTGGCGACCATGCCGCTCTTGCGTGCAAAGGAAATCGGCTACCCGCTCGCCAAGGCGAAGATCGGCCTCGCGCTGTGCGACCATCGTCTTGCCGACGAGATGGAGAAGGCACGCGCGCTCGCCTCCGAGCTTCATCGTGTCGTCTACTGGGGCGGCGGCACGCCCGACAGCCTCGAAGTCATGATGCAGAAGCCGGGCTACGAGCACTTTACCGCCTGCGATACCGCGAGTGACGACATCTGCCTGATCGGCTTCACCTCCGGCACCACTGGCGAGCCGAAGGGCACGATGCACTTTCATCGCGACATGCTGGCGACCTGCGACAGCTACGGCCGGCACGTGTTGCGCGCCGAGCCGACCGACCGCTTCATCGGCTCGCCGCCGCTTGCCTTCACGTTCGGACTTGGCGGGCTGGTGCTGTTTCCGCTGCGCGTTGGGGCCTCGAGCGTGCTGCTGGAGCGTGCCGGGCCTGACGACCTGCTGGCCGCCATCGCGAAATATCGCGCCACCGTCTGCTTCACTGCGCCGACCGCGTACCGCGCCATGCTCGGCAAGCTCGCCGAACACGACATCTCTTGCCTGCACAAGCCGGTGTCGGCCGGCGAGGCGCTTCCGAAGGCGACGTTCGAAGCCTGGCACGCCGCCACCGGCCAGCGCATCCTCGACGGCATCGGGGCGACCGAGATGCTGCATATCTTCATCGGCTCGCCGCAGGACGAGATCCGGCCCGGCTCGACCGGCCGGCCGGTGCCCGGTTACGAGGCGCGCGTGGTCGGCGACGACGGCCGCACACTGCCACCCGGCACCGTCGGCCGCCTCGCAGTGCGCGGACCGACCGGCTGCCGCTACCTCGCCGACAAGCGCCAGGCGCAATACGTCCGCGACGGCTGGAACATCACCGGCGATACCTACCTGATGGATGCCGAGGGTTACTTCTGGTACCAGGCCCGTTCCGACGACATGATCGTGTCGGCCGGCTACAACATCGCGGGACCCGAGGTCGAGTCCGCGCTGCTCGCGCATCCCGCGGTGGCGGAATGTGGCGTGGTTGGCGCGCCCGATCCAGACCGCGGGCAGATCGTGAAGGCCTATGTGGTGCTGCGGCCGGGCCATGCGGGCGATGCCGCAACGACCAAAGGCTTGCAGGATTACGTCAAGGAAACCATTGCGCCCTACAAGTATCCGCGCGCCATCGAATATGTCACGACGCTCCCGCGCACCCAGACCGGCAAGCTGCAGCGGTTCGAGCTGCGGCGGATGGCAAGCGAAGCGGCGCGCGAACTTGCCTCCTGAACGAACGAGGAAATTCCCCATGAGCACCGCCAAATCCAAGCCGGTCCCGAGCCTGTTCGAGGAACGCGACGAGACGCCGCGCACCCTGCAGCCGCAGGGCTGGCCGCGGCCACACGGCTACGCCAACGGCATGAGCGCGCGCGGCCGCGTGATCGTGACCGGCGGCATGATCGGCTGCGACATCATGGAGAACGTGGTCGAGGGATTCGTCGCGCAGGTGCGGCTCGCGCTGCTCAACATCCGCGCGGTGCTGGCTGAAGGTGGCGCGGGGCCTGAGCACATCGTGCGGCTGACCTGGTACGTGCTGGACATGGAGGAATACCGGCAGAGCCGCAAGGAACTCGGCCGCGCCTATCGCGAGGTGCTCGGCGCGCACTACCCGGCGATGGCCGTCGTCGGAGTGAAGGAGTTGTACGAGCCCAAGGCGCGCGTCGAGATCGAAGCGACCGCCGTCGTGCCGTAGGCCGCGCTGCGCTGCACCGCCGCTCAACCTGATCCACCGTGTTTGGGCGGTTCGCCAGCATCCTCGCGCGACCGCGCTGTGGGATTTTTACAACGCTCGGCATTTATTTGAATCGAGCCACTCTGCTGCGCCGATTTTCTGCTTTGATGTGACTCGGCGGCATACGGGGGGTTCACATGAATGAGACGGCGGGGATAGCATTACTCTATCTGATGTTCGGACAATTCTTGATTCTGTCGTTTGGCATTTTGATCTTGTGGTGGATGAGCGAGCCCGGAACCAAGTGGACGCAGTCCAGGGCGGAGCGCCGAAAGACCAAGGAAGCGGCGCTCGTCGCACTTGAAGCGAGCGTGCAGCCGGAGGCGGAAGTCACCGGCTTGCAGGCGGAAGTCCGAGCACAACCGAGCGAGACGGTGTTGACTTTGGCGCGCGAACGCTCGGTTGAGCCAAAGCTCATCAAGGATCGGTTCGAAGACGACCACGCTGCATCGCCGTCGCGCGATCACGCAGTACAGGCCTGATCCGATCGCCGAAGCGACGCGTTGCACAAATGAAAAGCCCGCCGCGTTTCCGCGGCGGGCTTCCCGGGCGATCGATGCAAGCGTCGGGGGGGTCGGGGCTGTGCGCCGATCTGCCCATCGCGTTCCAGACCGGATGCAATCGCGCAACATACGCAGCACGCCGCACCGCACAGTTCAGATCGCGAATTGTCCTCCGCACCGGGGTCCGATGCTGACTTAGGTAGGCCCCCGGCCCCGTGCAAGGGCAACCGGGGACAGACTCGGTCCGGCAGCCGCACGGTGTCCCACCACGTGGATGACGCCGTTCGACGGAAACACGTGCGCACCCGGGTTGGGCTGCAGTCGAGTGACGGGAGGCGGTTTGTCGCATATCCGGGTTGGGCCGCAGACGGCGTTGACGGCTTCTCACCCGCACGCGCGAGCGTGCTCACAACGACGTGAGCCTACCGCTGGCAATCACCGGGCCGGTCGGCTGGCCAGTCGGCGAGCCACCCGGCGGCTCGAGCGACACCGCCAGCGTTGTGTCGGGCGTGAGCTGCCCGGCGAGGTCCGGCGGGATGACCAGGCGGATCGGCGATCCAGGTTGGATCAGCCCGAGCGAGTGTGGTCGGCCGCCCCGAGAGGGAATGAGCCACAGCTCGGCCGGGGAAATGGTGTCGTCGTCGCAACCCAATAATGAAAACGCCCGGCGTCGGAGACGCCGGGCGCTTCCAGATTTGCCGTCCAAGTCGAGCGATCAGTCTGCCTGCAGATTCGACGCCGCCTCTTTGCCGCGCTCGGTGATCACCTCGTAGCTGACCTTCTGGCCCTCGACGAGCGTGGTCAGACCGGCGCGCTGCACCGCACTGATGTGAACGAACACGTCCTTCGAGCCATCGTTCGGCCGGATGAAGCCGAAGCCCTTCTGGGTATTGAAGAACTTCACGGTACCTGTGGCCATTCAAGGCCTCCTTGCGTTGTCACTTCCAAGAAACCAGCCCCGCCGAAGCAGGCGCCGGGGTTCAACATCCGAGTTTTGGGAGCTAACTTGAGAGCACCCTAAAAACGGGAGCGAGCAAGGCAGGCCGAAAACTGGTTGCGCCACGCGATATATAACAACACCCACGTAGGGTCAATTCTGCACAACCTATACGTTCAGTCCACATCGGCGGCGCGCCGCGCCAGCGGATACTCGTCACTTTCATAGAGACGCTGAATGGCATCGCCATCGAACCGTTCGTCGCCGACTTGCATCCAGGCCCCGAGCGTACGAACCGCCGGAAACTCCTCGACGGCGAAACGGATGGCTTCGGCCGCCTTGGCAAAACGCCGATAGCCCAGCGGCTGGCGGGCGCCGCCTTTGCGCTTCGCCATGAAGAGTTCAGCCGGATTATCGTAGTCGAATTTCATCATGGCTTGCCACCCAGCGGACAACGCCTCCGGCCGTCCGTTGCACACCGTCGGGGCTGCACCAACAATTACGCCACGCGGGCGAGCTGACTTTCCTTGACGACGCGTTCGTGCGGCTCGCTCGCACTCTTGATACGATATTGTCGGTCATCGCCTTCCAGCGGCAGCAACTGGGTGATCTTGTAGACCCCGCTCGCACCGCCACGGCCGTGGGGACCCGAAGTGTAACTGACGGTCTGGCCGATTTTGAATCGATAGTCGCTCAAATGCTCCTCCTGCGGTGAAAAAGGCACGCAGCCCGCCGCCGCGGCGGGAGCGGTCATTCCTGGTTGTCGGATTCATCGGTACTTCTACCACGGAAACCGCGGCTTGGGCGCTTGATCGCGAAATATTGTTAAGCCTAAAGCCGCCTTCTCGGTTCGTTCCGGCGGAAGCGGCGACTCAGAATCAAGATCGGAATCGATGCGCTGGATTCCCGCCCGCCCGGGAATGAACGGCGCGTCCGGGTCTACCTGGACGGAACATGATCCTGAGCCGCAGCGGAACGCTCCGTCAGCTCAAAATCTCTCCACCCACGGCCGCAGTTCCACCTCCAGCGACCACGCGCTGTGCGGCTGATGGATGACGTGCAGGTAGCTCGCCGCGATGGCGTCCGGATCGAGCATGCTGGCAGGCTTGTCGGCAGGCTCTTCGCGCCGCGCACTCTTGATGCCGCCGTCGATCACGATATGCGCGACATGAATGCCTTGCGGCGACAATTCCCGCGCCATGCTTTGCGCCAGCCCGCGCAGCGCGAACTTGCCCATCGCGAACGGCGCCGACAAAGCGTAGCCCTTCACGCTAGCGGATGCGCCAGTGAACAGGATCGCGCCGCGCTTCTTCGGCAGCATGCGCCGCGCCGCCTGCTGCGCCACCAGGAAGCCACCGAACGCGGTCACGGCGAGCGACTTCTCGACTTCGGCAGGATCGAGCTCGATCAGCGGTCCGCGCGTGCGGTAGCTCGCGTTGTAGATGACGATTTCCGGCTCGCCGAACGACGCGTCGAGTTCGTCGAACAGCCGCGCCACGTCGGCCGGCTTGCTGGCGTCGCACGTGAGCGCGCGCGCGCCGGTGGCCTCGACCAGCGCATCGAGGTCGCCGGTGCTGCGCGCCGCCAGCGCCACCTTGATGCCCTCCTTGGAGAGGACGCGGGCCAGCGACGCCGAGAGGCCGGAGCCGGCGCCGACGATCAGCGCGGTATTGAAGCGGGTGTAGGTCATGGCTTTCGGCGTCCTCGATCGTGGCTACGACAACGGCCTGACCTTCGGCAGATCATGGGCCGATGTCAGTATCGCCTTCGCAGGTGCAGCGAATCAACAGCGGTCGCAGTCGCTGCCGGCGTTGTTGCCCATGATCCGATATTCGGATGCGCACGGCTGCGGAATGTCGCCGCGACAATCGTCAAGAACCGTTAAGACAAGTTACCGCAGTATTACTGGCGGTACTGCTGAATACGCGTCGTGCGAAGACCGGCGAGGCCGTGCTGGTCGATCGAATATTGCCAGGACAAAAATTCTTCCACCGTGAGCGTGTAGCGGCTGCAGGCTTCTTCGAGCGAGAGCAGACCGCCGCGAACGGCCGCCACGACTTCGGCTTTACGCCGAATGACCCAGCGCTTCGTGCCCGGCGCCGGCAGATCGGCAATCGTCAGCGGGCTGCCGTCGGGTCCGATCACGTATTTGGCCCGTGGTCGCAGGGGCTCTGTCATGAATAACTCACGCACTCACTCTGACCAACGTCCAATCGTGTCTACACGGTGCCGCTTAAAATTTACCTAAGCACATATGAACAATTAGGAAATTCTGGCCGCCAACGGGGCCGCTGTGGGGCGCGACGCCGGCCAGTCAATGGCTCGGACACTCACGCCGGGCCACGAATACATGGGCACCGTCGTCAAGCTCGGTGCCGGCGTGGACGAGTACGCGATCGGAGATCGCGTCGCGGTCGAAGTGCATTTCGGCTGCGGCCGTTGCGAGCGATGCCGCGCCGGCATGTACACCTCCTGCATCAATTACGGGATGAACTACGGCACGCACAACAAGGGGCACCGCGCGAACGGTTTCACCACTGACGGCGGCTTCGCCGAATACGCCGTGAACAACGTCGATACCCTGGTGCATGTGCCCGACGGCATCGGCGACGAGGAAGCCACCCTGATCGTGACCGCCGGTACGGCGATGTACGCGCTCGATACGCTGGGCGGCTTGATCGCCGGATAGAGCGTGGTGGTGACCGGACCCGGCGCGATCGGGCTTTTGACCGTGGCGGTCGCCAAGGCGCTGGCGCACAGCCGGTGATCCTCACCGGCACGCGCAAGTCGCGGCTGGAGCTGGGCCGCAAGCTCGGCGCCGACCATCTGGTCAATGTCCGATCGGAGAATCCGGTCGAGGCGGTCAAGCGCATCACCCGTGGCAAGGGCGTGCCTGCGGCTGCTCGACGGCGGGCGCCGCAAATGGGTGCTGGAAGGGCGGCCGATGTCGCGCAACGTGCCGCGCTTTGCGCCTGTGGGTTATCCGGTGCAAACCGGAAACGCATCGATGCGAGTCGGCCGGCGCAACGTGCTGAACCATCTGCGCGAGCCAAAGCGCCTGCTGCTCGACTTGCGCTCGCCCGAGGAATACACGGGCAAACGCGTGTCCGAGTATTCGTTCGCGGCCGATCATGGCGCCGAGCGCACCGGGCGCATTCCCGGCGCCGTCCATCTCTATTTCAAGGAACTGCTCAACGACGACGACTCGTTCAAGCCGCCCGAGGAGATCAGCCGCGTGCTCGCCGCGGCCGGAATCGCGCCGGACACATTCGACGACGTGGTCTGCTATTGCCGGCTTAGCCATCGCGCCACCATCGCGTGGATCGCCTTGGCGCATGTGCTCGGCTTCGGCAACGTCAAGATCTATGACGGCTCATGGACCGAATGGGGCAGCCGCACGCTGGCGAATTTCAGACCGGAAGCTTCTCCTCACGAAAACGGTGCATCGGAAAATCTCCTATTGTCCCTTCTCCGCGTCACCCGGGAGCCCGTCATGAACGTCTATGACCGCTGGGTCCTGCCGCCGATCCTCGACCTGGCGATGCGGACGAGCCGGCTGCAGAAGTATCGCCGCGAGGTGGCTGCCGCGGCGCAAGGGCGCGTGCTGGAAATCGGAGCTGGATCGGGATTGAACCTTCCGCTCTATGGACGACAGGTCGAACTCGCAATCGGCATCGATCCTTCGCCTCGCCTGCTGGCGATGGCCCGGCGGCGCGCAGCCGCAGCCGGTGTCCGTGCCGAGTTGGTGCAGGCGTCGGCGGCCGCGATCCCACTCGCGGACCGAACCGTGGACACCGTGGTAATGACCTGGACGCTGTGCTCGATTCCGGATCCGCTGGCGGCATTGCGCGAAATGCAGCGTGTCCTCAAGCCGGACGGCAAACTGCTCTTTGTAGAGCATGGACTTTCGCCCGAGCCATGGGTGGAATGCTGGCAGCACCGGCTCACCCCGGTCTGGCGCCATGTCGCGGGTGGCTGTCACCTCGACCGGAAGATAGATGATCTCGTTCGGTCGGCCGGCTTCGATTTGACCGAGTTACGGACCGAGTATGCTGGCGGGCCGCGTCCGATGACCTACATGTATGTCGGAAGTGCGCGTCCCCATTGAGCATTTGCAGGTCGCCACGCGCGCGTCGAAGGTTGGAAGCCATGGCCGAACATCTCGTAGTCTGCAGCAAATGCGGCGCCGTGAATCGCCTCCCGGAATCGCGACCGGCCGCCGGAGCCGTTTGTGGGAAGTGCAAGGCGAAGGTGTTCGCCGGGCATCCTGAGGATGTCGGCGCCGAAAACTTCGACCGCCAGATCGCGCGCGGCACGATCCCGGTCGTTGTCGATATCTGGGCGCCGTGGTGCGGGCCGTGCCGGATGATGGCGCCGGCCTACGAGGCGGCCGCCCGAGAACTTGAGCCGCACGTGCGACTGATCAAGCTCAATTCCGACAACGAACAGGGGGTCGCCGCACGGCTCGGCATTCGCGGCATTCCGACCATGATCCTGTTTCACCAGGGCCGCGAGGTCGCACGTACCTCCGGCGCAATGTCGGCGCCCCAGATTGTGCGCTGGGTGCGCGACCAACTGTCCACGGCCGACGCCTAAGCATGCCTGTCAGCCGAGCCGCGCCGCAAACTCAGCTGCGGTTCGGCTTGCCGACGAAGCCCTGCCCGTAGCCGGTTGCCTGGGCGGCCCAGCCCCCGGCGACGCGACCGCTGAAGATCGACGGGCCGAGCATGGTGCCTTCGAGGCCGGCGCGGCCGTTGATGTGGCCGCCCGCCATGCCGGCGACCTCGCCGGCGGCATAGAGCCCGGGAATCGGCTCGAAGTGCTTGTCGAGCACGCGGCAGTGCAGGTCGGTCTTGACGCCGCCGAAATTCTTGCGCGCCAGCGGGAAGATCTGCACCGCATAGTAGGGCGGCGTATCGAACGCCTTCGACGCCTTGAGCGGCTTGCCGAACTCCGGCTCCTTTTCGAGCCCCTGCGCGCAAGCCCTGTTGTAACGCTCGACCGTGGCGAGGAACGTCGGCACGTCCACCGCGATCTTCCCGGCCAGTTCATCGAGCGTATCGGCCTTGCGGATGAACGGCGAGTTGTCGAGCAGTTCCATGACCTTGGCCCGCACGATCTTGTCGCCGTCGCGATAGTACGGATCGGCAACCTCCATGGTCGCGGTCATCGGCGTGTCCATGATCGCCCAGGCGTGCCGGGGGTTCTGCGCCAGCAGCGCGGGGCTTGCGGAGTTGCCGCCCGACATCGCCTCATTGTGGAAGCGCTGACCCTGCTGATTGACCCAGATGTAGCCTGGCACCAGGCGGAACACGAGGCCGCGGCGCTGTGCGGGATCGCGGTAGTCGGGCGTGGCGTAAACGTAGAACCAGATGTGGTCCATGTGGGTGAGATAGCCGCCTGCCTGGCGGACGAGCGTGTGTCCGATTCCCCTCGAGCCGCGCCCGGATCCTTCCAGCACCTTGTCGTTGCGGAGCCCGGGATTGAACTCGAGCACCATGTCGAGGTTCGAGTTGAAGCCGCCGGTTGCGACGATGACGGCCTTGCTGCGGACCTCCACCGCCTCCCCTGTCTTGATATTGCGGCCCTCCAATCCCACGACCCGGCCGCCCTCGATCTTCAGCCCGGTGATCTCGGTCTCGCGCACGATCTCGCCGCCCTTCTTTTCGAAGCCCTCGATAAGATGGGTCATGAGGCCCAGGCCGTTGCGCTCGGCACGGGTCCAGCGCAGCACCGAATTGCCCTCCTGGACTTTCAGATCGACCCACTTCACGCCGAAGCCTTCGGCCCAGTGGCAGAGGTCATGAAGGCTGTGCTCGATGTAGTAACGGGCCCAGATCTCATCGGCGGACGGGCCGCCCCACGCCATCCAGTCCTTGAATGCAAGGTCGGGGGAATCTTCGATGCCGTTTGCCTTCTGCAGCGGTGATCCGACGATCAGGCAACCGCCACCGGAGGTGATGGCCGCGCCGCCGGGCGCGGCGTCCATCTCGAAGGCGATCGCGCGCGCTCCCGCATCGCGGGCCTCGATGCCGGCAGCGATGCCGGCAGCGCCGCCGCCGACGATCGCGACATCGGTCTCATACTGTTTGACACCTGCCATTGGCGTTGCCCCCTACCCCATATCTTTGGCTGCAAGCTTATCGCTAGCTCCTAGCACCCCGGGGCGCACCGGACCAATCGGGTTTCTGCATGACTATCTTGCTGCGACGATGCCGGGAGGGATCGCGCGGCATGGAGCTTCCGAAAAATACGGGCTCAACGCCCTTTACGGTGGCGTGCCGCTCCCCCAACCCTGGCACGAGGCTCAGAATTCCAGCTTGTCGCGCACCGCTTCGATCCCGGCCTTGGCGCAGGCATCGTCGGCCTCGCCCCCTGGCGCGCCCGATACCCCGACAGCGCCGAGCATGGCCCCTCCGGCCTGGACCTGAATGCCGCCGCCCAGGATGACTGCGCCGGGCAACGAGCGGAGCCCCGCCTGTGGGCTCCCCGGCTGGGTCGCGGTGACGAGATCGCTGGTGTCGGTCCGGAAGCTCACAGCCGTCCACGCCTTGCCGGCGGCGGTCGGCGGCGTGTGCGGACCTGCGAACCGGTCCCGCAACATCACCTGGGTGACGCCGAACCGGTCGACGACGGCGACCGCAACCTGGTAGCCGCTGTCCCGGCAGCTCTTCAGCGCCGCAAGGGCGAGCTCCAGCGCAACCTCCGGGCTCATCGCCTTGTAGGAAACGACGCTCTCCTGTGCGCTAAGCTGACTTGCAGGAGCTAGCGCGAGCATCAAACCGGCAACGATCATTCTGGTGCGCATGGCGGTCTCCTCCACGCTTTTCTAAGCAATGTCCTCTGGGCAGCGCTTTGATTTAGCGCAACACCGGCACGCCTGTTGAGTCCGGCCAGCAAGAACCCGACCGGAATCGGTTCTGCAAGCTGCAAGCCGGTCAGGAGGCCGCTGGGCGAGCGTTCAGCGCCCGTAGGCGCCACGCTGTGGCTGGGCCGAGCGATTTCCGACGCCGAAGAACATCGACGGCTGCGCGGCAGCATTCTGCTCCACGCGGCGGATCGCCTTGCGGCGTTGCGCCGGTGCGGCCGTTGCCCGCTCGGGCTTGGAGTCCGACGCCGCGACGGCGCTCGCGCGCGCGGTCTTGATCGCATTGAGCGTCCGGCTGTCGAGATTGTAGAGGTCGCGGCGGGTCTGCAGCTTGCCGGCGTCGTCCACAAAGGCGGTCTGATAGGTCAGGTAGATCCAGATCGGCCCCGACCCCAACGAAATCTCGTGCTCGGCGCCGCTGGCCAACAGGCTCTTGATCTTCTCCGCCGTCCATTTTTCCTCCGGCCGCGCGATGCTGGCAAGCACCTCGGCATATTTCGCCGGGTCTTGCACGCGCATGCAACCGTGGCTCTCGGCGCGCACGATGTGGGAGAACAGGTATTGGTCCGGGGTGTCGTGCTGAAACACCGTGAACCGGTTGAAGAAGTTGAAACGCATGCGACCCAGCGGATTCTGTCCGCCCGGCGGCATCGTCATCACGACCTCGCCGTCGACGCGCTTGGTGCGAATTCCCATGCGCGCCAGCGTGCCCGGGTCCCTCGCCTCCGCCGGCAGGTATTCGTTCCGGACGATCGACGCCGGCACCTTCCAGGTCGGATTGACGGTGATGGAATCCATCTGTTGCGCGAGGATCGGGGTCGGCATGCTCGGCTTGCCGATGACGATGCGCGTGCCCCACACCTGCTTGCCGTCGTGGATCACCTTGAGGGTGAAATCGGGCGCGTTGACCTCCACGCGCGACGGATGAATCTGGCGCCGAAACCAGCGCCAGCGTTCCATATTGGCGATGACGGTGTCGATGCGTCCATCTTTCGTCGGATTGAGCTTCTTGATCGTCCGCGCGTCGAGAATGCCGGTCACCCGCAGGTCATTGTCGCGCTGGAATTCCTTCACGGCTTCGGCAAGCTTTTCGTCGTAGCGCAGATCGGTCGCCTCGCCGGGAACGCCAAGCCGCTCGCGCAGGCTCGGCACGCGGGCATCTTCCATCGGCCGCTTGCTGTCGAACCGAAGTACCGGGCCCGTGGCGATCTCGTCTCGCGCGCCGCCGGCCTTGCCGCGCAGTTGCGCCAGCGCGGCCTTGAGCTTGTGATAGGGCTCGTGCAACGGGCTAAATTGATCGAGCGCCTTGCCGGCGTCAGCCGCCTCGGCGACAGCCGTCAGCACCGCCGCGGGATCGGGCGCGCGCTGCGGCAGCCCGATGTTGTCCTCCCGCACCATGCGATGGGGAGCGCGCCCGGCCTGCACGTGCCGCGCATAGGTGATCACCGAACGCGTCAGCAACAGCTCGGCCTCCGCCAGCGCGTCGGGCGCGTGGGAGGCAAAAGTCGGCGCCGGGTAGTCGCGGTGATCGAGGCCGTCGGTGTCGGCGAGCTTGATGCGGGCGATCGCCGCCTTGGCGCGGGCATTCTCCACGCCCTTGTCGAGCCAGAGCGGTGCCAGATTGCGCTGCTGGTAAAAGGCATGGACCGAAGCCAGCTCCTTTTCGTCGGCAAAAAGGCGGTTTGGCTTCGCCGCCAGCAAATCGCGAACCCGTTCCCCAACTGCGCGATCGGCTGGATCGAGCGAAGCCACCGGATCGGCCGCGGTCTGAGTTGCCGGCGCCACGTCCGTCACGCTGGCCCGAAGGCTCGGCGCCGGCGGCAGGACGCCGGCCGCCGCTGCGGCGGACGCGGTGAGCGCGCCGCCGGGCAACATGGCTGGAACTTCAGCCGGAGCCTGCGTCGCCTCCTGCGCAAGCGCGCAAAGCGGCACGGTAAGCCAGAGCGCAAAAGCTGCGCCCGCAAGGAACTGGCCGCGACGGAACCCGTTCATACCGCGCTTCCCCAATCCCCGGCGCTTCCGACGCATAAGCAACGGGTCAGGTGCGCGCCGATTCTCGCCCCCGGTACAGGTCCCGAACCTGAACTCAATCCCTTAGCGCAGCAATAAGGCGGCGCTCATTTTCGCGTTGATTCGGGCCGAATTTGACGGGCTGTCACATCGTTGCAACGCGAAGACAGCCCATTTCGACGCAGAGGGACGGATCGTGGACCAATGCCGGCGCAGCTACGCCCCACCTCTCCGCTACGACTGCCCTCCCGTGCCGGACCGATCACGGCCAAGCCGCCACCAAGCCGCACGGCGCCGGCTGATTGGCCGAAGAGCAGTCGGCGACCTGCTACTTTGCCGTCGCGAAGGCGAGCTTCGGCGCCCCGGCCGGATCGCGTAGCGGCGGCATCACCTTCTCGGCGAACAGCTTCATGCTCCGCTGCGTCAGTTCTGCGGGCGCGCTGCCGATCTGCATCATCGCCACCAGCACGTTGAAGCCGATGTCCTTCTGGTGAAACTCCAGCGTCTGCCGCACCGTCTCCGGGCTGCCGCAAATGAACATGCCGCGGCGGATGTACTCGTCGCAGTCGGGCGGCGTCTCCGAGGTGGTCGACGACTTCGCCGCGCGCAGCTTCTTCATCGACGGGACCGAGGTGTAGCCCGGCGGCAGCAGATACTCGGTCGGCATGCGCAGGAACTTGTTGTACATCGCCTCGATATGCGGCTTGGCCTCGCGCCGCGCCGACTCGTCGGTGTCAGAAACGTAGATCGGCAGCGCCCAGCCGAGCCGGTCGGGCGAGGCCTCGTAGCCGTGCTTCTCCGCCGCCTCGACGTATTGATGGTGGAAGCGCTTCACCGCGCTCACCGGACTGAACGTCTGCAGGTAGGTGTACTTGCGGTCCGGATGCGAGGCCCACTCGATGGTCTCGGTCGAGCCCTGCGAGGGAATCCAGACCGGCGGATGCGGCTGCTGATACGGCCGCGGCCAGAGATTCACGTATTGAAACTGGTAGTGCTTGCCCTCGAAGGCGAACGGCCCGGTGCGCGTCCAGGCCTGGATGATCAGGTCGTGCGCCTCATGGAAGCGCTCGTGCGACTTCGCCGGGTTGGCGCCGGTTGTGTGGTACTCGACGCCGATGCCACGCACGAAACCAGCCACCAGCCGGCCCCCGGTGATGTTGTCGAGAATGGCGTATTCCTCGGCGACATTGAGCGGATTGTTGATCAGCGGCAGCGCACGGCCGAGCACCGCGATGCGCGCGTTCTTGGTGCGGCGCGACAGCGCGCCGGCGAGCACGCCCGGCATCGGCATCATGCCGTAAGCGGTCTGGTGGTGCTCGTTGACGCACAGCACGTCGAAGCCGAGCTGGTCGCCCATCTCCAGCTCATCGAGATAGCGGTTGTAGAGCTGATGCCCGATCTTTGGATCGTAGTAGCTGTTGGGCAGCGACATCCACGACGTCGGATATTTCCGGTCGAACGTCAGGTCGAGTGGCGCATAAGGCATGAGGTGGAACAGGCAGAACTTCATGGCGCGTCCTCCTCGACGAACCGGGTGAACAGATCGACGAAGGCGTCAGCCTTCTCCACATGGGGCAGGTGGCCGCAGGCCGGCAGCACGGCGAGCCGCGAGCCCTCGATCAGGCGATGATACTCCTCGCCATAACGCGCTGGGAAAATCTTGTCGTTGTCACCCCAGACGATCAAGGTCGGCACGTCGATCCGATGAATCCACTTGCGCACCCTTGGATGGTGAAAACGCGGGTGCCAAGCGAGGTCAGCGGTCGCAAGCTCGTTCTTGAGCCCGATGTCGACCATCTCGTCGGTGAGCGGCATCGCCAGCCGCTGGTCCGCGAGCTTTTGATCGACAAACAGATTGCGTACGCGCTCTTCCGGCGTCCACAGGAAGATGTCGCCCTTCGGCACACCAGGAAGGTGCAGGCCGGCGGCGCTGACCAGCGTCAGCGTACGCAGATGCTGCGTGTTGCGGATCGCGATTTCAGCCGCCAGCCAGCCGCCCAGCGAGTTGCCGATCAGATGCACACCGTCGAGGTCGAGCGCGTCGAGAAAGTCGAGATAGAAAAATGCCAGGTCGCTGATGTCGTCGAGCCACTCGGGCTTGTCGGAGCGGCCGAAGCCCGGATGGTCCGGCACGATCACGTCATAACGCTCGGCGAGCTTTTCCATGAACGGCAGCCAGACGCCGGCACCGCCCGCGCCGTGCAGGAACAGCAGCGGCGCGCCCTTGCCGCCGCGCATCACGTTGACGGCGCAGCCGGCAACGGTGTGAGATTTGAATGAGTTCGATGCCAAGGCGAAACCTCACGTTTGTTATTTGCCCGGATGGTACGGAGTGAGCGGCCCACCGGTCAACCGCGCCGTGCGATTGCGGCCATGCAGGAACAGTGGCCGACCACCCGGAAGATGGCTCACTCGAACAGCAGTTCCGGCAGGAACAACGACAGCCTGGGGATGTAGGTGATGAAGGCCAGCCCGATCAGGTAGGCGACAAAGAACGGCACCAGGCCATTCACCACCTTCGTCGACGGCACCTTGAAGATGCTGCTGCTGACGAAGATGTTGAGTCCGAAGGGCGGTGAAAACATCCCGACCGCAAGATTGACCGTGAAGATGATGCCGAAATGGATTAGGTCGACGCCGGCGTGCTGGGCGATCGGCCAGAGCAGCGGCGCGAAGAGGACGACGGCGGAGTTCGGGTCCATGAACATGCCGACGATCAGCAGCAGCAGATTCAGCAGCAGCAGCACCATCCACGGCTGCAGGTCGAGGCCGTCGATGAAGCCCACCATGGTCTGCGGCACGTTTTCGGCGGCGAGCACCCAGGAGAACACGCCGGCCGCGGCAACGATGATGAACAGCTTGGCCGAGAGCTGCGCGGTCTCGCGGGTGATCGCCCAGACGTCGCGCCACGTCAGTTCGCGATAGACGAACACGCTGACCAGCACGGCATAGACCGAGACCAGCATGGCGGCTTCGGTCGGTGTGGCAAAGCCGCCGTAGATGCCGCCAAAGATGATGATGGGCGCGCCGAGCGTCCAGATCACCTCGCGGGAGGTGCGGATCATCTCGGCCACGCGCCATTGCCGGCCCTCGGTGATCTTGTGCCGAAGCGCATACCCCACGCAGTACACCGCGGCGCAGGTGCCGACCACGACGCCGGGGACGAAGCCCGCAAGAAACAGCTTGCCGACCGAGGCGTTGGTCATCACCGAGAACAGGATCATGGTGATGCTCGGCGGGATGATGATGGCAATCGCGCCCGACGAGGTGATCAGCCCGAGCGAGAAGCGCTCGTCGTAGCCGAGCCGCCGCAGCCCGCCGTAGAGCACATTGCCGAGCGCCGCCACGGTCGCGGCGCTCGAGCCGGAGATCGCGCCGAACAGTTCGGCGGCGCTGACCGTGGTGAGCGCCATGCCGCCCGGCACCGGCCCGAGGAACGACGAGATCCAGTTGATCAGCCGCGTGGCCATGCCGCCGCGGCCCATGACGCTGCCGGCGAAGATGAAACCCGGCACCGACAGCAGGACCAGGTTGTTGATGGTGCCGGTCAAGCCCTGCACCACGACATCCATGGAGACGCCCTGCCAGGTCATGGCGGCGATCGCCATGACCATGAAGATCATCCACATCGGGATGCCGAGGAACAGCAGCGCAAAGGCGCCGATCGCGATCGCGGTCAGCACCGTGCTAGTGTCCCGATTCCGAAGTTCGCATCATTGTGCGGCACCTTCATCTGCGAACTTTGGAATCGACGGCTCTAGTGTGGCTCTGGTTCGGAAGTCCGCATGTCACACTCGCCGCAAGAATGATGCGGACTTCTGAACCGCCACACTAGGGACCTTCAGGCACGTCTTGGGTGTCGGACTTGAAGCGGTCCCAGCGGTTCGTAACCACCGAATAGAGATAGCTCAGATACGCCACGGTCATCAGCGCAAAGCACAGCGGGACCGCCAGCGTCTGCGGCCATGACGGGATGTAACCGCTCGGCAGCAGGATGCCGTAGCCGATCTCCGTCATGATGTTGTCGATGCCGATTTTGGTGACGTAGCCGCACAGCGCGATGCCGAGCACCGCGATGGCGAAATTCAGCACCCGCCGCATCCGGGTGGACAGGCGGACATAGATCGCATCCATGGCGATGTGGTCATTATGGAAGCAGAGCGACACCGAGCCGAGATAGACCAGCCAGATCAGCAACATGCGCAGCACATCGTCGAGCCAGACGATGGTGATGCCGCGCTGGTAGACGATCACCGAGAACGTCGTGACCACGATCAGGATGGCGCAGACCGCCGCCGCAGCCTCGTCCGCCGCCCGGGTCAGGCGGCCGATCGAGCGGTCGAGCAGGTCCAGCCACCCTTCCCCGCTGCTGCCGTCATTCATGTCGGCGGCGGCTTATTTCTTACTGAAGCGGGCGACGTCGTCCTGAAGCATCTGCACGATCGGTCCACGCTGCGGGTCCTTCTTCATGCGCTCCCAGACGCCATTCTTGGCCAGGTCCTTCATCTTCTGCAACTCGGCGGCCGGCAACGTCGTCACCGAGATCGCTTTCTTCATCGCGTCGAGACTCGTCTGCTGCGAGGCGGTGTAGGCGCCGTCGGCGAATTGAATCGTCTCCCTGCCGGCCTTCAGCACCGCGTCCTGCAAGTCCTTCGGCTGGCCGTCGAGCCAGCGCTTGCTGAGGATGACGACCGACGCGAAGGCGAAATGCTCGGTGATCGTGTAATACTTCGCCACCTCGTGCAGCTTGCTCTTGTAGATGACGTCGGGCGGGTTCTCCATGCCGTCGAGCGTGCCCTGCTGCAACGCGGTGTAGACCTCGCCGAATTCCATCGGACGCGCCACCGCACCCCAGTCCTGATAGGCGCCGACGCGCGGCGGCGACGGGATGACGCGGAACTTCTTGCCTTGGATGTCGGCAAGGGCATTGACCGGGAACTTGGTCAGGAAGCTCTGCGGGCCGATACCGTGAAAGCCGACAACGACGATCCCCTTCTGCTGCGCCAGTTCCTTCATCTTCTCGGCGGCCTTGCTCTGCGCCGCAAACGCCGTGATCTGCGCCGGGGCGCCCGGCAGCAGGAACGGCAGGTCGAACAGCGAAAATTCCGGAACGGTCGACGAGATGAACCCGGCCGGCAGGATCATGGCGGCGATCGAACCCGACTGCAGCGCGCTGACCATCTGCGCGTTGTTGCCGAGTGACTGGCCATGCCGGGCGGATGCCTTCAGCTTGCCGTTGGAATATTTGGTGATCAGTTCGCCGAGCTTGTCGTTCGCGGCCGCCTGGGTGTCGCCGGCGGTGGCGTTGCCGATCAGTACGTTGCTCTGCGCATGGGCACTCGGCGGCGCCGTGCCGGCTATTGCGAGAACCGCCGCTGCCATAAGAGCCAAAGCCGAAGCGCTTTTCATGTGACGTTTCCTCTTCGATCGAGCACATTTTTTCTGGATCAGAATATCATCCGCGGGGGGGATGAGAAGCGCAATAGCGCCGCACGTCATGTCAGAGTTGTTTCAAGCGACACCGCGCGCACGGAGAGCAATTCAAACGTCGCCGGTTCGACGAGAGCGGCAATGCACCGCGACAGGGAACATTGTGTTTGAACGTCCGTTCGGCACAACTTCTTTCGAACCATCAACGAGGCTCGTTAAGCTTCACCCCACCCCGTCACGCCGCTCGCATGCGCTCGCGGCTCGCCGACCCTCCCCCTCCAGGTGCCCTCCAGGGGAGGGTGAAACCGCGCGGCACCTTCTTCCGATCACAAGCGTGGCACAAAGCGGTGCGATGGCCACCCTCCCTGGAGGGGGAGGATCGACGCCGGGCAAATGCGAGGCGGCGGGGTGGGGTGAGCAAGGTGCAAAGCTCGGAAGCCGGACCTCATGACTTCGAGGCCGAAGCCCTGGCCGCTTTTGGGAACGAACGTAGAGAGCAATCGCCATTCGGTTCAGCGCTCAGCGCGACCATCCGCAGGCAGCCGAAAAGCGTTCCAAACGCCCCTGAACCTGGCGCGATTTCAATGCTTTGCCCGGCAGACGGGAACCCGCCTGAAGGCGCTGCCGGGCGGCAAAAATCCGCCCGGCCGGAAAAGCTGCCGGACGAAGCCTGTGGCAATTCCAGTGCAGATGCGAACAAGCCCGCGCGTGCATATGTTAGGGATTGCCTGTAGAAGACGCCCTGGAGGAGCGGACCCCCGCAGTTCACGCATGCGCAATTCACTTGATGTCGAAGGCTTGCCGTCGGCTACCCGCGTCGTCGTTGCGATGTCGGGGGGCGTCGACTCGTCGGTCACGGCCGCGCTGCTGAAGGCCGAGGGCTATGACGTGGTCGGTATCACCCTGCAACTCTACGATCACGGTGCCGCGACCCATCGCAAGGGCGCCTGCTGCGCCGGCCGGGACAT
This sequence comes from Xanthobacteraceae bacterium, assembly GCA_050179645.1. Lineage (GTDB taxonomy): Bacteria > Pseudomonadota > Alphaproteobacteria > Rhizobiales > Xanthobacteraceae > VAZQ01. The sequence continues at coordinate 56,084 of JBFXEX010000007.1, read as the reverse complement.
CCACGACGCCCGCACGGTCGCCGAACGCATCGGCATCCCGCATTACGTGCTCGACTATGAGAGCCGCTTCAAGGAAATGGTGATCGACCGCTTCGCCGAGAGCTATGTGGCGGGCGAAACGCCTGTGCCCTGCGTCGACTGCAACATGTCGATCAAATTTCGCGACCTGCTCGTCACCGCACGCGACCTCGGCGCCAAGGTCCTGGCCACCGGTCACTACGTCGCCTCCCGCGAATTGCCAGGCGGCGGACGCGCGCTCTATCGGGCGCGCGAAGAAGAGCGCGACCAGAGCTATTTCCTGTTCGCCACCACGCGCGAACAGCTCGATTTCCTGCGCTTCCCCCTGGGGGAACGCAGCAAGCCCGAGACGCGCGAACTCGCACGTCGCTTCGGCCTGCCGGTCGCCGACAAGCAGGACAGCCAGGACATCTGCTTCGTCCCCTCCGGCAAGTACACCGAGGTGATTGAGCGCCTCAAGCCCGGCGCCGCCGAGCCTGGCGACATTGTCGATGTCTCCGGCACGGTGCTGGGGCGTCATCACGGCATCATTCATTTCACCGTCGGCCAGCGTCGCGGCCTCGGCATTGCGGCCGGTCATCCCCTCTACGTGGTGCGGCTGGAGGCGGCATCGCGGCGTGTGGTGGTCGGTCCGAGAGAAATGCTGCGGACCTTCCGTATGACACTGCGCGACGTGAACTGGCTGGGCGACGGCACGCTCGAACACGCGCTCGCCGACGAACGGCGCGAAGTCTTCGTCAAGGTTCGCTCGACGCGGCCGCCGCAGTCCGCCTGGCTGTCGCAGAGCGACGGCCAAATCGAGGTCGAACTGATCGGCGGCGAGGATGGCGTTTCGCCGGGACAGGCCTGCGTGTTCTACGACGCACCGCAGGGTCAGGCCCGCGTGCTGGGCGGCGGTTTTATTCAGAGCGCGGGTGCGGCCGCCGTGCGCGGCGATATCGGGGCAGCCGCGCTTGCGGCGTCGAACGGATGACCCGACAACCCCATTGATGAGCGAACAAAGGCCGGCATTGCCGGCCTTTCAAGTGAGCGTGTGCGAGGTTTGACGAGCGAACATGGCAAACGAAATCGACATCGGCACGGTTGCCAAGGCGTATGCGCGCTGGGCACCGATCTATGATTTCGTCTTCGGCGCCGTGTTCGATGCGGGACGCAAGGCGTCGATCGAAGCCGCCGAGCAGATCGGCGGCCGCATTCTCGATGTCGGCATCGGCACCGGCATCTCGCTTACCGACTATAAGCCCACCAACCGCATCGTCGGCGTGGACTATTCCGAGCCGATGCTGCGCAAGGCGTACGAGCGCGTCGCCCAGCACAAGCTCGGCCATGTCGAGGCGCTGGCGGTGATGGACGCGCAGCATCTCGGCTTCCCGGATGCCAGCTTCGACGTGGTTGTGGCGCAGTATGTCATCACGACGGTGCCGGACCCGGAAGCGACGCTCGACGAATTCGTGCGCGTCACCAGGCCCGGCGGCGAGATCATCCTGGTCAACCATCTCGGCGCCGAGGCCGGTCCGCGCCGCCTGTTCGAGCAGGGCTTTGCACCGGTGGCGCGCCGGCTGGGCTGGCGGCCGGAATTCCGCTGGCAGCGCCTCGCACAATGGGCCGAGCGTCACGGCGGCGTCGGTCTCGTCGAGCGGCGCGCAATGCCGCCGCTCGGGCATTTCTCGCTGATCCGGTTCGCCCGCGCGGATGTGGAAGCCACACCGGCTCGCCGCATCGCCTGACATTGGCGGTCGGGCAGGCCTTACACGTCGGACGACGGCGCCGGCCCGGCTGCGTCGCACGGCCGCAGCCAGCGGTCCAATGCCAACATTCGCGTCCCGTTTCAGCGCTACCTTTGCGAAAGCTGCAATCAAGGACCGCCAGCAAATCCATGATTCTAGTGGAGTTTGGATCTGGCATTCGCTTTGCGCGACCTGCGGCTGGGCGTAGCGAATGTCAAATCCACTCCGCGAGCGGATTGGTCAATGACAAGACTTTAATTTGGAAACCGCTGCGGCATCGCCTAGCTACGCATCAGTCGTCGCGCATTCTCGATCCCCCTGCCCCCTCCGACGGTTTGCGCGACCAAGAACAAAAGCCCCGGCACGTTCATCGTAGCCGGGGCTTCCCTTCCAAGGTCTTTCGATGGGCAAGCAATTCACCCCGGTTTGGCGCGTGTATCGAATCGACGGCCGCAAGGCGGTCGTCGTTGCGACGCTGAAATTTGCCGATGGCGACGGCGCGTTGAAGAAGGTGCTCGACGACCTGGGCGTGAGCGACTCGCAGGAGCGGGAACGCTTCTTCGTAAGACAGGACGATTGAATCTTGATTGATTCGATCACGTGATGATTTGAAGTTGACGCGGCCTCTGCTCATTGCGAGCGAGCCCTGCATCATTGCGAGCGAAGCGAAGCAATCCACTTTCTTGCGACAGTTGGACTGCTTCGTCGCTTGCATTCCCCGCAACGACGGCCAGGCGCGCCGACTGCTGTCTGCGCCGTCATTCCGGAACAGTCTGAGTATGGAAACATCGAAAGCATGGATTCCGGGCTCGCGCCTTCGGCGCGCCCCGGAATGACCCTCGGCGAGCGAAAAACGAAGAGCCCCGCTCGGGGAAAGCGGGGCTCTCAAAGACGATCGCTTGGGGGGATGTCGGGGGGATTAAGCGACCGCCCTATGCCTGAGCGTCAGCTATCGCCACTGTTCTCAGGTATTCTCGAAGCTACACCTCTTTGCGGTTTCGTTAATCTGGGCACCTTGCCGCACTGCAGAGATCTTTGGGTTCTGGCGGCGCAGCAACCAATCTCGATGCGCCATAGGAACAAATGGCGAACACCGAGTCAAGGCTCGGCGCTTGCGATGGTTAACAGCCCGTTGACGACGGGGCGCTTGCCGTCCCGCCGGTCTTGGCATATGTCCTGCCGGCCGAACGCGGTGCGTCGCAGGTCATCGAAATTTTCCAGTTTGGCGGGGTAGCTCAGATGGTTAGAGCGGCGGAATCATAATCCGTAGGTCGCCGGTTCGATTCCGGCCCCCGCTACCAGCTTTCAACAGACTTCACCGGCACAGAGGCTCCCCTCAGCGGGCCCTCGGGCTAGGATTTCAGCCTTCCGACGGCATCCAGCCCGGTCGGCGGAACCGGGAGGGCGGGATGTTGACCGAGGCCCATGCGATCGCCGACCAGCTCGCCAAGGTGCTCGAACTGGTCGGAGTCGCCATCATCATCGGCGGCGCGTTGCTCGCCGGCGTATTGTTTGTCCGCGACGGCGGCCGCACCGGGAACTGGCGCACGGCATACGATCAGTGCCGGTCCAATCTCGGACGCAGCATCCTTCTGGGTCTGGAGCTGCTGGTCGGCGCCGACATTATCTCGACCATTACGGCGCCGCTGACGTTCGAGAGCGTCGGCCTGCTGGCCGGCATCGTGGCGATCCGGACGTTTCTGAGTTTCGCCCTCGAAACCGAAATCGAGGGCTGCTGGCCGTGGCAGCGGGCCACCAAGAATGCCGGCTCGACCGCCGCCCCGCGATGAGCGCCAATTGGATGGGTGGTACAGCAATGTTTTCGCGTAGAATGCCGGCGTGACGGTCGGTTCAACCGGACGTGTCTTGCCGCCCGGAACGTCCGCCCGTATCGGGACTTGATCTGTCCCAGACTTTGCCCCAGGAGGTCCCAAGGTGAAATCGATCCTTACTGCGACCGTTATCGCACTGCTCGCCGGTACCACGCTGGCGGCGGCGCAGCAGCCGACCAATCCGCCGTTCGGCGATGCGTCGCAGCCGCGCAATGACCCGCAACTGCAGCAGCAGAATCGCAACGTCGGCACGCCCTCGACCTCGCAGCAGGGGCGAACGACCAGGCAGCCGATTGACGACACGTCGACCCGCAACGCCGATCCGCATCTGCGCTCCACCCGGCCGAAAAACTGACCGGTCGGCGGCGGTGCTCTTGAAGCCGGCGGCGCACTGCAGTGCGCTGCCGGTTTCGCTTTGCAGGTACCGCACGGCCGCACTGCGCGGCGCGCTCAATTCACGCCCTGCGTGATCCGGTCCACCTCGGCGAGCATCTCGGCCGAAAGCCGCCAGCTTGCAGCGCCCACATTCTGCTCGACCTGTTCGGCGCTGGTCGCGCCGGCGATCACGCTGGTGACTTGCGGATGGCTCAAGAGCCAGCCGAACGCAAGTTCGATCAACGAACGGCCGTGATTTTGGCTGAAAGTCGTCAGCCCCTCGATCAGCCGCCAATTCCGATCGGTGATGAAGTCTGCGGCGTGACCCGCGTTCCTCGCAAGGCGCGCGCCGGACGGCATCGGCGCACCGCGCCGGTACTTGCCGGTCAACAGCCCGCTGGCGAGTGGAAAGTAGGGCAGAAGTCCAAGCCCGCTGTCGTCAATGACCGGCATCAACTCACGCTCGATGCCGCGCTCCAGCAGACTGTATTCGTCCTGACACGAACAGAAGGCCGTGAGGCCGTGCGTTCGCGCGATCTCCTGCGCGGCCACGACGTCGCGCGCCGCCAGGTTCGAGCAGCCGATGGTACGCACCTTGCCCTGCCGCACGAGGTCGTCGAGCGCACGCAGCGTCTCCTCGATCGGCGTATACGGATCGGGCCGGTGCAACTGATAAAGGTCGATGCGGTCGGTACGCAGCCGCGTCAGGCTCGCCTCGACGGCCCGCATGATGTAGCCGCGCGACGCGCCCTTGAGCCGGCCGGCAGCGTCCATCTGCAGGCCGAACTTGGTCGCCAGCACCACGTCCTTGCGCCGCGCACCCAGAATTTGTCCGAGCGCCTCCTCCGAGCCGCCGCGGTTGCCGTAGGCATCGGCGGTGTCGATCAGATTGATGCCAAGATCGAGCGCCCTGTGCACCACCGCGCGCGCCGCCGGGAAATCGATACGGCCGCCGAAATTATTGCCGCCGAGCCCGACGGCGGAGACGACGAGATCGGAATGGCCCAGCCTGCGGGTTTCCATTGCCCGGCCCGCTCACGACGCCACAGTCACGATCTTGCCGGTACGCGCCGATTCGACGATGGCGTCGAACACCGCCATGCCGTGCAGCACGTCGGAGATCGGTACCGGATAGGGCGCGCGGTTCGCAATCGCGCGCGCGAACGCCTCCATCTCCGCATGCAGCATGTCGAACGCCGGATACTCGGCGGTCTGGTCCGGCGGCGCCGTGATTGGTCCGGTCGGCGCGACGTCGGAGGTCGGCACGAAGCGGAAGCTCTGCAGCGCGGGCTTGGTGATTTCCGCGAGCCCCTTGCTGCCGTAAAGCGTGAAAGCGAAATTGGTGGCGGTCGCGACCGAGCAGAACAGCAGGCCCGTAGCGCCGCTCTCGAACGTCAGCATCACCGTCGTGGTGTCGTCGGACGGGCCCGGAATGGTGCGGGCGGTGATGCAATGCACATCGCGCACGCGGCCGGCGAACTCGATCATGTGATCGAGCGAATGCACCCCCACTGCGGTGAGTGCGCCGCCCGGCGCCTCCTCGGGCGCGGCGCGCCAGTTCTCCGGCGGGATGAACTGGCCGGTGCTGGTGGTGTGCTGCCCCACCATCGACACCACCCGGCCGAGCCGGCCGTCGGCAAGCCGTTGCCGGATCTCGCCGACCGATGGATGGAAGCGCCGGCAGAACCCGACCGCCAGCACGACGCCGGCTTTTTCTGCGAGGGCGACCACCGCCTGCGCGCTGGGATAATCGAGCGTGATCGGCTTCTCGACATGGATGTGCTTGCCGGCGACGGCCGCCTGACGCACCTGCATCTCATGCTGCCTGTGCGGCGTCGCGAGCACCACGGCATCGATCTGCGGATCGGCGAGGATTTGCTCGAAACTCTCAGCGAGCGGGATGTTCTTCTCGCGGCAGAAATCTTCTGCATCGGCACGCGTGCGCGTGTAGCCGTGCGTGAACTGGATGACGTGACTCTTGCCTTGCACAGAATTGACGAGCGAGCGGCCCCAGCGGCCGAGCCCAATGATGGCGGCGCGGATCATGGATGCATCGTCGTCAAAGGGGGGCGGGCGCCCCCCCCCCCCGTGGGGGGGGTGGGTGGGGGTGGGGGGTAGTCGCGAGTTCGGAACGTGCGGCCACCCCCCTCCCTAGCCCTCCCCCGCAAGGGGGGAGGGAACGCACCGCCGATTAGGCGTCCATGTGCCCCAATTGATGAGAGTTGGGCGAAAATCATGATCGTGCCTTTGCGGGAATGACCGGCAGCAGCACGTAGGGCGCCATGTCGCGGCCGAAGTGCAGCGTGTTGGTGCCGCCGAAGATCGCCGGCGGCCGGTCCTGCGGATGGGTGTGGGTGAACGGCCCGACGCCCTTCATCGGATAGGGCGCATGCGGCAGCGCCGCGTCGGTGCCGTCGTATTCGTAGTCCTTGCCGCGCACCGAGAGCGCGATGCGGTAGCCCGGTGGCACCACGATCGACGTCGGCCAGATTTCGATATCGAGTTCGACCGGCTGGCCGGGCGTAAGCGGCCATTCCTCGTCGTGGGTGTGCCAGGGGCGGTACGGCCGTGTCTCGTTCGGATCGAGCTTGCGGTGCGAGGCGCGCAGCCAGCCCAACCCCACCGGCACACGCGGATCGTTCGACCCGACGAACACCACCTCCCTGCCCTGCGGGTCGAACACCCGCAGCACCAGGAACAGGTCGGCATCGGTGGTGTCGGACGACATGAACAGCTTGGCGGCGACCGGGCCGGTGATTTCCATCTCGGCGGTGAGCGGCGGCGTCGAGAATATCAGGCCGTCGCCGGTGGTGGCGTAATCGAGCTTCTCGTCCGCGGCCGCCGGCTCGGCGCGCAGACTGCGGTCGGGATGCAAATAGAACCTGGTCCATTGGGTGCGCGCGAGCGGCCATTCGCTCTCGGCGCGCGGCAAGAATTTTTCGCCCGGGTGGCGGACATTGAGCAGCACCTTGGGCCGGCGCTCCCAGCCGTTGTCCTCGCCCTTGAGGAAACGATCGAAGAATTGCTTCTGCAGGTCGTGGCCGTACTTGGCGTAGAACAGCGTGAAGTGGGTGTCGCCGTGGACCTCCAGCCACTTCTGCTGTGAGCCGGCGCGCAGATATCCCTCGAAATTACCGCGCGGATGCAGCCCCATGCCGCCCCAATTGGCGGCGGACAGGAGCGGCGTCTCGATGTCCTCGAACCGCGGCAGCCGCGCGCGGTAATAATCGTCGATCAGCCGGTGGCGCAGCGCATCGCCGTCGCAGTCGGCGCGATTGCGTTTGAGTTCTTCCTCCGGAAGCGTCGGCGGGCCGGCGACCGGTTCGCCAGTCACGGCGCTCTTGAAGCCGCGCTCGCCGACGCCATGCTGCACGGCGGTGACCTGGCGCGGATACCAGCTCGAATAGAAGTCCGAGAGGATGCCGCCGTGACGGCAGAGCTCGCGGTAGTAGTCCGACGAGCCTTCCCAGATGCACAGCGCCGCCAGATGCTTCGGCTTGAGCGGCGCCGCCTGCCACTGGTTCATCGAGTAGTACGAGATGCCGTGCAGACCGACCTTGCCGCTCGACCACGGCTGCGTGCCAGCCCAGTCGACGCACTGCGCGATGTCCTGCGCCTCACGCGGCGACCACACTTCGAGATAACCTGGGGAACGCCCGGCACCGCGCGAATCCACCCGCACCAGCACATAGCCTTCAGGCACCCACTTCTCGGGATCGAACAGCTCCCAGTTCTGGTACTTGTTGCTGGAGCCTTCGAGCACCTCGGGCGCCGACTGGACGATGCGCATCCAGGCGCTCTTGTAGCCTTCCTGCATGGCGAGCCCCTTGGCGTAGGGCCCATAGCTCAGGATCACCGGATACGTGTCGGCAGTCACCGGCCGGAACACGTCGGCACGCAGGATGACGCCGTCGTCCATCGGAACCGGAGCGTCCCAATCGATCTGCATGCCGTCGCGGATTTCGGATTTCATGGCTGGGAGGCAGGGTTTGCCGTGAAGGAAGGAAGCGAAAGGTAGCCGCCGGTTTGTCCCGGGCGCGCTGCAGCATGAAATGCTGCTGCGCTGACCCGGGACCGCCAGGATACGCCGGAGTTCGTTACGGTCCCGGGTCTGCAGCGCATCACTTCGTGCTGCGCTGCGCCCGGGACACAAGCACAGACGCTGAACAGTGTTCTCTATGAGTACTAGCACCGAACGCGGTCGTCCTGAAGGCCTGACGTATCTCCGATGGTCACGACCGGCCGCCTGGGTCTTTGCGCCTTACGCGCGAAATGCTTCAATCGATCGCACCTTCTATACCGGCGACGAACCACCCTCCATACCGGATAGTTCATGGCTCAAGGCTACGACACCATCATCATCGGCGGCGGCGCGGCCGGCTGTGTGCTCGCCAACCGGTTGTCTGCGCGATCGAGCCGGCAGGTGCTGCTGCTCGAAGCCGGGCCGGATACGCCGCCCGGCCAGGAACCGGCCGACGTGCTCGATACCTACGCCACCTCCTATTACAACGACGCGTATTTCTGGCCGGAACTCAAGGTGCACTGGCGGCGCAAGGACAACTCGCCGCTCACCGGCTTCTCGCAGGGCCGGATCATGGGCGGCGGCTCATCCGTCATGGGCATGATCGCCTATCGCGGCACGCCCGACGACTACGCCGAGTGGGAGGCGCTGGGCGCAGCCGGCTGGGGCTGGAACGATGTGCTGCCGTTCTTCCGCAAGCTCGAACATGACATGGACTTTGGCGGCGATCAGCACGGCAAGGACGGCCCGGTGCCGGTCCGCCGCACCCGGCAGGACGACTGGGCGCCGCTGTCGAAGGCCGTGCACGTTTACGCGCAGGAGCACCAGTTTCCGTTCATCGCCGACATGAATACCGACTTCCGCGACGGCTATGGCGCGGTGCCGATGAGCAACTGGCCCGACAAGCGCGCCTCGGCGGCGATCTGCTATCTCGATGCGACCGTGCGCGCCCGCCCCAACCTGACAATCGTCAACGGCGCCCATGCGACCACGGTGACGTTCGACGGCAAACGCGCCACCGGCGTCAACGTCATTGTCGGCGGCGAACAGAAGCACTTCTCCGCGCGCGAGATCATCGTCTCGATGGGCGGCATCCATTCGCCGGCGTTTCTCATGCGGATGGGGATCGGGCCGGCACGGCATCTGCGCGAGCAGGGCATCGAGCTGCGCGCCGACTTGCCAGGCGTCGGCGAGAACCTATCGAACCACGCGATCGTATTTCTCGGCCTCTTACAGAACCGCGATGCACGGCAGGCCGAATGGCTGCGTCCGCACCCGATGACGGCGTTTCGCTATTCGTCCGGTCTGCCCGGCGCGCCGCCGCTCGACATGTACATCAACGTGCAGTGCAAGACGTCGTGGAGCCCGCTCGGCTTCCAGGTCGCCAATCTCGCCCCGACCCTGCTCAAGCCGATGGTGCGCGGCCGGGTCTCGTTGCAGGGCGACGACGCGCCACCGCTGGTCGAATTCAACTTCACCGGCCACGACCTCGATCTCAAGCGGTTCATGCAGGGCTTCCGGCGCGCAGTCGACGTGCTGACGCACGAGAAGGTGCGCGCCATGAGCAGCGTCACTTTCCCGGTCAAGTTCAGCGACCGGCTGCGGCGGCTCAACCGCATCAATACCAAGAACAAGATGCAGAGCGCCGTCATCGCCAAGCTGATCGATCTCGTGCCGCCGCTCGCCGGTCCGATCTTCTCGACGCTCGCCGACCGCAAGGTCGATCTCGCCGAACTGGCCGCCGATGACGAGGCTCTGGCCGAGCACATCCGCGAGAACGTCGCCGGCACGTTCCATCCGGTTGGCACCTGCCGCATGGGCGCGGCCGACGACCGCGACGCCGTCACCGACACCGCCGGCCGCGTGCGCGGCTTCGAGGCCCTACGCGTGGTCGACGCCTCGCTGATGCCGACCGCGCCGCGCGGCAACACCAACATCCCGACCATCATGCTGGCGGAGAAGATTTCCGCCGCGATCAACGCGCAGCCGTAGCGCACGCACTATGGTCGTGCCCGCGGCGTGGTCGCAGTGATTGTGCCCTCTCCCCTTGTGGGAGAGGGCAACACCGGCCCGTCGACGCATCGACATGGGATAGGGGTATATCTCATCAATACCCCTCTCCCACCCCGACCTGTTGACAGGCTGCGGCTGCCCTCTCCCACAAGGGGAGAGGGCTCAGTCACGACTGCCGCGATGCGCAGCCAAATGATGAGCCGGGCGAGTATTTCACTCCCGCCGCTTCGAAAGCACGTCCGGGTTGACGACGTTGATCGGCGTGCCGGCCGCATAAGCGGTGATCTGATCGAAGATGTCGGCGAACTGAATTTCGTATTCGTCGCGCGACACATATCCGAGGTGCGGGGTGCACACCACGTTCGGCATGTTGAGCAGCGGATGGCTCGTGTCGCGCATCGGCTCGTCCTCGAAGACGTCCACCGCCGCCATGCCGGGCCGGCCGGCGCGCAGCGCCTCGACCAGTGCGCCCGGTTCGATGAGCGGCGCACGACTGGTGTTGACGAGAAGCGATGTGGGTTTCATCCTCGCCAGATCGGCGGCGGTGACGATGTGGCGGGTCGCCTCGACCAGCCGCATGTGCAGCGTGATGATGTCGCAGGTCGCGAAAAACTCCGCCTTGCTGCGCGCGGTCGCGAAGCCGTCGGCACGGGCCTGCGCCATCGTCGCCTCGCGCGCCCAGACCAGAATGTTCATGCCGAACGCCTTGCCGTAGCCTGCGACCACGCTGCCAATCCGGCCGTAGCCGAAGATGCCGAGCGTCTTGTCGCGGACCGTCGTGCCGACGCCCATCTGCCAGTTGCCGGCCTTCAGCGAAGCCATCTGCTGTGGAATCTGCCGCATGGCGGCGAGGATCAACCCCCAGGTCATCTCGGCGGTGGCGTAGGACGGCGTGCCGGGGTGCTGGCTCGACGACACCACGATGCCGAGCCGTGTACAGGTGTCGATGTCGATGTGCGGATAGACGCTGCGCTGGCTGATGAGCTTCAGCTTGGGCAGCCGCTCCAGGAGCGGCGTGCGGATCTTGGTGCGCTCGCGGATCAGCACCAGAACCTCGGCATCTTTCAGTCGATCGGCCAGCGCGTCGACATCCTGCACGTGGTCGTTCCAGATCGTTACGTCGTGGCCGGCGAGCTTGCCGAAGCAGGCAAGCGTCCGCAGCGTGTCGAAATAGTCGTCCAGAATCGTGATCTTCATCGCCACACTTCGAGCGCACGCAGACAGCGCAAGTTGCCGGCATGGCATCGCCCCTCCCCCGCCGCGTCACCGGTGGATGACCGCGGCCGCGCTCTACTTCACGATGCCCATCGCCTCCTCGAAGGCGCGGCGGATCTGCGGCGGCTGGCCGGCGCAGTGCCGGAAGGCGTTCAGTCTCGCCTTGAGCAGCGGATATTTCTGGTGCTCTTCGAGGGTGATGCCCTCGATGCATTCCTTCTTCTGGAAATACGGCAGTTCGACGCAGCGCGCCACGTTCGGATTGCGGATCGCGCCCTTCACGTCCTCGCCGCGTTCCATGGCGTCGATGTCGTCGAAGAAGCGCTTGCGGATCATCACGATGCCGAGGTCGCTCGCGCCCAGCGTCTCCATGGTGCGGTCGGCGATCGTGCCCTGCCCGACCCAGCCGATGATGTCCTGGTTGATGACGTGGCTGGTGATCCAGCGGCCGTTGTCGTCCTTGATCGGGCTCCACCACGTCGGGACGGTCGTCTGCTCATAAGGCTCGCGTCCCTTCGGCACGCGCATGAAGAACCACGCCACCGACAGCGTATTCTCGTCGTCGACCGGCACCCGCCACTCGAAGTGCGTGCCGAGATAGAAGCCGTTCGGCCAGAGCGCGATGCGCCCCATGGTCCAATAGGGATTACTCTCGTCGGAATCTTCACGCACCCGCTTATAGATGAAGCCGTGCTCGAACTCCTCGAACTTGAGCTTGAGGTGCTTGGCGGCATAGGGGCCGTTCTGCCCCTTGAGCCGCAGCGACCAGTTGTCGTGCATCCACTCGAAATGCACCGGATCGCACGAGTTTTCCTGGCACTGGAACCAGTTGCAGGGAATGTCGGACAGCACGACCTCGCGGAAGCCGTTCTTCCAGGTGAACGGCTCCCAGACCGGCAGTTCGGGCGCCGGCTGCGGCCCCATATAGGCGAACAGCAAGCCGGCACATTCCTTCACCGGATAGGCCTTGGTGGTGCAGCGCTCCTTGGCGCGCGAGTTCGGATTGACGGTGTCGTCATACGGCTGCTCGATGCAGCGGCCGGCTTCGTCCATGAGCCAGCCGTGATAGTTGCAACGGATGCCGATCTCCTCGACGTAGCCGTAGGACAGATCGGCACGGCGATGCGGACAATGCCGGTCCACAAGCCCGTAGCGGCCGCCCAGGTCCTTGTAGAGCACGAGGTCTTCGCCGAGGAGCCGGATCGCCTTGACGGGGTTATCGTCGAGTTCGCTCGCGCCGCCGATCGGCTGCCAGTAGCGGCGCAGATACTCGCCCATCGGGGTTCCAGGCCCGACTTGCGTGAGCAGCTTGTTTTTTTCGGCAGAGAGCACGTTTCCTCTCCTTTAGATTGTTTCCAGCCTCTATTCCGCAACGCCTGGATCGTGCGGTCAAGCCGGGCAATGACAATCCTGGTCAGCCCTCCAGTCCGGTCGGGACGTTCTTGTTCTCGCTGGTGAGCTTCATGCCGGCGGCCAGCGCCATCGTCTCCATCAGCGCGGCGAAATCCTTCTGCAGATATTCCTCCGGGTTCTTCTGCAAGGTCGCGGCGCCGAAATGCGTCTGCAGCACCTCGCGGGTCGCCGCCGTCACCGGCATCGGCACATCGTATTCGCGGCCGAGCTCGAGCCCGAGATCAAGGTCCTTGCGCAGCAGCTCCGGCGTGAAGGTCGTGGTCCAGTCGAGATTGACCAGCGCCGGCGACTTGTACCGGGTGAACATCGAGCCCATCACGCCGTTGTTGATGAACGACAGGAAGGCGTGGCGCGGGATGCCCATCTTGTTGGCCAGGAGCGTGATCTCGATCAGGTTCTCGATCACCACGCCGAGCATGACATTGTGGGCGATCTTGCAGATGCGGGCCAGTTCGCCTTCGCCGACATAGGAGACGCCCTGCGGCGCTACCACCTCCATCATCGGCGTCACCGCCTTGCAGGCGGCTTCCGGTCCCGACAGGACCGCGGAGAGCTTACCGGCCTTGATCACCTTGGCGTTGCCGGAAACCGGCGCGGCGACGAAGTCACTGCCGAGCTGCTTGAGCTTGTCGCGGATCGCGGCGGATTCTTCCACCGAAATGGTGGAGCAGTCGACAAAGATCTTCGGTAGCTTGCCGCCGTGACCGGTCACGCTGTTCTTGCCGAAATAGACCTGATCGACGTCCTTGCCGGTGGCGACGATCGAGAACAGCACGTCGACGTCCTTCAGCTCCATCAGATTGTCGACGACGGTCGCGCCCTTGGCGGCCAGCGGCTCGGCCTTGGCGCGGGTGCGGTTCCAGACCGAAACGTCGTAGCCGGCCTTGATGAGACGTTCCGCCATGGGATAGCCCATGCGGCCCATGCCGATCCAGCCGACCTTCTGCTTGTTTGCTGCCATCGAAATCCCTTTCTCGACCGGCTCGCGCCGTTTGCGGTTCGGGGCTTTCCTAGCACAGCGCCAAGCGCCTTGTCGTCAATCGCGCCGGGCGTCGGGGGGCGCCGGCGGCGCCTTGCCGAAGGTCCAGTCGGCGAGCCGTTCGAACAGGATCAGCGCGGTCCGGCACCAGATCAGCACCACAATGATGCGGGTGAGCTGGAAGCCGGTGATGACGGTGGCGTCGAGCCCGAGCAGCTTGCCGGTCAGCACCATTTCGGCGAGCCCGGCAGGCGCCATCGCCAGAATCATGGTCGGGATCGAATAGCCGATTGCCCATGCGGTGCCCGCCGCGATCAGCACCATCGAACCGCCGGAGAAAATCAGCACCACGCTTGCCGCGCACAGCATTCCGAACAAACGGGTCAGGAACTCGGGCCGGAATTGCGCGCCAAGAGAACTGCCGATGACGATCTGCGCAGCGATCAGCAGCAGGTCCGGCATGCGGCCTTCGATCCAGCCGAGCCCGCTGCACAGCGTGGCGATGAACAGCGGTGGCAGCAGGAAGGCGCTCGGCGAGCGCAGGCGCGAGAGCAGCGCACTGATGCCCCCCGAGACCGCGAGCATCGCCAGCACCGGCAGCCACGGCGCGATCGGAATGGCGAGAAGCGGATTTGGCCCGCCGGCACCGACGAACGAAACCACCAGAAACGGCGCAAATACCACGATCAGCGCGACCCGTGTGGTCTGCGCCACCATGATCGGCTCGAGCTGGGCGCCGTAATAAGGCGCGAGCGTCGTGGTCTCGATCACGCCGCCCGGCACGGTCGCGAAGAATGCCGTACAGCGATCGACGCCGGTGAGGCGCATGTAGATCAGCCCACCGACCGCGCCGATCAGCGTCGAGACGAAGCCCGCTCCGATCATCAGCGGCAAGAGCGTGAGCAGCTTCAGCAGGACCGTTGTGGTGAACTGCAGCCCGATCGAAGCGCCGACCACGATGGTGCCAGCCGGACGGCCCCACGGCAGCAGCCGGAGCGGCGCGCCGGCGAGCGACAGCGCCATGATGGCAACCAGCGGGCCGAGCAACCACGGCAACGGCAGATGGACGAAGCGCGCAAGGAAGCCGCCGGCCACGCCGGCCGCAAGAGTTCCCGCCATCGCGAGCACTGCGACCAGGCCCTTCGGCGGCCGGTAGGATGGAGTCGTTCCGTGCATGTTGCAGCGCGGTGGTAACAGCACGGAACCGGCAAATCCATGCCCGCCGTCGCAAGCCTCGTCTGCGGGCGTGGCCGCGCTCGCCACTGTTGGGCCAGCGCGTCAGTGCCTTCGCGGCCGCGATCAAACCTTGACGAGGCCGCGATAGTCCATCTGCCGGTGGAACCAGTAGCGATAGCCGCTGATCCGCTTCTGCGTGGCGACGTAGGCGGAGGGCTGATAGAGCGGGATGCTCGCGACATCGTCGAACGCGATCTTGATGTATTGCTTGACCAGCGCCTCGTATTTGGCCGGATCGCGTTCGAAGCGCGCCTCGTGCACCAACGCCATCATCGCCGGGTCATCGTAGTTGCCGGAGTTGAAGATCGACTTCGGCCCGTACGCCATCTCGAAGAAGTAGTTGGGATTGTCGAGCCAGCCGGCGAACAGATTGGTGTGAAAAGCGAGCTTCTTGTTCGCGAAGCTGGCGCGCCAATTGGAGCCGGAAATCTTCTCGAGCGTCACCTTGATGCCGATCTGCCCCAGGCTCTCCTGGATAAGCACGCTCATCGGCTCGAGAATGCCGGCGCTCCCGGCATCGAACGAAAAGGTCGTCTCGAATCCGTCCGCCAGGCCGGCTTCGGCAAGCAACGATTTCGCCTTCGCAAGGTCCGTGTCGTAGGGCGAAGGCTGCGGCCATGTTGCATCCTTGATCTCTGCCGATCCGCCGAACAGCGGACGGACCTTGTTGTAGAGCGCGACGTCCAGGATTTTCTGATAAGGGATCGCATGGGCGATGGCGCGACGCACCTTGACGTTGTCGAAGGGCGGCACCTTCCGGTTCATCAGGACAAACTGCACCGCATTGTCGATCGGCGTCGCGAAGACGTTGAGCTTGCCTTCGCGCTCCATCTCGACGACATCCTTGGGCGGGAACTCGTTGGAGACATCGGCGTCGCCGCGCTCGAGCAGCGCCCGTCGCGACGCCGCGGAAGGAACGACGCGCCAGATGACGCGCTCCGTTTTCGGCAGCGGCCCGGATTTCCAGTCGTCGAAACGGACGTAAGTGATGGAGTCCGGCGTCCGGTTGACGATCTGGTAGGCGCCGCCGCCGGCCAGATTGTTCCTGGACCATTCGAACCCCCAGGGATCGTTCGCCGCCGCATTCTTCTTGATCAACTCGGAATTGAGCACGTTGGGAATGGAAAATGCGAGATTGGGCAGCAACTGACGATCGTAGCGGTCGAAGTCGATGCGGAACGTGTGATCGTCGACGACGACAGTCTGCTCCGGACGGGTGAGCGAGCCGGTGCTGAGCTGAAACCTGGGATTGCCGCCAACCGCCATCGCGCGATCGAGCGACCATTTGACGTCCTTCGCGGTGACCGGCGCTCCGTTATGAAACGTCGCGTTCTTGTGCAGCTTGAACGTGACGGCGCGGCTGGTCTCGTCCCATTCCTCGGCGAGCTGGGGGGCCGGCTTGCCGGCGTTGGCATGGTCGACCCCGTTCGCATCCTTTTCGATTTGCAGCGACAGCAGCCGGTCGTAGCAATTCCAGGCGACTTCATAGGAACCGCGGTTCGCGCCCGGCACGTGCGGGTCGACGCTGTTGGCGCCGGATTCGGAAATGGCAAGCACGGTATTGGCCGCGGACTGCCCCAGCGCAAGACGCGGCATTGCGAGACTTGCCGCTCCTGCCGATGCTGCCCGAAGAAACTCTCGCCGTCTGATTGTCATCTGATCGTCTCCCGCACAAAGATGCTTGCGAGGCCATGCCGCGCGACTTTTCGGGAGCAAGATCGAGGCCAGTTTCGCAGGCCCGGCAAAGTTGCGCAGCGGCAAAACGACATGGGTCCCGCGCTGATTTCACCGAGCCGGTCCTGTCATCGGATGGCGTCGCTTCGCCCGCGGAAGCCCAGCCGAATGGACCAACGCGCCCTACGCATTGCTCGGCGCCGGTGCGGTTGTACGGGACTTCGGATTCCAATTACGATGCGGTGGCGATCGCGGACGGCACAGACTTGGATTTCCAAGAACAAAATGCCGCCGCAAGGGAGATGTGCATGCCGGGACAGGTCACCGAACAACTGGCGGGCTTTGCGGCCGCGCTCCGCTACGACGATCTTCCCGGACATGTCCGCGACCGTTGCAAGGACCTGCTCCTGGACACTTTGGCCTGTGCGGTCGCCGGGCACCGGGGCGAGGAGACGCAACAGGTCGCCGCTCTGGCTGCAGGGCTGGCGCAGTCCCACGAGAGCAGCATTATCGGCGGCGATCGGCTGTCGCTCGCCGGCGCGACCCTTCTGAACGGCTATCTCGTTACCGCCGTCACCATGTGCGACGTGCACCGTCCGACGCTGACGCATGTCACTCCGGAAGTGATCCCGCCCGCATTGGCGATCGCCGAGCGCGACGGCCTGCCGGGCCGCGACCTGATGGTCGCCATCGCCGCCGGCTGTGAGGTGACGACGCGAGTCGGCATCGGCCTCGATTATCCGGTGTTCCGCGCCAAGGGCTGGCACGGGCCCGGCGTGCTGGGACCGTTCGGCGCTGCCGCGGCAGTCGGCCGGCTCCGCGGCTTCGACACCGAGACCATGGCGCGAGCTTTCGGACTCGCCGGCAGTCAGGCCGCCGGCACGTTCGCCGCCTGGGGAACGCCGACGGTGAAATTCCACCAGTGCCGCGGCGCGCTCTCTGGACTCATGGCGGCATTGCTGGCCGAGCAGAATTTTCTGGCGACGCGCGAATTCCTCACCGCAAAAGACGGCGGCCTCTACAACGTCTATGCGAACGGCGGCCGCCCCGAGGCGGTCACCGCCGACCTCGGGCAACGCTGGGAGCTCGAACAGATCGCTTTGCGGCAGTGGCCGTCGGCCACATCGATCCAGAGTGTCAACACCGCGATGTTCGATCTGATCGAACGGCACAGGATCGACCCCGCCCGGGTGAAGAAAGTCCGCGTGGCACTGACCAAGCCGGCCTACGACCTTCACGGCAAGCTGGCGCACTACAAGGGCAAGTTCGACGCGCTGATTTCCGGCCACTACACCGCGGCGGTGATCCTGCACGACCGGAAGCTGACGCTCGAGCAGTACGAACCGGCGCGCTACGACGATCCCGTGATGCGGCGCGCCGCCGCCGAGCAAATCGAACTTCGCCTCGATCCGTCGCTGACCGGCGCGCAGGCAGTGGTGGAGATTGAGATCGACGGCACGACGCTGACGGCCCGCTGCGACCACCCGCGCGGCTCGCCCGAGAACCCGCTGTCGCGCGCTCAGATCGAGGAAAAATTCCGCACCTATGCGGACGGCGTGCTGTCCCCTTCAGTCATCGCGGCGACGATCGACATGGTCGGCGGCCTCGAAAACCTGGCTTCGGTCGGACAGCTCATGGATCTGCTCCGGACGGCGCCGCGGCGCGGCCAACCGGAACGCGCGCCGCTGGCCGCCGCCCGCGGGTGACACAAGAATAATGCGTTGAGAGCGCACTCACTGCTTCGCCAGTACACGCGAGCGCGGCCGATCGGGAGGACTGCATGTTGATGACCGGCGAGGAGTACCTCGAAAGCATCCGCGATGGCCGCCGCGTTTATGTCGGCAGCGAGCTGGTCGGGGACGTGACGAAGCACCCGGCGTTCCGCAACGCGGCGCAATCGTTCGCCATGATCTACGACCGCAAGCGTGCGCCCGAGAACCGCGATGTCATGACCTGCGAGGAGGATGGGGAAACCTTCTCGACCTATTTCCTGCTGCCGCGGACGCGCGAAGACCTCCAGCGCCGGTTCGAAACCCACCGGCGCATTGCCTCGTGGACGCACGGCCTGATCGGCCGGTCGCCCGACAACTTCCCGAGCTACGTCAGCGGCCTGGTCATGGACCCGGCAATGTTCGACCGCATCCGCCAGGGTTTTGGCGACAACATCCGCCGCTACTATCGCCACATGCGGGGAAACGACATCTTCGCGTCCCACACCGTGACCAATCCGCAGGGCTGGCGCTCCGCCAACCCGGCCGAGACGCAGAAGCGCCCGCCGGCGACGCTGCGCGTGGTCGACGAGGACGACAGCGGCGTCACCATCAACGGCCTGAAGATGCTCGGCACCGCGACGGTGTTCTGCCATGAAACCTGGTGCGGCAACCTGCAGCCGGTCGCGCCGGGCCAGGAGAAGGAAGCGATCACCTGCGTGGTTCCGCTCAACGCACCCGGTGTCAGCATCTGGTCGCGCAAGCCCTTCGAGCGCTACGCCGTCAGCGCGTTCGACAATCCACTGGCAACGCGATTCGACGAGACCGACAGCGCGGTGCTGTTCGAGAACGTGAAGGTGCCCTGGGAGCGCGTGTTCTGCCACGACAACACCGAGATGACGCGCGCGATCTACATGGTGACGCCCGGCCACGCGATGGCCAACCACCAGGCCAACGTGCGCTTCCTGGAGAAGCTCAACCTGATCGTCGGCATGGCCGGAAAGCTTGCGGAGATGAACAATGTCCGCAACGTCCCGGCGGTGCAGTTCACGCTCGGCCGGCTCGCCGCCATGCAGGCGACGCTCGAAGGCCTGATCATGGGCCAGATCAACTGCGGCGAGCAGCAGGTGCCCGGCTATCACACGGTGAACCGCCGCTACGTCTATGCGGCGCTGCACTGGTGCACCAATCACCACTCGGAAATTTGCGACACGGTGCGCGAACTGATGGGCGCGGGCGTATTCCAGATGCCGGCCGACGTTTCGGTCCTGGACGACCCGAAACTGCGCGACGCCTTCGAGACCTACTGGTCGGTGCCGGGACAATCGGCGAAGGACCGGATGAAGCTCACCAAGCTGGCGTGGGACCTGCTCGGTTCCGATTTCGCCGGGCGTCACATGCAGTATGAGAAATTCTACGCCGGCCCAGGCTTCGTCATGAACAGCTACAGCTATCTGGCCGCGCCGTGGAAGGATTGGACCGGCGCCATCGACCAATTCATGTCTAGTTACGACTGAAGCGCGATGCAGCGCCTGCGTCATTGCGAGCGAAGCGACGCAATCCAGAAGGCTGGATTGCTTCGTCGCTCGCGCTCCTCGCAATGACGGAGGACGGGCTCAGTCTCCGCTTCATCCTGCATTAGAGGTCGTCATGCCCGGCCTTGGGCCGGGCATCCACGTCTTTCTTGAATGCGATGGCAAGAACGTGGATGGCCGGGACAAGCCCGGCCATGACGGATGGGTAGAGCCACCAACGCTGCTCTACGCCGCAATCTCGAACTTGTCCCGCTTTACCTTGGTAAGATCGGTGCCTTCGATCCGGATGAGACGGGTCTCGTTTTCGCGCCGTGGCGAGTGCAGGTCGCCTTCGTTATAGAGATGCGCGGTCCCCGGCGTCAGCAAGTAGCTGCGCACTTTTTCGACCTTGCCGGGCTGCCCGGCCGCCGGCTTCTCGAGGAGGCGCCAGTCGGTCATCTCGGTGACGCCGGCGACCTGGCAATACACTGCCCAGCTCGGCCCATGATCGTGCGGCTGGCTGCTCTTTGCGCCGCGATAGACGTGCGCCAGAATGCAGAAGTGCAGATCCGGATCCTCGTAGAGAATCCTGCGGTCGAACGTCGCTTCCGGCCCGAGATACTTCGCCACGAACTCCGGATCGCAACTTGCCTTTGCGGTATATTGGCGTACCAGTTCGCGACCCGCGGGGCCGGGATCCTTCGACAAGGCCGCGCGGCAGTCGGCCGAAAACTGCTCCAGCGTATAGCTCATGGCGACAACCTCCAAACTTTGAAAAGCCAACCGCAGTATAGTCTAACCGAGTCTGCGGCGGTATGGCATCCCGGATCGGCAAGATGACAACACACCCTGAGCCTGCCGCCTCTGGCAGCGAAATTCGCGTCCTTTCCGCCGGGGCCATGGGCGAGATCGTCGACGCGCTCGGGGAAGCCTACACCCTCACGACCGGCATCGAGGTATCGGCCGAATTCAGCCGGTCGCCGCTGGTCCGCGACCGGATTCGCGCGGGCGAGCCGTTCGATGTCGCCGTCACCACGCAATCGCGCATCGACGAACTCGCCCGTGCCGGCAAGGTCGTAGCGGAAACGGCCGCGACCGTTGCGCGCTCGCTGATCGGAGTCGCAGTACAGGCCGGAAACCCCAGGCCCGACATCGCTTCGGTTGCGTCGTTTGTCTCCACGCTGCGCGCCGCCAGGTCGATTGCGTGCGCCGATCCCGCCTTCGGCACCGCCAGCGGCCTTTACCTGAAAGACTTGTTCGACCGGCTCGGACTAACCGCGGAGTTGCAGCCGAAGCTGCGTCTCGTCGGCGCCAGCGGTGGCGAGCCGCTCGTGGTCTGCGCGGCGGTCGCCGACGGCCGGGCGGAGCTCGGCATCCAGCAGATTGCCGAAATCGTGCCGATTCCGGGTGTCGACCTGGTCGGACCGATCCCGCAGGAGATTCAGCACACGACCGCGTTCGCAGTCGCGGTCGTCTCCGCGGCGCCGAACCCGCATGCGGCGCGCGCCTTCGTGGCGTCATTCGCGTCGCCGGCCGCACGCGTCATCATCCGCGCACACGGCATGGAGCCGCCCTGAGGAGGCTCAACCGGACCGCCACGGCAACGAAATCCGCGCGGCGTCTATTTCTTGAAGCCGTATTCCTTCCAGCGCTTGTCGACCAGCTCCCAATCCTGCTTCTCCGGCCTGACCATCGGCGGATAGCGGTTGCCGCCGTAGTTTTCCTCGGGCTCGAAGTCGAGGTTGACGGTGCAGTCGATTAGCACGCGGCACCATTTGCCGGTGCCAAAGAGCGCCGTGTTGCGGTATTTCAGCCGCGTGCTCGGATCAAGCGCCGAGCCGAACGTGCCTGGATAAAACACGATGTCGTCCTCGGCGGCATTGCAGCGGTAGGCGAAGGCCCAGTCGATGGCGCCGTAGTCGTGAATGTCGATGTCGTCATCGACGACCCAGATGTGCTTGTAGCGCAGGTGCGCGGCGTTCGAGCCCCAGATCGCCGCGGCGGCCTGCTTGGCCTGGCCGCGATAGGTCTGGCGCAGCTGGATCATCAGGGTGGTGCCGTTGTTGGCCGCCGGGCAATGCACGTCGGTGATGCCCGGCACACCCGAACGCTCGAGAATGTTCCAGGCCAGCGCCGAACGCTGCACCGAGCTCATGATGCTGTTCTCGTTCAGCATCTTCGGCATGGTGCCTTCCAGC
Source organism: Xanthobacteraceae bacterium (assembly GCA_050179645.1). Classification (GTDB taxonomy): domain Bacteria; phylum Pseudomonadota; class Alphaproteobacteria; order Rhizobiales; family Xanthobacteraceae; genus VAZQ01. The sequence continues at coordinate 34,160 of JBFXEX010000007.1, read as the reverse complement.
GTGCCGCGCATGATCGGATTGTTGCGGTGGGTGATGCAGGTCACGCGCACCTTGTGCTTCTTCGCCTGATCGCCGCCGAAATAGCCGGTGTATTCGCCGAACGGCCCTTCCATCTCGAAGGTCTCGGGATCGTTGGAGATGTAGCCCTCGATCACGATCTCGGCCGACGCCGGTACCTGCAGCGGCACGGTCTCGCAATCGACCAGTTCCACCGGCGCGCCGCGGATCGCACCCATCACGTCATACTCGGAGACGTCCGGCGGAATCGGCGACGACGCCGCGAACGGCATGCACGGCTCCCAGCCGTAGATGAAGGCGACCGGCATCTCCTGGTGCTTGTCGGCATACTTCTGCATGTCGAGGCCCCAGTTCTGCGGGCGCCACAGCAGCACCGGGATGGTGTCCTTCTGGCCGACCATGCCGCGGTAGATGCCGACGTTCATGCGGCCCGACACCGGATCGCGGGTCACCGAGCCCTGCATGGTGTTGATGTAGCGGCCGCCGTCGAACCGGTGCCAGCGCGGCACCGGAAAGTCGAGCAGATTGATGTCGTCGCCCTTGAGGATGTTCTCCTTCACCGGCCCGGTCTTGACCGTGACCGGCGGCACCCGGCTCGCATAAGCCTTGCGCGCGGCCTTCACCAGCTCGGTGATCGGAGCATCCTTCGGCAGCCCGAACATCATGGCGACGCGAGAGTAGTTCGACAGGCCGCCGGTGAACATCGCGCTGCAGCGCGTGTCGTTTTTGTTGTAGTCCTTGATGTTGCTGAACAGCAATGCCGGGCCATCGCCGTTGCCGAATGCGCGCCGCGTGACGGTGCCAAGCTCGCAGTCCCAGTCGACCTCGGCATCGATCTGATGCAACTCACCCTCTTTTCGCAGGGCGTCGATCCAACCGCGGAGGTCGCCGAATTGCGTGGCCATATTTGGCGTTTCCTTTGTCGTCAGATGCTATCGGGATGTCTCCCGGATCTGCCTGCGATCCGAGCGCGGAGTGCTTTCGGATAGGGCCAGAAGAAGATCAATGCAACATGAGGACATACGGCAAAAACGACGAAAAGGATTGCGCAAACTGCCTATCGCTACTGAGCGGTGCAAGCCTAACGTCGACCGCCCCACATGATTTTGTCGCCGCCCCGCACGGGTTGGCGCATCGACGCGCACACCCGCAGATCGCATGCTGCACTGCGAAGTGGGTACATCTGACAGGCCACCATTTGAACGAGGGGAAATCCATAGGCTATGTTGCCGCGCCGTGAGACCGTGTGATTGCAAATCGACGCGTGTCACGACAAATCCTCTTGACGCATTCGGATGACAGTGCCCGTGCTTGACCGTGAACCGACAGCCTTCGACGAGAATATCTATTCGGCGGATTGGCGCGCCTGGCGCGACCCGGAAGTGCCCGATTGGCTCGATCCGATCGGTGTGCTGCTCGGACGTCATGCTGGAAGGGAGAAAAATTCGAAGCCCGCGATCGTCGCCGACGGTCATCAGGTCAGTCATGCCGAATTGGAAGGTCTGATCCGCCAACACTCCGCCGGGCTAGCTGCGATCGGTTTGCAGTCCGAAGTGCGGATGTTGATGTTCGGCACCGACAGTCTCGACTACGTCGTCACCTGGCTCGCCTCGATCCGGCTCGGCGCCATTCCGGTCGTGGTGTCGGATCTCTACAAGCAGCGCGAACTGCTCTATTTCCTGGTCGACACCGGCGCGCGTGTGCTGTTCGTCGACAGCGAGCAAATGCCGAAGCTCTCCGAAATCGCCGCAGAGCTCCCCGGTGCGCTCGAGACCATCGTGGTGCGGGGCGAGATGCCGCCCGGCTGCGCGCAGCGATTTCCACGCCAGTCGGTCGTCGACCTGAAGACCGCGCTGGCGCGCGGCGGCGACCCGGGCGAGCCGTACAAGCGTCACGCCAACGACGTTGCCTACATGTTTTATTCCGGCGGCACGACCGGCACCGCCAAGGGCATCACCCATCTGGCTCACGATTTCGTCCTGATCCCGGAGCGGCACGGCCGCTTCTGGGAATACACGCCCGACGACGTGGTGTTCGCGACCTCGAAGAAATACTTCACGCACGGCCTCTGGCCGGGCGTGCTGATCCCGCTCTACTGGGGCGCCACCCTGGTGCTCGACCGCCGGCCGCCCACGCCCGATGTCGTGCTGGCGACGCTGCGCGATCAGCGCGTGACCAAGCTCATCACCGTTCCGACCGTGCTGAAGAACGTGATCGAGCACCTGACGCAGACCCAGGAGCCGGCGCGACTGCCCGCGCTCAACTTCGTCGTCAGCGCCTCCGAGAAGATGCCGCCGGAAATGTTCGAGCGCTTCCATAAGCTCATCGGCGTCGAGCTGTTCGACTCCATCGGCAGCTCGGAGATCACCTATGAGTGGATCGCGAACCGGCAGAAGGCGTTCAAGCGCGGCAGCCTGGGCAAGCCGGTGTTCGGCTACGAGGTCCGGCTGGTCGACGACGACGGCCACGACGTCACCGAGCCGGACGTCCCGGGCGAGGCCTGGATCCGCAGCAAGACCGCGTGTTTCTACTACTGGCGCAAGTACGACAAATCGCGCGAGACGTTCATCGGCGGCTGGACGCGCACCGGCGATCATCTGCAGTTCGACCGGGACGGCTTCTTCTGGTTCAGCGGCCGCGCCAACGATTTGTTCAAGGTCAAAGGGCTCTGGGTGACGCCGATCGAGATCGAAGCGGTGCTCACCGCGCATCCCGCGGTGCGCGAAGCCGCGGTCGTGCCGTTCGCGGACCGCGACGGCCTGACCAAGCCGCGGGCCTATCTGGTGTTGCGCGACGGGTTCCAGCAAGACCGGAAGCTGTTCGACGAGCTATGCGAGGCGGTGCGGCCGCTGGGCTCGTACAAGATTCCGGAGTCGTTCGAGTGCATCGAGCAGCTGCCGCGCACGACCCTCATGAAGATCGACCGCCGAACCTTGCGCGATTCCCTGGAGTCGGCGAGCACCGAGCGCACATGAATCCAGCCAGTGAAACGTCGGGAGGAAGACGACCTGTCAATCAATATTTTCTCCAACTTTCCTGAAGCCGTTCCAGAATGATCGGCTGCAACCCCTTGGTATTCATGCGGGATGGGGTGCCGGCGAAGCATCGGCTGCAGGCCGCCGCATCAGCAGCAGCAGCAGCGCCATCGGCAGACACAGCAGCAGCAGCAGCTTGAAGTCGTCGATGAAGGCGATGATCGAGGCCTGCCGCGTCACTTCCTCATTCAACGCGGCGACGCCCGGCGGCGTCGCCGAATTCCAGAGCAGGTAAGCGGCGCCGCTCTGCAGCCAGCGACTGAACGGCGTGACGTGCTCGACGATCTGGGCGTGCACGATCTGCGTGTTCTGGGTGATCAGGACCGACGTCACCGAGATGCCGATGGCGCTGCCAACATTGCGCAGCAGGCTGAAGAGCGCCGTCCCGTCGGTCCGGAGTTCGAACGGCAGCGTGGCGAACGCGACGACCTGCAACGGGGTGAACACGAGCCCGAGACCGAAGCCCTGAAGGATGGAAACGCGCGACATGGTCCAGCCGTCGACATCGGGCGTCCAGCCCGTCATCTCCCACAGGGAGACTGCGACCATGAGGATGCCCAACAGCATCAGGCCCCTTGGATCGACGCGGTTCGACAGGCGGCCTGCGAGCATCACGCCGATCATGGTGCCGGCGCCCCGAGGCGCGATCAACAGACCGGCCTCGACCACCGAATAGCCGCCGAGCGTCTGCAGCCATGGCGGCAGCAACGCGGCGGTCGCCAACAGCAGAATGCCGACACAGAAGATCATCAGCAGGCTCGAGGAGAAGTTCACATCGCGGAAGAGTCGGGGCGCGATCAACGGCTTCTCGGCCGTGAGCGTGTGAACAACGAACAGGTAGAAGCCGAGCCCGCAAAGAACGGCATAGGTGATGATCTCGGTTGAACCGAACCAGTCCTTCTGTTCGCCCCGATCGAGCATCAACTGCAGGGCGGCAAGCCCGAGACTGAGGACGGCGAAGCCGACAAAATCGAAGCCGATTCCGGCGCCGCGACGTGTCTCCTTCATGAATATCCACAAGCCCAGACTGGCGAGGATGCCGAGTGGCAGGTTGATGTAGAACACCCAGCGCCAATTGTAGGCGTCGGTCAGATAACCCCCGAGTGTGGGTCCGATGATCGGACCGACCACGACGCCCATGGTCCACATGGCCATTGCAGGACCGCGCTCCTCGACCGGATAAATGTCCAGCATGGTGGCCTGCGACAGCGGCACCAGGGCAGCGCCGAAAATGCCTTGCAGAAGACGGAACAGCACGATCTCCGCCAGCGAGCCGGCAAGACCGCAGAGCATGGATGCAGCGGTAAATCCGACAAGGCACACCAGGAAAACGCGCTTGCGGCCGAACCGCGCCGTCATCCAGCCGACCGGCGCCGTCATGATGGCGGCGGCCACGATATAGGAGGTCAAGACCCAGGTGATCTGGTCCGGCGCGGCCGCGAGCGATCCCTGCATATACGGCAGCGCGACATTGACGATCGTCGTGTCGAGGGTCTGCATCAACGTCGCCGCCATGACGCAAGCCGTGATCAGCCCTCGGTTCGGCACGATTGGCGCTTGATCGGTCGGAGCTGTGTCCACGGTATGTCGCCTTCTTTTCCGCGATGCGGCTCAGAACAGATCCCGAAGCGATCGGCGATGCCCGGTATCGATGCTGACATACACGCTCATGCCGGCGCGCAGGTCCGGATCTCCAGGCTTGCGATCGATGCGAATCCGCACCGGAATTCGCTGCACCACCTTGACCCAGTTGCCGCTTGAGTTCTGCGCCGGCAGGATCGAGAACTCCGATCCGCTGGCGGGACTGATGCTTTCCACCGTCCCCGACCAGACGCGTCCGGGATACGTGTCCACCGAAATATGTTTCCCGGCCTCACATAAGTCAGATCGGTTTCCTTCATCTGCGCTTCGATCCAAATCTGGTCCGTCGATACCAGCGCGACAGCGCCGGTATTGGTCAGAGCGGCCGTCTGCGACACCGAATAGGTGCCGGGCTGCAGTGCGTCGACCTGCGTGACGACGCCGTCGAATGGCGCATGCACTTCCGTGTGATCGAGCTGCCGCTGCGCCTCGTCGACTTGCGCCTTGGCCTGCTGATACAGCGGGTGCTCGGTGACCTGGATGTCAGGATTGCCAGCGAGCTTTGCGAGCTGGACCTGGGCGGCCTGCCGCAGCGATTGGAGCCGGCTCTTGTCGAGTGCCAGCGTGAAACGTGCCCGGTCGTAGTTCTGCCGGGTTACATCGTCCTTGGTGACAAGATACGAGAAGCGATCGAAAGTCGCCTGGTCGAGCGAGACCTGCGCCTCCTGGGCCGCGACATCGCTCAGCATTCGGCGATAATCGTCCTTCATCGACTCGATTGTGAGGGCGGTCTGGGAAAGGTTCGCTCGCGCATTGTCGAGTGCGATCTGAAACTGCCGCGGGTCAATGCGGAACAGTACCTGCCCGGCCTTCACCGGCTGGTTGTTGTGGACGTCGACGGAAGCAACCAGGCCGGACACGTCGGTCGATACCGGGAGCTTGGCGGCCTGCACGTAAGCTTCATCGGTCGTGGCGTAGCGCCCGCCCAACAGCCATGCGACCCCGGAGCCGATCACGACGGCGAGAATGCCTCCAGCCATCAGCGTGGTGCGCAAGGTCGGCAGTCGTCGGGGCCGCGGGTTGGGTGGCGTATTCACTTCCGCGATCGGCGGACGATCGACAGTCGGGATAGCCGGCACATTGGGTGGGGCCTTGGCGACCGTCGGCAAAGCGCCCGGAGCCGGTGCCAGTGCCGGAGCCGGTGCCGGTGCCGGTGCCGGTGCCGGTGGTTCAACGATGTCGTAGCGTGGATCGCCGTCGTCCACAGTGACCTCTCGGATATTCTCAATCGTGTCCACTTTGGTCATGGTGTCGCCCCTTGATCGATCAAGGCGTGCTGAGATGTCGGATTGCCGGACTGGTCTGTGTCCCGCGAATGGGTCCGCGCGCCGCCGAAGCGCCATCTAAAGAATCGATCGACACACGAGAGGACGTCTTGTCACTCGGTGAACGACGCCATGCGGCTTCGCCTCCCGAAGCGATCAGGACAGCCGCGGTTGTCAGAGGCGTGCGGCGGTGTATCAGACTCTCCGGATACTGATCGTTAAGAGCGGTGCGCATGCGTCGCATCTCCGATCAGCGGAGGCTGCGGTGGTAGGCGGTCGGGGTCAGGCCCGTCGCCTTCCGGAACGCAGCCGAAAACGAACTCGTCTCGCTGAATCCCAGCGTCAGTCCGTTGTCGGTGACCGAAGGAGCCGCATTCGCGAGCAACGCCTTGGCGCGCTCGATACGGCGGCTGGTGTGATAGCGGTGCGGCGGCACGCCGAACGATTGCTTGAAGGCGCGACAGAAGTAGAAGGTGCTCAGACGGGCGAGCCCCGCCAGCACGGCGAGCGAGATCGGCTCGGCCAGGTGTTCCTCGATGTAGGCGGTGACGATCCGCTGCTGCCAGGGCGAAAGTCCGCCGCGGGCGACAGGCTCCGCACGCGGCGCGCGGCAATTGAGCCGAACCAGTTCGTGCGCCAATACGACGCCGAGCGCCTCGACGTAGAGCTGGTTATCGTCGCCGCTTTCAATCACGGCGGCGAGCTTCAACGCGGTGTCCCACACCGCCGCGTTTTCAAAGAACAGCTTCGGGGCGAACACCTCGTCCTGCAGGCCTTCGGCCGATACCGGAAATTGCGCGGCATCGAAATAGAAGTAGATCACTCGACCGGATTGGCGCGGCACTTGCCAGTCGCGATACGTATGACCGGCCGGTACGAACGTCAGCTTCCGCCCGTAGTCGCGCAGCGCCGAGCGAGGCAGCCCCTCGACGAAGGTATCGCCATCGCGGCGCGTACCCCGCTCGTGAACAACCAGCAGGTGCGCGTTGCCGCGGAAGCGGGATTCGACGCGTTCGCAGCCGGTGGTCTGGACGATTTCCACGGCCATTCCGCGCCAGCGGGCGGTGCGCCGCCTGACGGTGTCCGCCGGCTGGATGTCGACCGTCGAATAGACGTCTTCCGTTTCCCCTTCTCTGCGCCACTGCTGGAAGCGGCCGGGTTCGTTGATCGACAGCAGAAGCCCGGCCTGCACCTGCAGGTCCAATTCGAAACTGGATTCGGCGTCCGTGGTGAGCGCGTTCGACGGCATGTCATCTACCTCTGGCGTATCCGGTCGGCACAACGGCGGGTCCAACTGGTCGTCAGGGTAGTTTCGCGACGGCGCGTTCCTCTATCGTACGTGGGTTAGGCCGGCTGCCGAATTGGTTTCGCCGAACCTATACGTTGGTATGTATCGAGAGCCGGCGCGACCGCCACCCCGGCTGTGCCAAGTGAACCAATCGAGTACAGTGCGCGGATATCGACCTCATAGATTCTCGCAGTGCCGGCGGTTTGTTGGGTGACGGTTGGAGGGACCATGGTCGAGCCATCGACCGATCGCGACGCCAAAAGAGCGAAATCTGCGGCTTTTACAAGAGGATCTCCGTTTCGCCTTCCGCTAGCCGCCGTAGCGGCGCTGGCGCTGACCGCTGTCATCTTCGCCGTGGACACCTTCACACCCCTCGGCTTTGCCGTCGCGGTCCTCTACGCCCTGATTGTCATGATGGTCGCGAGCTTTCTCGATCGTCGCGGCATCCTGATCGTGGCGGGAATCTGCATCTCCCTTACGTTGATCGCCTTTTTCACCACGCACCACTTCCGTGAAGCCGGACCGCTCGCCCGCGCCGCAGTGAGCATTTCCGCCATTGTCATCGCGACGGTGCTGACTGTGAAAAACAAGGAGTTCACCGACGCGCTTGCTGCGCAGGCGGCGTTGCTCGATCTGACGCACGACGCGATCTTCACGCGTACCCAGGACGACGTCATTACCTATTGGAACCGCGGCGCCGAGCTTCTCTACGGTTGGGATTCCCGTGAAGCTATGGGCCGGCACGCCAGTGAACTGCTCGAAAGCGAATCCAGCGTTGCCTGGAAAGAAGCGCATGCGATTCTCGTTGCCACCGGGCGCTGGGAAGGCGAAATGCAAACGGTGCGTCGTGACGGTGAGCACGTGCAAGTCTCCTGCCGCTGGTCACTGGAACGGGATTCGCGTGGGGTCCCGCTGGCCGTTCTCGAAACCCATAGTGACATAACGGGGCGCGTTCAGACCGAGCTGGCGCTCGATCGGGCAAAGAACGAACTGGTCCATATCTCGCGCGTGACGGCGCTCGGCGAGTTGACCGCCTCGATCGCGCACGAAATCAATCAGCCGCTGGCAGCCGTGACGGCGAGTGGAGAAGCCTGCCTGCGCTGGCTCAGGCGTGACGTCCCGGACCTGAACGAGGCGACGAGTTCAGTCGAACGGATGATCGCCGCGGCGCGGCGCGCCAGCGAGGTCGTCGCCCGCCTCCGGGCGCTGGCGCGTCAATCGAACGCCGACTACTCGCGGCTCGAGATCGATCCGATGATCGAGGAGATCTTGCCCCTCGTGCGGCGCGAGGTTGCCGCCCACAATGTTGACCTGGAGGTTGACGCCGCGTCCGGCGCGATGATCCTGGGAGATCGCGTACAATTGCAGCAGGTTCTGATTAATCTCATCGTCAATGGCATTCAGGCGATGGAAGGCAACGGCACACGGCCGCGCGAGATGCGCATCGCGACGAGTCGTGTCGCTTCGGACGATGGCGGCAACTCCGTGCTGATCACCGTCAGCGATACCGGGTCCGGCTTCAGCGCGGAAATTGAGCAGAAGCTGTTTTCGGCGTTCTTCACCACCAAGCCACAAGGCATGGGGATCGGCCTGTCGCTCTGCCGACGGATCATCGAAGCGCATAACGGCCGCATCTGGCCCACCCGCCGCGAGCCGACCGGCGCCACATTCAATGTCAGTCTGCCCTTACAGGAGGAGGCCTCATCGTGACGCCCCAGGATAGCCGCTCCGCCCAGGCCGGCGATGGGCCGACCGTGCTGGTGGTCGACGACGATTCCGATCTCAGGGAGGCGTTGGGAAGCCTGTTGAGGTCGATAGGCCTCAACGTTGCACTGTACCGGACCGCCGCCGAGCTTCTCTCGGCCAACCGGGTCGAAGGCCCTGGATGTCTGGTGCTCGACGTGAGGCTGCCCGGCGTCAGTGGGCTCGATTTCCAGACGCAGCTTGCGCGCGCCGGCATCCATATGCCGATCATCTTCATGACCGGACATGGCGATGTGCCGATGACGGTACGCGCGATGAAGGCGGGCGCGGTCGATTTCCTGACCAAGCCATTCCGCGATCAGGACATGCTGGACGCCGTCACGGCGGCCCTCGAGCGCGATCGCACGCGCCGCGCCGAGGAGCAAGAGATCGAAGGCGTACGGCAGCTCTATGCCGCTCTGACGCCGCGCGAAAAGGAAGTGATGGGTTTTGTGACCAAGGGGCTCATGAACAAGCAGATCGCCGGCGAGATGGCGCTGAGCGAGATCACGGTGAAGATCCATCGCGGCAATGTCATGCGCAAGATGGCAGCACGTTCGCTCGCCGACCTGGTACGGATGGCCGAAAGTCTCGGCTTGCAACGGTAGGCACGACCCCAAACCACTGTATGATTTACGAGGAGTGCTCCCGACCGCATATTGGGCGAAGAGTTTCCAAGCACGGCGCCCCGGCGCCACCGGACGCCAGAGATGCGAAAGACCCCGAAGGTTGCGGTCGTTGACGACGACGATTTCGTCCGAAGCTCGATGGAGAGCCTTGTCCGTTCCCTGGGGCTGCGGGTCGCAACGTTTTGCTCGGCGGAAGCGTTTCTCGCCTCATCGTCGCTCGACGACACCGACTGCCTGATCACCGACCTGCAGATGCCGGGTATCAGTGGCCTCGAATTGCTGCAGCGGCTGTTGGCGCAAGGCCGGCGCACGCCGGTCATCATTGTCACCGCTTTTCCGGAGGAGCGTTCGCGCCAGAAGGCCGAACTCGCGGGGGCGGCCGGATTCTTTGCCAAGCCCTGTGATGGCCAATTAATGGTCGAGTGCATTCTCGCAGCGTTGCACCGCGACGCGTGAAATGCCCCGGGGCCTGCCTCGGCGTTATCGAGATAACCGTCGGCCCAAACTACGACGTTCCCCTTCTTTAAGGATCGGCCGGCCGCGTTACTGCAGCCGGCCGGACATTCTGTCTGAAGTTGGGCGCGCCGAATTTGCTGGCGGATCGAGCCGGTGAGGTCCGATCCGCCAGCGGCAGCGGCGTTCGGCTACTTTGCGGCGCGGGCGGTGGATCGATCGAAGCTCCGGGCCGCGTCTTCGATCACCGCCGCCACCTCTTGCGGGTGAGATTCGTAGACGGAGTGGCTCGCGCCCTTGATCTCGATCGTGTCACTCTTGGCCCGACGGTAATACCAACGCTCCAGGTCGGGGTTGATGATCTGGTCGCTGCCGGCGACGATCCCCCAGCTCGGCTTCGCCTTCCAGGCGGCCGCCGTCAGCGGGGTGCTGAAAACGCTGGCAGCGGCCATGACCTGCGCTCGCGCCACGAACTCCGCCCGGTCACGTGGCAGATCGGGCGCGAACAGCTTGGGAAAGTCGGGAGGATTGAGATAGGTGAACTGGTCCGGCGTCCGTTTGATCGCACCTGCGGTCTTGGCCAGGACGCTCGGAGTCTTCTTGCCCAGCGCAGCCTCATCCTCGCCGACGTCGGGCGCATGCGCGGCAACGTAGACCAGGCCGGCAACGTTCGGGTGAACGCCCGCCTCGGTGATGATCGAACCGCCGTAGCTGTGGCCGACGAGCAGCGTGGGACCGTTCTGAAGGTCGAGCACCCGTTTTGTTGCAGCGACATCCGCCGCAAATGAGGTTTCCGGTTCCTGCACCATCGTGACGTTGAAACCATCCCTGGCGAGGATGTCGTAGACCGGCTTCCAACCCGATGCGTCCACCCAGGCGCCATGGACCAGCACGATATTCTTCAACGGGTCGGCCTTGGCCGGGATTGCCACCGCGACCAGAGAGAGAGCAGCCGCGAAAGCCGCACCGATTTTAACGTGTTTCATGATCGTCGCTCCTGTTGTGTACTCTGCCAGGTGAATTTCAAGGAACGCGATTGGCGTAACATCGGAAGCCAGCGCTCGCTTGTCGATTTGCGTGCATGACTGTTTCAGAATTGCCTTGTTGTTCCGGCCCGGCTCGACTCTGCGGGGAGTCTGAAGAAAAAGGGCGACAGCCGCTCGCTGCCGCCCACCAGCACGACGTGAGGCCTCAAGAAGCGAGTGCGCGACGCCCGTGAGCCGCTACATCAGTTGCAGCGATGAAGGCGAGCAGGTCCGCATTCACCTGGTCCTTGTGGGTCGTACACATACCGTGCGGCGCACCGCGGTAGATCTTGAGCGTTGCGTTCCTGAGCAGCTTCGACGACACCATGGCAGAAGCGGCGATCGGAACGATCTGATCGTCATCGCCGTGCAGGACGAGAGCCGGCACGTCGATCTTATGGAGGTCCTCGGTAAAGTCGGTTCCGAGAATGCCTTCACGCAATCGAAAGTGCCCTTGAAGCTCGCGACAGAACCCTGGAGCCAGAAAGAGTTGCGGACGCCCTCCGACACCTTCGCGCCCGGCCGGTTGGCGCCATAGAACGGGGCGCTCACGTCCTTCCAGAACTGCGATCGATCCGCCAGCAATGCGGCCCGAATCTGGTCGAACGCTGCCATCGGAGTGCCCTTCGGATTCGACTCGGTCTTCAGCATCAACGGGGGCACGGCGGCGATCAGAACGATCTTCGCCACACGCTTCGATCCGTGGCGCGCGATGTAGCGGACAATTTCGCCGCCGCCCATTGAATGACTGACCAGGACTGCGTCCCGGAGATCCAGGGTCTCGATGAGTGACGCGAGGTCGTCGGCGAAGGTGTCGTAGTCATATCCGGACCAGGGCTGGCTCGAGCGTCCGTAGCCGCGCCGATCATGGGCGATGCACCGATATCCGCGCGAGGCGAGGAAATACATCTGATCCTCGAACGCATCGGCGCTGAGCGGCCAGCCATGACTGAACACGACGGGCTGTCCCTGCCCCCAGTCCTTGTAATAGATCTCAGTACCATCCTTCGTTTTCATCGTAGGCATCGTGATCTCCTCCACTTCAAGACGGGCTCGCGCAACGTGGTCGCACGGTGCGAACGCATCGGAGCTCCGATGCGCCATAGTCTATGAATGCCGGCGTTCCGACGCCCGGTCGGGATTGCGATGATTTGTGAGTTCCTGCGCAATTGAAGCGCGCTTGAAGCCGAGCCAAATGTCATCAGGAGATGCGGACGACCTGCAGCGTCCGCGAGACAATACAATCAATGCTGGGTCATTCTGCGGCCGGAACACATCCGCCACGCGGGGAGGGTTGATGCCGCAACCATCTGCTTCAGCCTCAAGCCATCACGCGTCAGCTTCACCGCCCCGAGAGGACGACATCGACCCTGGTCTAAGGCAGCGCCTTCAGATAGCGGATGGGGCGGCCCGCGGTGAGCGCCTGCGCGGCGGCGATGATCGCGTTGGCGTCGATGCCGTAGTGCCGGTAGAGATCGGGCAGCGATCCGGTCTGGCCGAAATGCTCGACGCCCAATCCGCGCACGCGGTGGCCGTGCACCGCGCCGAGCCACGACAGCGTCGCCGGATGGCCGTCGAGCACGGTGACGAGGCCGCAGTCCGCCGGCACGTCGTCCAAAAGGCGCTCAACATGAGCGCGTGCATGCACCAGTCCGCGCTCCCGGGCGCGCTGCGCGGCGGTCCAGCCGGCATTGAGCCGGTCGGCAGAGGTCACCGCCAGGAGGCCGACGTCGCGGCGGTCCTCTGCCATCAGCCCAACCGCCTGGATCGCCTCCGGCGCAATGGCGCCCATGTAGGCCACGACCACCTGCGCGTTCGGCCCGGGCTTGCGCAGCCAATAAGCCCCGTCGACGATCGAATGACGTAAGGCATCGGTCATGTCGCGCTGCGCCTGCTCGACCGGCCGCGTCGATAGGCGCAGATAGACCGAGCCGCCGGTCTCGTCGCGCAGCCAGTTGCGTTCGGATGCGGCGCCGTCGCCGTCGCGCTGGATATAGTCGAACGCGAACCGCAGGATCTCCGCAAGTTCGTCGACGAAGGCCGGCTCGAACGCCGCAAGCCCGTCCTGCGCCATGCCGATCAATGGCTGCGCGATCGACTGATGTGCGCCGCCTTCCGGCGCCAGCGTGATGCCGGACGGCGTCGCCACTACGATGAAGCGCGCGTCCTGGTAACAGGCGTAGTTCAACGCGTCCAAGCCGCGTGCGATGAACGGGTCGTAAAGCGTGCCGATCGGCAGTAGCCGCTCGCCGTCGATCGCGTGCGAAAGGCCGAGTGCCGAGAGCGCGATGAAAAGGTTCATCTCCGCAATGCCGAGCTCGATGTGCTGCCCCTTCGGGGAAAATTCCCAGGCGAACGTCGAAGCGATGCGCTCGTTCTTGAACGTGTCCGCGACCGTGTCCCGCGCGAACAGTCCGCGTCGGTTGACCCAGGCGCCGAGATTGGTCGAGACCGTGACGTCCGGCGACGTGGTGACGATCCGCGCGGCGAAATCGTCCTGCAATTTGCCAAGCTCATTCAGCAGCGCGCCAAAGCCGGCCTGGGTGGACATCACCGGTTGCATCGGGACGTGCAGTGTGGCCGGCACTGCAATCTGGGGAGCTTTCGGCGCGGGCTTGCGCCGGGCGAACGGCACGCGATCGAGAAAAGCTTGCAGAGTCGCAGCAGGCAGGCTCAATCCCTCGAACCGATCCCATTCATGTCCGGGCCGAACCCGGTTCTGCAGCCGGAACGTTTCCATCTGCGCCGTGGTCATCAGACCGGCGTGGTTGTCTTTGTGGCCGGCCATCGGCAGGCCGTAGCCCTTCACGGTGTAGCAGATGAAGCAGACCGGCCGATCGTGATCGACGGAAGCAAATGCCGCGGTCAGCGCCGGCAGATCGTGGCCGCCGAGATTGTTCATCAGCCGGGCCAGTTCTTCGTCGCTGCGGCTGTCGATGAGCGCCGTGACCGGCCCCTGGTCGCCGATCTCGTCGAGCAATCGCTTGCGCCAAGCCGCGCCGCCCTGGAACACCAGGGCCGAATAAAGCTGGTTCGGGCAGGCATCGATCCATTCGCGCAGCTTGTCGCCGCCGGACTCGCGAAATGCCGCCTGCTGGAGCGTGCCGTATTTGACGATGACGACGTCCCATCCGAAGTTGCGGAACAGCCCCTCGTAGCGCTCCCACAAGCCTTCGCGCACGACCGCATCGAGGCTTTGCCGGTTGTAGTCGACGATCCACCAGCAATTGCGCAGGCCCTGCTTCCAGCCCTCCAGGATCGCCTCGAAGATGTTGCCCTCGTCGAGTTCGGCGTCGCCGACCAGCGCGATCATCCGGCCTTCCGGCCGGTCCTTGGCGAAGCCGTGCGCGCGCACGTAGTCCTGCACCAGCGACGAGAACAGCGTCTGTGCCACGCCGAGACCCACCGATCCGGTTGAGAAGTCGACGTCGTCGGTATCCTTGGTGCGCGACGGGTAGCTCTGCGCGCCCTTGTAGCCGCGGAAGGTCTCGAGCTTCTCGCGGGTCTGCCGCCCCAGCAGAAACTGGATAGCGTGATAGATCGGCGACGCATGCGGCTTGACGGCGACGCGGTCCTGCGGCCGCAGCGCATCGAAATAGAGCGCCGTCATGATGGTTGCGAGCGAGGCGGACGAGGCCTGATGGCCGCCGACCTTCAGCCCGTCGACATTTTCGCGCACATGGTTGGCGTTGTGGATCGTCCAGCTCGCCAGCCACAACACCTTCTTTTCCAGTTCGGACAGGATGTCGATGCGTGACGCCGTCATGGCGCGGTCCTCGATGCTTGGCGGATCGCCGGAAAATGTCTCATAACCGCCTTGGCAATATCGGTCGATACAAGCCAATATTTTGACTTGGATTGGAATAATCAGCTAATCTAGTTGCTAATAACAGGTTTTTCCATGCAAACTGACCAGATCGACGACATTGACCGAAAAATCCTCGCGTTGCTCCAGGACGACGGAAGGATCAGCCTTGCGGCGCTGGCCGAGAAGGTCGGACTGTCGCCATCGCCGTGCCTGCGGCGGGTGCGCATCCTGGAGAAGACCGGCATCATCGCGCGCTACGTCGCGGTGCTCAGCCAGCGCAACGTCGGCCTTCCGGTCAGCGTGTTCGTTTCGATCAAGCTCGAGAGCCAGCGCGAAGACAGCCTCAACCGCTTCAGCAAGGCGATCGCACGTTGGCCCGAAGTCCTGGAATGCTATCTGATGACCGGACCACGCGACTATCTGCTACGCGTCGTGGTCGCCGACCTCGCCGCCTACGAGCAGTTTCTCAAACAGAAGCTGACCCGCCTCGACGGCATTGCGTCCATCGAGTCGAGCTTCGCGCTCGAGCAGGTGAAATACACCAATGTGCTGCCGATCTAACTATCACCTGGACCACCGCAGCACCGGCGTCCGGGCGGCGCGCGTCTCGTCGAGCCGTCCCCTGGGCGCAAAATACGGTGCCCCGAGGAACCTTTCTTTGTCGCCATTCTTGGCGGCGCTTGCCAAGTCCCGCAATGTCGCGATGAATTGATCGAGGCTCGCCTTGCTCTCCGACTCGGTCGGCTCGATCAGCATCGCGCCATGCACCACGAGCGGGAAATAGATCGTCATCGGGTGAAAGCCTTCGTCGATCATCGCCTTGGCGAAGTCGAGCGTGGTGATGCCGGTGCCATGGAGCCAGTGATCGTCGAACAGCACCTCGTGCATGCACGGCTGCTCGCCGAACGGCAGCGTCATGATGTCTTGCAGGTTTGCCCGCACATAGTTGGCGTTGAGCACCGCATCCTCCGACGCCCGCGTCATACCGTCGCTGCCGTGCGAATACATGTAGGCGAGCGCGCGCACGAACATGCCCATCTGACCGTGAAAGGCGCAGAGCCGGCCGATGGACTGCGGCGAATCGCCGTCGGCATGCTCCACCAGGCGAACGCCGGTCGCATCGGCCATGACGTAGGGGATCGGCATGAACGGGGCGAGCTGCGCGGAGAGCGCGACCGGGCCGGCGCCCGGACCGCCGCCGCCGTGCGGCGTCGAGAACGTCTTATGCAGGTTGATGTGCATGGCGTCGATGCCGAGATCGCCGGGCCGCACCTTGCCGACGATGGCGTTGAAATTGGCGCCGTCGGCGTAGAAGTACGCGCCGGCGGCGTGCACCGCCTCGGCAATCTCCACGATGTCGCGTTCGAACAGGCCGCAGGTGTTGGGATTGGTCAGCATGATCGCGGCGACGTCGGCGGACAGCCGTTCCCTGACCGCGTCCGCCGACACCGTGCCGTCCGAGCGCGCCGGCACCGCCTCGATCCGGTAGCCGAGCAGCGCGGCAGTCGCCGGATTGGTGCCGTGCGCCGATTCCGGCACCAGCACCACCGAGCGCCGCTCGCCGCGCGCCTCCAACGCGGCCTTGATCGCCATCATGCCGCACAGCTCGCCGTGGGCGCCGGCCTTCGGCGTCATCGCGATCGCCGGCATGCCGGTGAGTTCCCGCAGCCACGACGTGAGTTCATGTATCAACTCGAGCGCGCCCGGCACGGTTGAGATGGGCTGCAGCGGATGGACGTCGGCGAAGCCGGGCAACCGCGCCAGCTTTTCGTTCAGCCGCGCATTATGCTTCATCGTGCAGGAGCCGAGCGGAAACGGGCCGGTGTCGATGGCAAAGTTCTTCGCCGACAGCCGCACGTAGTGCCGCAGGGTCTCGGGCTCGCTGAGACCCGGCAGGCCGATCGGCTCTTTGCGTTCGAGCCCGCTCAGGCGCGGCGTGAAGCCGGCTGGCTCGTCGAGGTCGACGCCGGTCGTGCCGGCGCGGCCGATCTCGAAGATGAGCGGCTCCTCGATCTGCAGCCCGCGATTGCCGGTGAAGGTCGAATGCGTCGCGATGATCGCTTCGCCGACCGCGGTCGGCCGTCCCTCGCGGTTCATCATCGCAGGATCTCCGTCAGGGTCTGCGCATAGGCGTCGATATCGCCGGCCGTGTTGACCTCGGTCGCGGCGACGATGATCAGGCCGGCGAGTTCGGGGCGTCCCGGGTCGAGCCGGGATGCCGGCACGCCGCCCAGAATCCCCCGCTCTGCCAGCCGTTCGACCACCTGCGAGGCGTCGCCCGGCACGCGGATCGTGAACTCGTTGAAGAAACTCGAATTGAGCACCGACACGCCAGGCACCGCGGCGAGCCGGTCGGCCAGCATGATGGCGTTGGCATGATTGATGCGCGCCAGCCGCCGCAATCCGGCTTCGCCGAGCAAGGTCATGTGAATGCTGAAGGCGAGCGCGCAGAGACCCGAATTGGTGCAGATGTTCGAGGTCGCCCTCTCCCGCCGGATATGCTGCTCGCGCGCCGACAAGGTCAGCACGAAGCCGCGCCGGCCTTGAACGTCCACCGTCTCGCCGGACAAGCGGCCGGGCATCTGCCGCACGTATTTCTGCCGGCTCGCGAACAGGCCGACATAAGGCCCGCCGAACGACAGCGCATTGCCGATCGATTGGCCCTCGGCCACGACGATGTCGGCGTCCATCGCTCCCGGCGGCTTCAGCAGGCCGAACGACACCGCCTCGGTCACGACCGCGACCAGCAGCGCGCCGACGCTATGGGCGCGCGCGGCGATCGGCGCGAGATCGCCGATATGCCCGAAGTAATCCGGATACTGCACCACGACGCAGGAGGTCTGGTCATCGATCAGGTCGAGCAGATCGGGCGAGGCCTGCGGCGATGGCGGCGGCGATACCATCTCCTCCTCCGCAAAACGGCAGATGGTGGCGATGGTGTCGCGATAGTGCGGGTGAAGGTTGCCCGACAGCAGCGCCTTGCGCCGCTTGGTGACGCGATGCGCCATCAGCACGGCCTCGGCGGCCGCAGTCGAGCCGTCGTACATCGACGCGTTTGCCACCTCCATGCCGGTCAGCATCGCGACCTGGGTCTGAAACTCGAACAGATATTGCAGCGTGCCTTGTGCGATCTCAGGCTGGTACGGCGTATAGGAGGTGAGAAACTCCGAGCGCTGGATCAGGTGATCGACCGTCGCCGGGACGTGATGCTTGTAGGCGCCGCAGCCGAGGAAGAACGGCACTGAACCTGCGGCGACATTGCGCTCCGCCATCTTTCGCAGCGCGCGCTCGACCTCCAGTTCGCCCCGGCGCGCCGGCAGCGCGGGCGGAGCGCTCATCCGCTTCCCGGCGGGAATGCCGGCGAACAGATCGTCGACCGAGCCGACGCCGATACGCTCCAGCATCATCGTACGATCTTCCGGCGAGTGCGGCAGGTAGCGCATGGCCGTCTCTCTCTTCTTCTTTGTTGTGCCGTTGCGGGGGTCAGGCCGAGGCCGCGACGAAGTCCTGGTATTGGCTCTCGGTCATCAGCCCGTCGAGTTCGGCCGTCTCGGCGATCTTGATCTTGAAGAACCAGCCCTTGCCGGTCGCGTCCTCGTTCACCGTCGCCGGCGTGGCCTCGAGGTCGCCGTTCACGGCGACGACTTCGCCGGACACCGGCGCATAGATCTCGCTCGCCGCCTTGACGGACTCGACGACGGCGGCCTCTTCGCCCTTCTTCAGGGTCTTGCCGACTTCGGGAAGCTGCACGAAGACGACATCGCCCATCTGCTGCTGGGCGAAGTCGGTGATGCCGATCGTGCCGATCTCGCCATCGACATCGATCCATTCATGCTCCTTGGTGAAGCGATAGGCGCTCATGGCGTTCCTTTCTGACGATGGTAGCGATGCGGGACGAACGGCAGCGGCGAAACGCTCGCGGCCAGCGGCTTGTCGCGAACGACGACCGCGATGGCGGTGCCGGGCGTGGCGTGCGCGCGATCGACATAGCCCATCGCGACCGGCCGCTTGACCGTCGGGCCGAAGCCGCCGGACGTGATCAGTCCGATCGCACCGCCGTTCGATGCGAGGACCGGCGCGCCCTCGCGCGCCGGCGCGCGCCCTTCGGGCAATATGCCGACGCGGCGCCGCGACGGACCGTCGGCGAGCTCGCGCTGAACGCGCGCAGCGCCGGGGAAACCACCTTCGGTCCTTCGCCGCTTGCCGATGGACCAGGCAAGGCCGGCCTCGACCGGCGAGGTCGTCTCGTCGATGTCGTGGCCATAGAGGCAGAGCCCGGCCTCGAGCCGCAGCGTGTCGCGCGCGCCAAGGCCGACCGGCTTGACGTCCGGCGTGTCGAGCAGGCGGTCAAACACCGCCTCCAGATGTTCCGCACCGACCGACAGCTCGAAGCCGTCTTCGCCAGTGTAACCGGACCGGCTGACCGCACAGTCGATGCCGTCGAAGCGCGCGGCCATCGCCGTCATGAACGGCATCGCGCCAACCTCCGGCAGGAACCGCTCAAGCACCAAACTCGCCAGCGGCCCCTGCAACGCCAGCAGGCCGCGGTCGTCGAATCGCGTCAGCCGCACATCCGCCGGCAGGTGCGCTTCGATATGCCCGTAGTCGAATTGCTTTCGCGACGCGTTGACAACCAGCAGCAGGCGATGGTCGTAAGGATCGGCCGGACGCGTGACCATCAGGTCGTCGAGAATGCCGCCCTCTTCGTTGAGCAGCTGCGTGTATCGCTGCTGGCCGGGGGCCAGGCCCAGAATGTCCGCGGGTGTCAGCGCTTCGAGCGCGCGCGCAATCGTTTCGTGATCCGGCCCCGAGAGACAGCCCTGCCCCATGTGCGAGACGTCGAACAGGCCGGCCGCGGTCCGCGTCTGCGTGTGCTCGGCGATGATGCCGTCCGGATACTGCACCGGCATGTCGTAGCCGGCGAACGGCACCATGCGGGCGCCGAGTTGCACATGCCGGCGATAGAGCGGCGTCTGCCGGAGCGGCGACTGCGGGTCTGGAGCGTGTGGGTCGGTCATCGCGGTTCCGGCGGACATGATGAGGACGCCACGCTGACTGTGGCGCCCCCTCTGTCACGGAACCTGAGAGATTTCGCTGCGCCGAAAATAAGCCGGCGAGCTTGCTCCTTCGGTGAGCGAGACGCGCGCGCGCATCCCGCTGCTTTCCAGAGTATCGTCTACCCGGCGGTCCTTTTGCCTGAGCGTTTCCGGGGCGGTTGCGCCTTCGGCGCCGGCGCTGAAGCCGGTCTCTCCCGCAGGATATGAGTCTCGATCGCCGCACGCACATGCACGGATCGGCGCGGATACTAGTAACTGTTCCAGGCAAGTCAACGACTAACCCGAGCGTGCACGGGACAATGCCTCGCCAATCGCTGCAATTTGATCTTTCGCGTTCGATCCGCTGAACGTCAGAGCCAGTTCGTCGATGCCCGCCGCCCTGTATTTTCGCGCGAGCATCAGGCATTCATTCGGCGTTCCGTACAGCGAGAACGCCGTGACATGGCGCTCGTCGAGCACGTCGGCCGCGTCCTCCCCGGCGCGAATGCGGGACGAGGCATCGGCATAATCGGCCTCGCTGATCTTCGTCCCGGCAAGCAGCGCCTCTTTCGCCGAACCAACCCGCTGGCCGAGCGCCCAGAAGCGCGGCAACATCTCGCCGACCGTTCGCTTCGCGGCTTTCAACGCTTCGTCCGATTGCGGATGCGTGCAGCACGGCATGTACTGGACCGCCCTCCCCGGCGTATCTCGTCCGGCAGTGCGGCCGCTCGATCGCATCAAATCCGCGGAGTGGCCGGCGAAGTCCACCGAGCACATGTTGGAAATCATCAGCCCGTCAGCGGCTGCGCCCGCGAGCTTCACGGTGAGATTGCCGCGGCCGGCCAGATAGACCGGGATGTTTTGGCGCGGCTGATAGTCGAGCTTGACCTTCCTGGCCGAAAAGACAGCGCCGGTATAGTCCACTTCCCTGCCCTCGAGCAGTCCGCGGACAATGGCGAGCGTGTCGCGGAGCGCGGGCAACGGCCTGTCGCCGCTCAGTCCAAGCCGCGCGGTCGCGGATGCGATGCCGGCGCCGATGCTGATACTGGCACGCCCGTTCGAAATCTCGTCCAGCGGGCCGATCTCCATGGCCATCATGGCCGGATGGCGGCTGAACGGGTTGAACACGCCGGCATTGATCCGGATTTTTTCGGTGGCAAGCGCGCACGCCGTCGCCGCCGGCAGAATGCCGCGGGCGAACGCGTTCTCCGCAAACCAGACCCCGGCAAGGCCGGCGGTCTCGGCAGCTTTCGCAAGCTCGACGCACTCGGCCGGCAGCATCGAGCCGTCAACCCGGATGCTGAGGGTGGGCAGTTCATTCATTGCGCTGTCCAGTGACACTGTCTCTCGTACCTGGAATCACCATTCGCTGTACGGAAGTTTGTAGGGTCCGTAGTCGCACGACGATCTCGGTGCGCTCCCTCTCCCCGTTGGGGAGAGGGAGCCGACCGCCGTTGCCGGGACACCATTGCTCAGCTTCATCATTCAATCGTTAGGAGTGCTCGCCGGACGCACGCGCCGCGCGCGCCTGCTCGATCAACTGCCAGATGTGCGGCGGCGACAGAGGCAGGTCGCGGGGCTGGACCGAAAACGAGCGCAGCGCCGCCGCGATGGCATTGCCGACGACGCCGCCGACGGCGATCAACCCACCCTCGCCGGCGCCCTTGGCGCCGAGAGGATTGTTCGGGCATGGCCGCAGACCCAGCGAGACCGAACGGATGCGCGGATAGTCGGTCGCGGTCGGCAGCAGGTAGTCGGCCAGCGAGCCGGTGAGGAGTTGGCCGTTCTCGTCGTACTGCAGATGCTCGAGGAAAGTGCTGCCGAGACCCTGCACCACAGAGCCAAGCACCTGGCCGTGAAGCGTCAACGGATTGATCACGCGGCCGACGTCCTCAACCGTCAGGTAATCGAGGATTTCGACGTAGCCGGTCCGGGGATCCACCGCCACATGAGTGGCGTGCGCGCCGTAGCTGTAGGTCAGCTTCTTGTTTTCGAACTGCCGCTCGACCGAGAGCCCGGCAAATTCCGCCAGGTCGAGCCGCCTGTCATTGCAGTGAACGGCGCCGTCGGCAAACGAAACCTGATCCGGCGCGCAGCCGAGCCGCGTGGCCGCCTCCTCACGCAGCAGGTCGAACAGCGCTTCCGCCGCCATAAGGATGGCGGAGCCGCCGATCACGGTGGCGCGGGAGTGGAACGAGCCGACGCCGTGCTTGACCAGCGTGGTCGAGCCATGAAGCAGCCGGATACGCTCCATCGGCAGTCCCAGCGCATCGGCGGCGATCTGGCTCATCACGGTTTGGAGACCCTGGCCGAGCGCCGTGGAGCCGACCGCTACGCTCACCAAGCCATCTGCCTCGATCGTCATGCGGGCATTCTCGAACTGCCCGCCGGCGCCGCCCTCGACAAACGTCGCGACGGCGACGCCATGATAGCGGCCGTCGATCACCCGGCCCTGCAATTTCTTCTTTTCGTCCCAGCCGAACTCTTCGAGACAGCGCTCCATCACCACGCCATAGGCGCCGTTGTCGAGCTCGGTCTGCCAAGTGGCATCGAGGTTCTGCAGGGTCGCAAGCGGGAATGGCAATTGCTCTTCGCGGATCAGGTTCTTCAGGCGAAATTCGGCCGGATCGATGCCGAGATCGTCTGCCGCCATGTCGAACAGGCGCTCACAGAAGAAACTCGCTTCATAGCGGCCGGGGCCGCGATAGCTGCCGGTCGGCGTCTTGTTCGTCATCAGAACGAAAGCGTCGATCGACAGATGCGGGATCGCGTAAATTCCCGACACGAACTGAACCACGTTCCGGGGCGTGGTGAAGCCGTTGGTCCGGACATAAGCGCCGAGATCGATGTCGATCCGACCGCGGATGCCGACCACCGTGCCGTCCCGCCGGCAGGCGATTTCCATCTCCGCAACCATCTCGCGCGCGTGGTTCATCGCCATGAGATGTTCGCGACGGTCCTCGACCCAGCGCACAGGCGTGCGCAGCATGCGTGCCGCGAACGGGATGAGGAAGTCCTCGGGATAGAATTCGCCGCGTGCGCCGAAGCCGCCGCCGACCTCGACCTCGATCAGATCGACGGCTGTTTCGGCAAGACCGAGCATGTTCGCCAGGACACGGCGGTTGAAGAACGGCACCTTGGTTGCGCCATGGACGGTCAGGCGGCCCTGGTCGTCATCCCAGGCGGCAAACAGGCCGCGGGTTTCCATCGGCAATGCAGTGTGGCGCTGCACGCTGAAGCGCTCGCGGCGCGTATAATCCGCTCGCGCGAAAGCTTCATCGACGTTTTCGCCGATCCGGGCCGAGAACACGGTGGCGAGATTGGTTCCGGTGTCGTCGAACAGGAGCGTTGCGTCGCTGGCCGAGACAACGTGATCCGCAACCGCCGGCAATTCATCGATCTCGATCACGATCGCGCCGAGCGCATCCTCGGCGATGGCCGGATCGGTCGCGATGACGATGGCGATCGGCTCGCCGACATAGCGCACCTTGCCGGCGGCGATGACCGGCTGGCGATAGGGCTCGCCCTGCGGGATGCCGTGCTGCCGGATCGGAATCAACGGCACGCTGCCGACCTGAGCGGCGATATCCGCCGCCGAAATCACCGCGACGACGCCGTCGAGTTCAAGCGCGGCCGCGGCATCGATCCTGCGGATCAGTCCGTGGGCAACCGGGCTGCGCAGGATCGCGGCATGCAGCAGACCGTCGGCATGCAGGTCGCCGACGAAAATGCCCCGGCCGGTGAGCAGCCGCGGATCCTCGATCCGCTCGATCGGGCTGCCGATATACGCATTCAGCCGTGTCATGCCGACCGTGTTCCAATATCCAGAACGCTGTTACCAATTCAACATCGCACCGCGCGACAACGGGTGTCAATTTTCTTGCCGGTTGACTTCCATCGGCGAGCCGACCAACTTAGTGAAACATCGTTCTAATTATCGGGACAGGTCCGCGCTCTCTGCAAAAGGCCGCACAACGGGTCGCTCATGCTTGCCAATATTCCCCGCCTGAAAGAATTGATGAGCCGCGACAAGCTCGACGCCGTGATCGCGACGTGCCCCGAAAACGTGACCTATCTCAGCGGATTCTGGGCGATGTCACAATGGGTCCGCCGCGGCCCGCAGGCCTACGTGCTGCTGCCGAACGATTCCCACGAGCCCTGCATCATCGCCAATTCCGGCATTCTCGACCTGGTGCCCGACCAGAGCCCGTGGGTGACGGACATCCGCCGCTACGGCTATTTCCAGATCGACGTCGATCGGTCGGCGCAACTGGATGCCGCCGACCAGCTTCAGCAGAAGCTGTTCGGCAGCCACGCCTACAAGGATTCGGTCGACGCGCTGGTCGCCGCCATGAAGGAAATGAAGCTCGAGCGGGCGACGGTCGGCCTCGACGAAATGGGCATCACGCCGCAATGCCTCGACCAGCTCAAGTCGGCGCTGCCGGACGCGAAGTTCGTGCGTTGCTTTGCGCTGTTCGAGCGCGCGCGCTCGATCAAGACCGCCGGCGAGATCGAAATCCTGCGGCACGCGGCGCGGGTCACTGAGCGCGCCATCGATGCCGCGCTGGCGATCGCCAAGGAAGGCATCACCGAGCGCGAGATGCTGCGCGAGTTCAATGCCTGCCTCGCCAGGAACGATGCCGCGCCGGTGGTCGGCTGCATCGGCTTCGGCAACCGCAGCGCGATGATCAACGTCCAGCCCTCCGACCGGAAACTGAAACGCGGCGATCTCATCCGGTTCGACGTCGGCGGCCGCTACAAGCACTACCGCTCCGACATGTCCCGCGGCGGCAACCTGGGCGAGCCGCCGGCGAAGATCGCGAAGTACTACCGGGCAGTCGAGAAGGGCGTGCTGCGCGGCTACGACATCATCAAGCCGGGCCTGAAGGTCTCCGACCTGTTCAAGGACATCGTCGCCACCGTCCAGCGCGAGGGCATTCCGCACTTCGCGCGCAGCCACGTGGGCCACGGCATCGGCGTCGACGGCTACGATCCGCCGAACATCGCCGAGAGCTCCAAGGACGTGCTGGAAGAGAACATGGTCGTCTGCATCGAGACGCCGTATTACGAGCTCGGATTTGCGGGGCTGCAGGTCGAGGACATGGTCCGCGTCACCAAGGACGGCGCCGAGTCGCTGATGACGTTGCCGACCGCGCTGCGGATCGTCTAGCGCATGACTCGGTGAAGTCGATGCACAAGAGCGCCGCGGGACTCCCCTCCTCCTTGTGGGAAGGGGTTGGGGGGGTCCCAAGTTCCGGGAGCCTTTCTCGCATCACCCCCCTCCCCAACCCTCCCCCACAAGGGGGGAGGGAGCAGACCGAGAGCGCGGCTCGATAGGATTCGATCTCACCGAAGCATGCTTTATGCGCGCTTCACCGCATCGCGATCTCCGGCCGATCCTTGGAGAATGAGCCAATGAAATTTTCCATCTGCCTGGCGACCGGATACGAGGGCCTCGCCTACCCGGTCAATTTCTGCGCGCCGCAGGATCTGGTGCGTCAGGCGCAGCTGGCGGAAAAGCTCGGCTACGATTCGGTCTGGGGCAACGATCACATCACGCCGCCGGTCTATGTGCGCGAGCACTTCAAGGACTCGCCAAACTTCTACGACGTGCTGATCACGCTGGCGATGATCGCCCAGGCGACGACGACGCTGCGCGTCGGGACCGCGCTCCTGGTCATGCCGAACCGCGAGCCGGTGTATCTCGCCAAGCAGGTCTCGACCATCGACCAGATGTCAGGCGGCCGCTTCATCATGGCGGTCGGGCTGGGCGCCTATCGCGAAGAATTCGAAGCCTGGGTCGGCAACCGCTATCCGAAGCCGCACCGCGGCGACATGATGGAAGAGGGCCTCGCCATCTTCCGCAGCCTGATCACCGAGAAGGTGTCGTCGTTCGACGGCAAGTACTACTCGTACAAGAACATCGAGATGTTCCCGAAGCCGAAACAGAATCCGTTTCCGCTCTGGATCGGCGGCCACAACATGAAGGCGGTCGAGCGCGCCGCGACAATCGGCCAGGGCTGGCTCCCGGGCTGGCGCCCGTTCCATGAGATCGAGGAGCGCATCCAGGCGCTGCACAAATACGCGCAAGCCGCCGGGCGCGATCCGAAAGAGATCGAGGTCGCGCCGCAGTTCTCCCTGCTGGTCGGCAAGACCCAGGAGGAAGCCGAACGCACCTATATGAGGAGCGGACTGGTCGCGCACCGGGTCTCGCTCGCCCACACCGGCCGCGATCCGGCGTATCAGGTGACGGGCAACCTCGTCGGCTCGCCACAAACCATCATCGAGAAGATCCACCAGTTGAAGGCCATGGGCGTGGACCACTGCTCGGCGATGGCGGTTGCGGTCAACAGCCAGGCCGAGTTGCTGGAGCAGATGCACTGGTTCGCCGAAGAGGTCATGCCGCACGTCAAGTGACGGCGACGATCCACGGTGGGGACAAAGAATCTGCGAACAACGGGCGCCACATGCCGGCAGACCGCACGCTTCGGGTGCTTCAAAGCGCCGCCCTTCGAGACCTGGAGACGCCGGCGCTGATCGTCGATCTTGCGGCGCTGAAGCGAAATATCGCCGCCATGGCGGCGACGGCCAAAATGGCAGGCGTGGCGCTGCGCCCGCACGCCAAGACCCACAAGAGCTCCGAGATTGCCGCACTGCAGATGAATGCGGGCGCCAAAGGGATTGCCTGCGCCACCGTCGCCGAAGCCGAGATGCTGGCCGCAGCCGGCATCGGCGGGCTGTTGCTGACGGCTCCGCAAACCGGCGACGGAAAATTCGCGCGGATCGCCAGGATCAATCGGGAGCACGGCCTCACCGTCGTCGTCGATCACGCGACCCAGATCGAAGGCCTGGGCCGTGCGGTGCAATCCAGCGACCGGAAGCCCGCCGTCGCGGTCGATACCGATGTCGGCCAGATGCGCACCGGCGTCACCGACCTTGCCGAGGGCGTGCGGCTCGCGCAGACGATCGCGGCGCATCCGCGACTGGAATTCGCCGGCATCCAGGGATTCGCCGGGAATGCGCAGCATATTGCCGATCCGCAGGCGCGCAGCGCCGCCGCCGTTGCCGCCGCGGACACGTTGCGCGCCTTTGCCGCGATGCTTTCGAGTGCGGGCCTGCCGCCGAAACTCATCACCGGCAGCGGCACCGGGACCTATCGCCAGGATTCAGCGGGGCCGTACAACGAGCTGCAGGTCGGCTCCTATGTATTCATGGACTCCGATTATGCCCGCATCGTCGATGAGCGCGGGGCCGGGCCATCGTTCGAGCCCAGCCTCTTCGTGCTCGCGACGATCGTGTCGGTGAACGTGCCGGGACAGGTGACCGTCGATGCCGGGACGAAGGCGCTCGCCACCAACGGTCCGCCGCCCTGCCACATCGTCGGCGCGCCGCCGGGCTCGACCTATCGTTTTGCCGGCGACGAGCACGGCATTATCGCGATTCCGGCAGGACATGCGCTGCCGGCGATCGGCGAGCGCCTGCTGATCGGCGCCACACATTGCGATCCGACCGTCAATCTGCACGGCGCCTATCGCGTCGTCGAAGACGACAACGTGCAGACTTGGCCGATCCGCGCGCGCTACGGCGAGCGCTGAAAGCCTCTGTCCTGATCGAGTCGGCGTCTACCTCCGTTCGTTCCCGCAGAAGCGGGAACCGAGGGCCAAGCATTCGATAGCCTTAGTACTGGGTCCCCGCTTTCGCGGGGACGAACGACGAGAGTTCGCGCCGCAATCACTTACTGCTTCGGGACTTTCGCCGCCTTGATCGCCGCCTGCCAGCGCACGCGCTCGTCCTTGAGGAACGCGGCGGTCTGCTCGGGCGTGCCGCCGACCGGCTCCGATCCGAACGAGCGCATCTTCTCCGCCACGTCCGGCAGTTTGACGATGCGGTCGCACTCCTTGCTGACGGCCTCGACGATGTCCTTCGGCGTCTTGGCCGGCAAGGCAAGCAGGTTCCACGAACTCAGCTCATAACCTTTCAGCACCGATCCGATCGGCGGCACGCCGGGGAGCAGCGACACCGGATCCTTCGTCGAAACACCAAGCGCAAGCAGTTTACCCGACCGGATGAACGGCAGGATCGGTCCGAGATTGTCGATCGTGAACGCGACGCGGCCCGCGACGAGATCGGGCAGCGACTGCGACGTTCCCTTGTAGGGAATGGCGACCATGTCGAGGCCGGCAAGTTCGGAGAACAGCGCGGCCGACAGATGGCTGGTCGCCCCGATGCCGGCGATCGCATATTCGATCTTCCCCGGATTGGCTTTTGCCTTCGCGATCAACTCCTGGATCGTCTTCACACCGACGGAGGGGTGAACGACAAGCACGTTCGGAAACCGCGCCGCGAGACAGGCCGGCGCAAAGGCCGTGTCGGGATCGTACGGCAGCGTGTTGTAGATGAATTGATTGATCACGAACGACGCAGGCGCGTTGAGCAGCATGGTGTAGCCGTCGGGATTGGCCGACGCGACCGACGCGGCACCGATATTGGTGCCGGCGCCCGGACGGTTCACCACGGTGACCGGCTGCTTGAACGACGCGTGCATGCGCTCGGCCAGCAGTCGTGCGATGAGGTCAGTATTGCCGCCGGGCGTGAACGGCACGACGATCTGCATCGGCTGTTTCGGAAAGTCCGATGCGGCGAATGCGACGGACGAAGCTACGACGATTCCCGCAGCAATCGCTGCCATTGATGAGATGCGCATCAGGTGATCTCCTTCTTCTGACGGAACGTGGCCTTTTCGTAAGGCAGCATGGACACTCTCCTCGATCTTGCGTACGGCTTGGCCGCACGATGCAAGATGTTTGCCATCATTCAGTTTCAACCTCGTTCCCGACCGCGCGCGGCCGGAACCACGACCACCGCGCGCTAGCTTGCCGCCGGCGGTAGCGGCTTCTCGCGGCCGCAGACGTCGATCGCCACGCGCGCATAGACGCTTGCCGCGCGCGCGAGATCGTCGACGCTCATGGCTTGTTTGCGGAAACTGCGCGGCGGCCCATAGGTGATCGCCGGGATTCCCATTTCGTTGAAGATCAGGACATCGCGCCACATGCTGGAATAGACCGGCGCGGCGATTTCGAGTTCGCTGCCGATGGTCTCACGATGCGCCCGGCGAAGTCCGTCAAGCAGGACGCCGTTGTCGCCGCTGCCGTAGGAGCGGCGATAGAGGAACAGCTCGACCGTGCCAGGCATTTTCGCCGCGGCCAGCAGCTCGCACAACTCGCGTCGTATTGCGAGGGGATCGGACTCCGGCGTCAACCGGCAATCGAGGTACAGCGCGCAGAGCTCCGACGTACGCGTCACGTGATACGGATTGCCGCCGCGGATCGCGCCGATCACCGCCTTTGGCACGATCGTGCCGTCCTTGCAGGTATAGACCGCACGCGCTTCGTACTTGCGCGCCCACTCCTGCAGGACCGGAACGAGCAGCGCAGCCCGCACGATGGCGTTCGGATGCTCGGCATCGACAGCCGCATTCGGCACGAACGGCGTGTAGTACTGATCGTCGCCGAACACCGTGATCTTGAAGAACGCCTTGCCGGCCTCGATTCCGGCATAGCGAAAATCCGTGCCTTCGGCGACCAGGGCGAAATCCGCAACGCCGCCGTGCTGGATCAGATAGCGGGCGCCCACTTCCTTGCTGAGGTACTGCGGCGCTTCGAACTCGTCGACCGGTTCGTAGCCGATCTCGCCGGGCACCGCCGACAGCAACAGATCGCCGCGCAGCGTCATGCCGAGCTTCTTGACTGCCTTGGCGGCGACCAGAAAGGCCGCCATCGGCCCCTTGTCGTTGACCACGCCCTCGCCGTAGAGCGTCTCGCCATCGAGCCAGGCGCCGTGGTTGATCTCGGCGTCCGGGTTGCGGATGCTCCAGCGGTCGGCCTTGCTGCGGCCGGTGTCCATGTGGCTGTTGAAGATCAGGCTGTAGCCGTCGCCGCGTCCGGGCAGCGAGCCGAGCACATTGAAGCGGCCGGGGAACATGCCGATCTTCTTCGGCGCGAAGCCCTCCCGGCGCATCCAGTCGAAGACGAACTCGCCGACCTCCGCCTCTTGTCCGGCGGGGCTCGGGATGTTGCACAGATCGAGCGTGAGCTTGATGAGCTCGTCGCGATCGATCTCGATGGCGGTTGCGTCGATGGCTGGTGGCGTCAACTGCACACTCGGACTGTACCGATAATTGGCACGTTGTTCTATTTATGCTTACACGCGATCCCTGCCGAGTCAATCGAACGCGGGCAGCGGCGCGCGCCGCATCGTCGCAGCACGGCGGACACGTGCGCATGGCTGCGCACAATATGCGGGCAACACTTGCTCTCAATTTGGTCGCCGCGCGATTGCAGCGAGTGTCGACGCGCTATCGCACTTTTGCGGTTGCGGCGCGCCGCGCGCTCGTCCCGTGATTTGCACTGCTCGGTGCGCCGAGCTTGCGCGATGCGTTCTGTGCCGCGTCAAGCACCTGGCGCGCGATGGTCGCACGATCCTTGACGTTCAGCGTGCCGGTCGGAACGGCGCCGCTGACCACCGCGATCGCCCTGCCGCTCGCATCGCGCACGACCGCGCCCGCCGAAAAGAAGCCCTGCCGGTTCTCCTCTTCGCTGGTCGCGTAGCCGAGGCGGCGGATGGTTTCGATTTCCTTCATCAACTGCTGCAGCGTCACTTTGGTCCGCGGCGTAAAGCGCGGCAGCGGACCGGCGCCGAGCATGGCGCGGATGTCGCCATCGTCCATCTCGGCAAGCAACGCCTTGCCCATGGCGGTCGAATGCAGGTGCGTCTGCGATCCCGGGCGGTGCGTGATCGCAACCGGGCCCTCGCTCTGCACGGTCGCGAGATAAACCACGCTGCGATCGCGCAGCACGCCGAGAAAGCCGGTGATGTGATGCGATGCCAGCGTGTACAATTCCGGCATCACGGCGGTGTAAAGGCTGTTCTGGCCGACATAGACGCTGCCGACCTGGAATGCCCGATAGCCGATCTTGTAGCGCATCGTGGCTTCGGTCTGTTCGAGGAATCCGGCCTTGGTCAGCGTCTTGATCAGGCGCTGCACGTTGCTCGGGGCAAGATCGAGCCGCCGCGCGACCTCGCGCACCCCAAGCGGTTCGGAAGAAGCCGCCAGCAGGTTGAGGATATCGATGGCGCGGGTGACCGATTGATTTTCTCCGCTGCCGACAGCCGTGCTGGACATGAAGCCTCCCGTCGAGCGCTTCGCGCGGCGACAAGAATTCCCGCGCGCGCTGCGCTTGCTTGACTCCCCTTCCGGGGGCCGTTTTAATCACAAATGGAACATTGTACCGATATATGGTACAGCCCTCAAGCCGTCAATCGGGTTTGAGCCGGGGCGCACCCTGATGCGAGCAAGCAATGGCGGCGGTCGTCGGTCTTCGGTGTCTGCGCTGCGGGTCGCGGTACGGCCCCCTCGACTATGCGAGCGATTGCCCGAAATGTCATCCGCAGGCACCCAGCAATCTCGTGGTCGAATACCAGACGCCGTTGACGCGGGCCCGGCCGGCCGCATCGATGCCGGGCGGCGGACTGTGGCGGTACGGCGATCTGCTGCCGGTCACCGGCGCGGAGGCGGTCAGCCTCGGCGAGGGCGGCTCGCCGCTGCACCGGCTCGGATCTCTTGAACGAAGCATTGGCGTAAACTCGCTGTTCGCCAAGGACGAGACGCGTAATCCGACCTGGTCGTTCAAGGACCGCCTTGCCTGCGTTGCGGTCTCGGTCGCGAAGAAGCTCGGTGCGCCCGCAATCGTGTCGAGTTCGACTGGCAATGCCGGCGCCGCGGTCGCAGCCTACGCCGCCAAGGCCGGACTGCCGTGCGTGGTCTTCACCGCAACGGGCGCGGTCGGACCGCTGGTGACGCAGATGCGGGTCTACGGTGCGACCGTCGTGGCGGTCGCCAACAAGGCGGATCGCTGGCCGTTGATGCAGCACGCGGTACGCGAATTCGGCTGGTTCCCGACCTCGCCGTTCTTCGGTCCGGTGGTCGGCAGCAATCCCTACGGCATCGAGGGCTACAAGACCCTGGCCTACGAGATCGCCGAGCAGATGGGCTGGCAGGTGCCGGACTGCTGCGTGCTGCCGGTCTGTTACGGCGACGCGTTGATCGGCATGTGGCGCGGATTTGAAGACATGCTGGCGCTCGGCTGGATCGATCGCATGCCGCGAATGATGGCGGCGGAAATCTACGGTTCCCTCGGCGCCGCGCTGCATGACGGCGGCGATGCATTGCCGGACATGCCGGCGACGCACGACACCGTCGCCAAGTCGACCACCGCGACGCGCAGCACGTACCAGGCCCTGCATGTGCTGCGGGCGTCCGGCGGCACCGCGACCGTCGTCACCAACGAGGCAATCATGCACTGGCAGCAGACGCTCGCCTCCCAGGAGGGACTCTATGTCGAACCTGCCTCCGCCGGTGCCATCGCGGCAGTGGCACAGTTCAGGGCGAGCGGCGACATCGCGGCGACCGATCGCGTCGCGGTTCTGTTGACGGCCGGCGGCCTCAAGGATCCGCAAGCGACGGCCGCAACGCTGGGCGATCTGCCGGCCGTGACCGGCGACGCAGCAGCCGTGTTTGCGCAACTCAAGACGACAAATCTGATCCGACGTGACCGTGCACACGCGAATACGCGCTGTTAGAACAGCGTCCGAAGTTGCAAAAAGGAAGTAGTCTCGATGACTGAAGGCAAATATTCGATCTGTGTCGTCGGCGGAACCGGCGCCGAAGGCAGTGGCCTCGCGCTGCGCTGGGCGCATGCCGGCCACACCGTCACCTTAGGTTCGCGCGACGAGAGCAAGGCTAAGGATGCCGCCAAGGAGCTCAATGCGGTGCTCGGCGCCGAGCGAATTGCCGGCGTGCAGAACGCAAAGGGCGCAGCGGAGGCGGAGATTGTCGTGCTGACGGTGCCGTTTGCATCGCAAGTGGCGACGGTCAGCGGCCTGAAGGAGCAGCTCGCCGGCAAGATCCTGATCGACGTGACGGTGCCGCTCATTCCCCCGAAGGTGTCGACGGTGCAACTGCCGGAAACCGATTCCTGCGTCGTCAACATCCAGAAGATGCTCGGCGCCTCGGTGCGCGTCGTGTCAGCGTTCCAGAACGTTTCGGCGCATAAGCTGAAGAAGCTGGACTACGCCATCGATTGCGACGTCCTGGTCGCGTGCGACGACCGCGAGGCGCGGGAAATCGGCATCGCGCTTGCCAAGGATGCCGGCTTGCGCGGCATCGACGCCGGTCCGCTCGCCAATTCCGTGGTCGCCGAGAGCCTCACCTCGGCGCTGATCTGGATCAACCGCAAGTACAAGGTGCCGGATGCCGGCATCCGCATCACCGGCCTCGACGCGCCAGCGCGCATCCCCTGATCGCGCGCGCTGATCTCAGAGCTGCTTCACCGGCGTCGGATCGAGATTGAAGATTCGCGCGGCGTTGAGCCCGAGGATGTTGCGCTTCGACTGCTCCGACAGGAACGGCAGGTCGGTGATTTCGCTCGGTAGGTCGAAGTCGAAATGCGGCCAGTCCGACGCGTAGCAGAGCTGGGTGTCGGCCTTGATCATGTCGAACGTGCACTCCAGCGCCTTGAGGTTGTGCGCCTCCATCGGCTGGGTCGTGTACCAGCAGTGGTCGCGCATGTATTCCGACGGCAGCCGCTTGAGGTGCGGCGCTTCCGACGGGCGCATCAGGAACTGGTCGTCGAGCCGCTGCATCAGGAACGGCACCCATGCGAGGCCCGACTCGATCCACATCACCTTGAGCTTGGGGAAGCGGATCGGCATCCCGTTCAGCACCCAGTTCGTGCAATGCACGATGTTGGGCCAGGCGAAGCCGAGCGCATGCATGCCGAGGAACCGGTTGACGGTCTTCAGCGACGGGTCGTCCCAGTGATAGCCGGCATGGAAGGAGAGCGGCATGCCGGTCTCCTCGATCATCCGGTAGAGCCGCATGTACTTGTTGTGATGCACCGGCGCGTGCCGCGTCGAGGGCACGGCAAAACCGATGATCCCCTTCGCCCCGGCGCACTCCTTGACGATGCGCTCGCACTCTTCCGGCGTGTTGAACGGCAGCACGGCGAGGAACTTGATGCGGTTGTCCGCAGCCAGCAGCTTCTCCTGCATCCACTTGTTGTAGGCGCGGCTGAGCCACACCTCCATCTCGGGCTGCGGATGCAGGCCGATGAACAGCATCGGCGTCGGGAACACCACCATGTTGTCGACGCCGAGCGAAT
>JBFXEX010000006.1:0-78256 GCA_050179645.1 Xanthobacteraceae bacterium | reverse complement strand
CTGGTCCGGCCTGCTCGCGGCGTTAACGAAAGTAACCGGAACGGCAGCCGACTCTCCGCGCGGAAAAAGCTTCGGGTGCATCGTGGAAGTGCCCATAAATAGACTGCCGGCGCGCCTTCGGACGGATTCGCGAAGCAGGGCAGGGAGCGTCTGTTAACACATCTTAACGGCTCAGCTTAACCTGTTATTAAGGTTAACGCTTTATTGCACTGTCTTGTGGGGGGCCAACGAGGCAGTGATGACTTACTCGACGCGTTTGCGAACTCTCCCGACCCGGCGCCGGACCGCGGTCCCCGCCATGCTGGCGATGCTGTTGGCGCTGGCGACCGCCGGGTGCAAGACCACCCAGCCCGACTTCACGGGATCGCTCAGCGCGGCCAGCGCCGCGTCGGCGCAGACCGAGGAAACGCGCACCGCGGTCGATGCTTGGGGCGACCGCTATCGCGCCAAGTCCACGGACCCCGACACCGCGATCGGCTATGCCCAGGCGTTGCGCGCCATCGGCCAGCGCGCGCAGGCGGTTGCCGTGCTCGAGCAGGCGTCGCTGCACAATCCCAAACACATCGGCCTGCTCGGCGCCTACGGCCGCGCGCTCGCCGACAACGGCACGTATAAGCAGGCGCTTGACGTGCTCAACCGCGCGCACACGCCGGACCAGCCGGATTGGCGTATCCTGTCGGTCCAGGGGGCGGTGCTCGACCAAATGGGCCGGCATGAGGAAGCCCAGCGCTATTACGCCACCGCCCTGCGGATTAGGCCCGACGAGCCGAGCGTGCTGTCGAATCTCGGTCTGTCGTACGCGCTCTCCAAGGATCTGGTCCGCGCCGAGTCGACGCTGCGCCGCGCCTCCGTGCAGTCGAAGGTCGATCCGCGCGTCCGCCAGAACCTCGCGCTCGTCGTCGGCCTGCAGGGCCGCTTCCAGGAGGCGGAGTCGATCGCGCAAGCCGACCTGCCGACCGAGACTGCGGCCGCCAACGTCGCCTATCTGCGCCAGATGCTCGCGCAGCAGAATGGCATGAAGCAGCCGGGCGAGAGGCCAAAGGTCCAGGCCAAAGGCAGTTGAGTGCGGCGCGACCGGCATGTCTCTTTCGCCACTCAATTTGCCACGTTGGTCTGCATGACCCGGATCGCCGCCGGGCCGAGAATGACCACGAACAGCACCGGCAAGAAGAACAGGATCATCGGCACCGTCAGCTTCGGCGGTAGCGCCGCTGCCTTCTTCTCTGCTTCCGACATCCGCATATCGCGATTTTCCTGCGCCATCACACGTAGGGTCTGGGCGAGCGGCGTGCCATAGCGCTCTGCCTGCTGCAACGCCATGCAAACCGACTTGACGCCATCCAGATTGGTGCGCTTGGCGAGGTTCTCATAAGCCTGCCGGCGTTCCTGCAAATAGGAGAGTTCCGCCGTCGTCAGGGTAAGTTCCTCGGCCAGCGGGATCGACTGGGAGCCGATTTCCTGCGCGACCCGTCTGAATGCCGCCTCGATCGAGTTGCCCGATTCGACGCAGATCAGCAGCAGGTCGAGCGCGTCCGGAAAGGCGCGCTTGATCGACATTTGACGACGCGCAATCTTGTTTTTGATGAAGATGCCCGGCAGGCGCATGCCGAAATAGGTCGCCCCGATGCAGATCGCGACTTTGACCATCGGCGGCTGGTCGAGTTCGATCACCACGAACAGATAGAACGCCGAAAACAGCAGCACGGCGATCGGTGTCACCAGGCGAAAGAACAGGAAGGTGATGTATGGGGCGTGGCCGCGATAACCGGCCTGCACGAGCAGGGTGCGCGCCTCCTCCTGGCCGAGGTGCTTGCTCAGGTTGAACCGCTCGACGATCGTCTGCATGTACTGCTTGGCCGACCTGCGCAGTATGATCTTTTCGCCGCGCGCCAGCCGCTCTCGCTCGCGCTGCCGCAGCTTTTCGCGTTCGACCGCCACGGATTTCATCCGCCGCGCCAGGGTATCGGTGACCAGCAGCGGCATTGCGAGCGTCACCACGGTCGCGGTCGCGGCAATCGCGGCGAACAACATCGCCAGGAATCGGGTGTCGTGAAGCTTCTCGATGATGAGGTCGATCATGGCGCCTCAGAAGTCGAAATGGATCATTTTGCGCATCACCATCACGCCGGTGAACATCCAAAGCGCGCAGCCCGCCAGCAACATCCGGCCGGTCGGATGGGTCCATAGCAGTTCGATGTATTGCGGGCTGGTGATGTACACCAGGAAGGCGACCGCGGGCGGCAGCGCGCCGATGATCGCCGCCGAGGCCTTGGCTTCCATCGACATTGCCTGGATCTTCTGCTTCATCTTCTTGCGCTCGCGCAGAACCTTCGAGAGGTTGCCGAGCGCCTCGGACAGGTTGCCACCTGACTTCTGCTGGATGGAGATGACGATGCCGAAGAAGTTCGCTTCCGGCACCGGGATGCGCTCGTAGAGTTTGGCACAGGCTTCGCCGATCGGGATGCCGATGGTCTGCGTTTCGACGATGGCGCGGAACTCGCTGCGCAGCGGCTCCGACGCCTCGGTAGTGATCATGCGCAGGCTGTCGAGCAGCGGCAGCCCGGCCTTGATGCCGCGGACGATCGTGTCGACCGCATCGGGAAACGCCTCCAGAAACTTGTTTTCGCGGCGCCTCTTGAGGAACTTGAGCATCCAGAAGGGCAGGCCGAAACCGGCGGCGAACGCCAGCCCAATGGCCGGCAGGAGGTCGCCGACGAAAGCGAACGTCAGAAAGAATGTCGTCAGTGCGAGTACGATCGCGGTGATGAAGAATCGCTGCTTCGACCAGTTCAGTCCGGCCTGGGCGATCTTGAGGTTGAGCGGAACCGACTTTGCCTTGGCGTTGCGCTCCTCCATCTCTTTGAGCGTGCCTTCGATTTGCTCGCGGCGCGTTTTCTGCGGGCTGCGCGCGGAGCGCAACGGCGTCGAACCAGGACGTGCCAACGTTTCCTTGCGCTTCTCGATCTTGGTTTCGCCGGAGAGCGAGGGGTAGACGAAGACCCAGACGACGCCGCCCATGGCGACCGCCACCAGGAAGAATATGGCGAGCTGCTGCATGGCCGTCAGGCTCCCTCGGCGATCTCGGCGGCATCGAGTGCGGCAGCGAGCCGTTTCTCCTCGCCGAAGTAGCGCGCGCGCTCCCAGAATCGCGGCCGGCCGATGCCGGTCGAGTGATGCCGGCCGATCAGGTTGCCCTTTTCGTCCTCGCCCATCAGGTCGTACACGAACAAATCCTGGGTGATGACGACGTCGCCTTCCATGCCCAGGACTTCGGTGATGTGAGTAATGCGGCGCGACCCGTCGCGCAGACGCGCTGCCTGCACGATCACGTCGACGGAGCCGCAGACCATTTCCCGGATGGTGCGTGAGGGGAGCGCATAGCCGCCCATCGTGATCATCGACTCGATGCGCGACAGCGCCTCGCGCGGCGAGTTGGCGTGGAGCGTGCCCATCGAGCCGTCATGGCCGGTGTTCATCGCCTGCAGCAGGTCGAACGCCTCGGGTCCGCGAACTTCGCCGACGATGATGCGTTCCGGCCGCATGCGCAGGCAATTCCTGACCAGGTCGCGCATGGTGATCTGGCCCTCGCCCTCGAGGTTCGGCGGGCGGGTCTCGAGCCGGACCGTGTGCGGCTGCTGAAGCTGCAGTTCGGCAGCGTCTTCGCAGGTAATGATGCGCTCGTCGTGGTCGATGAACTGGGTCAGGCAGTTGAGCAACGTGGTCTTGCCCGAGCCGGTGCCACCGGAGATGATGGTGTTGACTCGGCAACGGCCGATCACCTTGAGGATCTCGGCGCCCTCCGGCGTGATACTGCCGAACTTGACGAGCTGGTCGAGGGTGAGCTTGTCCTTCTTGAACTTGCGGATGGTGAGCGCCGGGCCATCGATCGCCAACGGCGGCACGATCACGTTCACGCGGGAACCGTCGGGCAAGCGTGCGTCGCAGATCGGCGAGGATTCGTCGACCCGCCGACCGATCTGGCTGACGATGCGCTGACAGATGTTGAGCAACTGCTGGTTATCGCGGAAGCGGATGCCGGTCTTCTGCAGCTTGCCCTTGACTTCGATATAGGTCGTGCCGGATCCGTTGACCATGATGTCGGCAATGTCGTCGCGCGACAGCAGCGGCTCGAGCGGACCATAGCCGAGGACGTCGTTGCAGATGTCGTCGAGCAGGTCTTCCTGCTCGGAGATCGACATGACGATTGACTTGATGGCGATGATCTCGTTGACAATGTCGCGGATTTCTTCGCGCGCAGACTCGGCGTCGAGCTTGGCGAGCTGCGAGAGGTCGATGGCTTCGATCAGCGCGCCGAAGATCGCGCTCTTGGTCTGGTAGTACGCCTCTGAGTTTCGGCTGTCGGTGGCTGTCGGCGCCAGCGGCGGCGATACCTCCTCCGGCATCCGGCCGCCGCGCTTGCCTGCGGTTGGCGGCGACACCAGCGGGGCGCCCAGTCCTATCGATGGGATGGGTTCGCGGCCGCCTTTCATCGAATCGGCGGAAGGCTGGGCCGCGGCGGGTTGCCCTTGCGGTGCGGATGGAGCCGCGGGCACGGAGGGCGCGACGGCGACCGCGGTTGCCGGTGCGGAATTCTCGTCCGCCGAACTGCTACGCTTACCGAACACCTGAACTTACTCCAACGCTACGCCGAACGCTTCATCAGTTTCTCGAGAAAGGGGCTAAGCAGGCTCGACCTGGGCCTTTTGCCATCGGAACGCCCGGTCAAGACCTGCGCAAGTTGCAGGAACATCTCGGCCGTGCGGTGGGATGACGACAGCTCGGCGATCATCTGGCCGTTGTTGGCAGCGGTGCCGAAGATCTGCGGTTCGAACGGGACCACGACGAGCGGATCGTCGTCGAGCGCCTTGGCGAAATCCGCAGGCTTGATCTCCGGCCGCTTGGGCACGCCGACCTGGTTCAGGCAGTAGTACGGGCGGTGGTCGTTCGGGCGCGCGCTACGCAGGAGATCGAGGAGGCTCTTGGCGTTGCGCAGGTTGGCGAGGTCGGGACCGGCGACGACCAGGATCTCGTCGGCGTTGATCAGGGCGCGCTTGCTCCATCCCGTCCATTGGTGCGGCACGTCGAGGATGATGCATGGCATCGTTATGCGCAGCGTGTCGAAGATCGAGTCGAACGCTTCGGTCGAAAAATCATAGACCCGCTCGAGCGTGGCCGGCGCGGCCAGCAGGCTCAGGTGGTCGGTGCACTTCGAGAGTAGGCGGTCGATGAAGCTGGTGTCGATGCGGTCGGGCGAGAACACCGCGTCGGCGATGCCTTGCGGCGGATCCTGGTTGTAGTCGAGCCCCGCGGTACCGAAGGCGAGGTCGAGATCGGCCACCACGGTGTCGAGTTGAAGGTCGCGCGCGATCGCCCAGGCGATGTTGTGGGCGATGGTGGAGGCGCCGACACCGCCCTTGGCGCCGACCACCGCAATCAGGCGGCCCACCGGCTTGGCGCTGGGCGAGGTGAACAGGCCGCAAATCGCGCGCACCACGTCGAGCGTGCCGAGCGGCGAGATCAGGTAGTCGCTGATGCCGCGGCGGACCAACTCGCGATAGAGCAGAACGTCGTTCTGCCGTCCGATCACCATCACCTTGGTTCCGGCGTCGCAGACCTCCGCCAGCGTGTCGAGACCCCCGAGCAGGTCTTCGGCGCGGCTCTCCGATTCGATCACGACGACGTTGGGGGTCGGCGAATTGCGGTACGCTTCGACCGCGGCGGTGATGCCACCCATCTGAATCTTGAGATGGGCCTTGCCCAGCCGGCGGTCTTCGCCGGCGGACTGGATTGCCGCGGCGGTTTCGACGGTTTCGCAGAACGCCTGGATCGAGACGCGTGGCGCCGGCGCGATGTGCTCGCCGGTCACGCTATCCTGGGAGCCGCCGTCGCCAGTGGTCTTGCGTGTACTCATTTGCCCAAATCGCTGATCTTGGATTTGACTTCCTCCGGATAAACCGTGGAGGGGCTTTCGCCGCGGCGGTACTTATCGAGCACGACCGTGCGGCGGCCGGTGTAGGGCGGAGTCTCGCCGCGCGGCTGCACCAGGTCGGCCTTGTTCTCGACCATGGCGGCGAAGTTGCGCTGGGAGGCGCACCCGAGATTCCAATACGGGACGTTTTCGTTGTGCTCCCGGTCGGCGGTCGGGCCCAGATCGTGCGGCCAGAGCCCGCATGGTCCGGCCTCTGCCGTCATGGTCGGATAGTTGAGCCGGATCGTCGCAATCTTGGTCGGATCTGCCGGCCGATAAGGCCGCACCTCGATGCCTCGGCCTGGAACGCCGAGACCCAGGAACAGGCTGCGGATTTCCGCCACGGCATTGGCGGCGGCAATCTCGTTGCGGGTCATGGCCGGCACCTCGATCAGGATGCCGCCGGTCGCTTCGCGCCGCCAGGCGCCGGCGAATGACGACACATCCCCGCGCTGGGCAGGCGACAGGCCGCCGCGCTTGCTGCCGATGAACAGCTCGACGGTCCGTACGCCTTCCTTGATGGCGATCGGATGGCGCAGGCGGTAGTCGTTGGCCACACCGCTGGGTGTCGGCGTGGTGGTGAAACAGCCGGCGAGCGTGGCGCTACATCCCAGCACCGCGATGATGCGCACCGCGATGTGGGCGGCACGCCATCCGGCGGAGGACTTTAGGGGTGAGTACATCGATTGTGTCTCCTCGCGCCACCGCGTCAGTCCAGGATGAAGCCGTAGCGACCCTGATAGACGACCCGCGGATCGGGCTTACCGGGCACGCCGTAGATGCGGTTGAACTTGCCGAGCAGGATCGATGCCGGGTCGCTGGCGTCGGCATAGCCGTCGTCCGGTCGCGACAGTTCCTTCGACGCCACGGCGCGCACCACATATGGGCTGACGATGACCATCAGTTCGGTCTGCTTGTTGATGTAATCGCGGCTCTTGAACAGGGCGCCGAGCACCGGGAGCTGCATCAGGCCGGGGATGCCGCTGATCTGCTGCTTTGTCTGCTCCCCAATCATCCCGGCCATCGCCAGCGAACCGCCCGACGGAATCTCGACCGTGGTCTCGGCGCGGCGGGTTTTGATCGACGGGATCGTCAGGGTCGTGTTGTTCTCGGTCCCCAGGATGTTGAAGCCGGTCGACTGCACCAGCGTGAGCTGGTTCTCGGTCGAAAGTTCGGAGACTTCGGTCATGACCTTGAGGCTGATGCGCCCTTCGGACATCACGACGGGAAGGAAGTTGAGGCCGACGCCGAATTTCTTCCACTGGATCTGGTACTGGCAGTTGCCGGTCGTGCCCAGGACCGTGGCGGCCGTACAGGTGTATCCAGCCGGGACCGGGAATTCGCCGCCGGCCATGAAGGTGGCGGTTTCGCCCGAGATCGCCGTCAGGTTCGGTTCAGCCAGCGTGCGGACCACGCCGGCGCGCTCCATGGCTTTCAGCGCCGTGTTGATGGACTGCCAGGTGGAGGTGATGTGGTTCGCCGCGACCAGCGGCTGGCCGTAGACCGGGAACGGATTGACGTTCCTGAAGTCGAGCACGGCGGAGCCCATACCCAGGCCGCCGCTGACGGCCGAAAGGTCGACGCCGAGCTGCTTGATGACGTCGCGCTGCACCTCCGCGACGGTCACTTTGAGCATCACCTGCTCGCGGCCGTGGATGGTGATGCCGTTGACGACCTTGCGGCCCTCGTCCACCAGCCGGCTGGCGATGTCGAATGCATGCTGCGACTCGATCGGGCTCGACACGTTACCAAGCAGTACGAGACCGTCGCCAAGACCCTCGACCCGCACGTCGAGGTGCGGCAGTGCCTGCTTGAGGGCGGCGCGAAGGCCGTTGAGGTCGCGCGTCACGGCGATGTCGAGGCCGGTGATCTGCTGGCCGTCGGCATCGAAGAAATAGACGTTGGTCTGGCCGACATTAGCGCCGACGATGTAGGCGCGGCGCGACGAACGGATCACCGCATTGGCGACCTTCGGATCGGCCACCAGCACGTCCTTGATGTCGCGCGGGAGGTCGATTACCACCGACTTGCCGACGCCGAGCGGGACGAACTTGGAGCTGTTGTCGCTGCCAACCACCCGGATGACGCGGGAGGGAGTCGGCTCGCCAGCCGGGGCATGACCGGTGGCCACCAGTCCGAACGCAACCAGCAACGCAACCAGCAACGCGGTGTGGATCAGCGACGTGTTCCCCATAGTACGGCCCCTTGTCGTCATTTAGTCGTGGTCGTGGTGGTGACGCCGAAGCGCACAACGTTCACGCCGCGGCGATCGCCGCCGTCTTCCGCCGGGCTGACCGGCCCGTCCTTGCGCTGGAAATCGACCAGGCTGCGCAGCGCCAGCGAGATCGTGCCGAGCTGCCGCGACAGCGCGAGGACTTCCGATTGCTGCGGGGTGAGTTCGAGCGTTGCGGTTTTGCCGATTGCGACCCGCTGGCCGTTCTTCTCCTCAACCGTCTGGTCGATGGCGAGCACCTTCACGTTCGGCAGAATGATTTCGCTGACGTAGATTTCGACGCCCGCGCTCTTCTCAGCGAGCTTGTCGCGGCGGGTGAGGATGACGTCGACGTGATCGTTCGGCAGGATGAAGCCGCCGGCGCCGGTTTCGGCGTTAATTTCGGTCGAGATCGCGCGCATGCCTGACGGCAGAACCGCCGCCATGTAGCCGCCGCCGTTGCCCTTGATCAGTTTGGCTTCGCGGATCGGTTCGCCGCTGGAGAACGACGCGCGCGTGATGGCGCCGGCAAGTTCCTTGATGGCTTCGGGCCGCTCGCTTTTGCGGACGAAATTGGGGCCGGCTGCGGCGGCCGGCCAAGTCTGCCAGCGCAGGTCGCTCTCCGCTACGGTGTGGCCGAGGCCAATGTCGTCATTGGCGATCAGCACGTCGACGGTTTCAAGCGGCGCGACCGGCGCCGGCGCTTCCGTCGGGGGGTCGGACCGCCCCGCAAGCAGCGCGGCGATGCCGCCGGCCGCGACGGCGATGACGAGCACAACGATGCGCGCGGGTTTCATACGCTTCGCTTCCACAATCTCGCTGCGACGGACGAGTTCGCAACTGCCACGATGAGCCCGACCGGACATGGTCGCGCGTGGGGGATTTCAGCAGCTAAAGGTCAAGGCATGGTTAATGAGGCGTATCCAAATCGAGTTAATGCTTTGTCTTCCGAGGGGTGTCGACGCCGGGCCACACCTGCGCGGCCTGCCTTGGAGGTCCCGCCACAGTTAACGATTTCGCAACCCCGCTTAATTTTCATTAAAAATGCAGGCCGGGCGCTATACGCCTCCGGCCGCCATCCACGGCGTCTGCGGGTAGACCGCGAGTGCGGCAGCGGCCAGCGCGATGCCGTAGGGCACGCCGCTGTCTCGGTCGTGGAGTCGCTGCACCCACGCCTGGCGGGCCAGTACGGCGGGCAGCGGCACAAGCCGGAACTGGATCAGCAGCAGCGTCAGCGCGCCGCCGAACAGCGACGCATAGATCAGGTAGGGCAGGAGATGGTCGAAGCCGAGCCACAGGGCGGTCGCCGCCGCCAGTTTGGCGTCGCCGCCGCCGATCCAGCCCAGGCTGAAGAACACGAACGCCACGACCAGAACGATGCCGGCGGCGCCCAGATGCCACGCGACATCGTTGAAGCTCATGCCGGTGACGACCGCGAGCAGGACAAAGCCGCCGGCCAGGATCAGCGACACCCGGTTGGAAATGGTCATGGTCAGGAGGTCGCTCGCGGCGGCGAACGCCATCAGCGCCGGGAACAACATCAGTCGGACTGTATCGGCAACCATGGTCGTTCCAACTGGGCGTTTCCACCTAGCGCTTCCGCCTCGCGATCGGCAGGACGGGCCTTGCCGGTCCCGTCTAGCACGGGCTTGCTTGCGGATCGGTTAGCGTCGGCGCGACGTTTGTCGGGACAGGGGAGGGAGAGTCGGTAAACACTATTGCCGGCCAAAGCGAAAAGGCCCCGGCGAGCCGGGGCCTCCCGTATGACGTGTGCCGGCCCCGTCGGCTTACTTGAGCGCGGTCGAAACGCTGCTCAGGGTCGTATTGAGCTTGGAGCCGAGGCCCTGCACGACGGCGATGATCGCGACCGAGATGCCGGCGGCGATGAGACCGTATTCGATGGCGGTCGCACCCGACTCGTCCTTCACAAAACGCTTCACCAGATTGGTCATGTTTGACTCCTGAAAGATCCACAAGTGGCTGTCTGAGCGTGGTCCCGGGAGCCGTTATTGCCCGACTGATCCGAAACCGTGATCCCATTTAGGATGGTGCCTGTTGCGGCGAGGTTAACATCCACGATGAAACTCTTAGTTATGTGGCCATAATCTGATGTAGTTAAAATTATATTGAGCCAGTTTATCTGTGGTTAATGACGCATTTATTCAAATTTTCGCCAGTTTAACTTGTTCAACTAGACGACACTAGCTGGCAAAATCGCAATTAAAGCCTGATAACCATCACTTAATACTATGAAAAAGCCGAAGTGTTTTTCATAGTATTTGAGGGAGTCCGGAGACCTCCTCGTTGAAATCCCGGCGAGAGATGCAGCGGCCTGGAAATACACTTGTATCGCGACCATGCCCTGGGGCGCCCTGGGGCCGTTGCGGGCAATATCGCGCCGGCGATTTGGCAATGCCCGGGCGACAGAGTTGACCGGCCGCCATTGCCCGCGCGCACTCCACGCCAGACTTCACGACATCTTAACTGCGCCCTCGATATCTCAGACATGCCCGGCGTTTAGGCGGGTAGGGCGGTGTGAGACATGTTTGACGAGCTTGTTGCGCTGGTTCATGGCATCGGCTTCACGCTGTTGAA
The DNA here is from genome assembly GCA_050179645.1 of Xanthobacteraceae bacterium. Lineage (GTDB taxonomy): Bacteria > Pseudomonadota > Alphaproteobacteria > Rhizobiales > Xanthobacteraceae > VAZQ01. Next base: position 67,481 of record JBFXEX010000006.1, on the reverse strand, counting down.
AATCGTGCCGGTGTCGATCGCGCTGGCGCTGGTCTTCACGGCGCTGTCGTTCTTCTGGTCGTGCAATCCGGGAAAGCCCTGGTGGCGCAAGCGCGACCTGCTGACGGATCTCTGCTACTGGTTCTTCATCCCGCTGTTTGCGCGTTACCTGCGCATCGGCCTCCTGGTGATGGGCGCCGCTTTTCTGTTCAACATCCATACCGCCGAGGGCCTGATCGAGTTCTACGACGACGGCCATGGCCCGCTGTCGCAGTTGCCGTTGTGGCTGCAGGCGATCGTGTTCCTGGTCGGCTCCGATTTCATGATGTACTGGATTCACCGCACTTTTCACCGGCCGACGCTGTGGCGCTACCACGCCGTCCACCATTCATCCGAACATCTCGACTGGATCTCGGCGGCGCGGTTTCATCCGATGAACATCTTCCTGGGCAGCGTCGCGACCGACGTCATTCTGCTGCTTGCCGGCATTTCGCCCAACGTTCTCGTTTTCCTCGGCCCGTTCACAATAGCGCACTCGGCGTTCGTGCACGCCAACCTCAATTGGACGCTCGGGCCGTTCAAGTACGTGATCGCCGGCCCGGTGTTTCATCGCTGGCACCACACGACAGTCGAACAGGGTGGCGAGAAAAACTTCGCGTCGACCTTTCCGGTTCTCGATCTCATGTTCGGCACCTTCTATATGCCGAAGGGCGTGAACCCCGAGCGCTATGGCATCGCCGACACCGGCTTTCCGGAGAGTTTCGGCGCGCAGATGCTCTATCCGTTCAAGCGCTGAGGGCGGGGCGTGCGCGCATCGTTTGCGAATGATTCACGTATTTCGAGTGAACTGCAGGGCAGTGCCTGCCCGTTCGGCGGCCGCCCGGCGGCCGATGCGTAAGGTGCGGGGGAGTTCAATGTCGCTGTTGCGTTCCGTCGTGTACGGCTCTCTTGCCCTGACGGTCCTGGGTTCGGCGGCTGCGATCGGCAGGCCGCGCGCCGACGTGGTCGTATCGCTCGACCAGGCAAAGCTCCTGCGACTGCCCGACAAGACCGCGACGATCGTCGTCGGCAATCCGCTGATCGCCGATGCATCGCTGCAGGCTGGCGGCCAGATCGTCATCACCGGCAAAGGTTACGGGATGACCAACATCATCGCGCTGGACCGGGCGGGCAATGTGCTGATGAATAAGAACATCGTGGTGGAGGGACCGGCCGGTCATGTCGTCGTGGTCTACAAGGGCGTAGAGCGCGAAACGTACAGCTGCACGCCGGGTTGCGAGCGGCGGATCACGCTCGGCGACGGCAAGACGTATTTCGATACGATCATCATGCAGAGCAACACGCGCAGCGGCCAGGCCGAGGGCAATTCGTCCGCGCCGAAGTGACCTCGTCAAATCCTGCGTGCGTCCGGCCGCGTAACATGGTGAGCGAGCCGTTAAGACCGGAGCCCGGGATATCGGCAATTACAACAATAATCTGCCAACATCTGTTTGCTATTGCTCAACCCATTGCGAAAGCAATATGCGACGGCTGCGTGTCCTGTCGTAGATGAGTAATTTGGTGCGTGTGAGTGTGATGGCCATGCTCGAGAAGTTCAGGCAGCGAGTGAGAAGCCGAGTGCAACGACGCATTGCCGGCCGTTTGCTACGCCGGTTTGCCAGACGGCAGGATGGCTCCGCCGCCGTCGAATTCGGGCTGGTCGCAGCACCGTTTCTGGCCGTGCTTTTCGCTATTATCGAAACTGCGCTGGTTTTCTTCTCCAGCCAAGCCCTCGAGACGGCGGTGGCGGACGCCTCGCGCCTGATCATGACCGGGCAGGCCCAGACCCAGGGCATGTCGCAGACGGCCTTCAAGGATGCGGTCTGTGCGCGCATCTTCGGGCTGTTCGATTGCCAGGGCGGCGTCTATGTGGACGTGAAGGCGTACTCGTTCTCGTCCTTCTCCAACGCCTCGATAACTGTTCCGATCGACGGCAGCGGCAACTTTCAGAACAACTTCAGCTACAACCCAGGCGGCCCGGGGGACATCGTGGTGGTGCGGCTGTTCTATCAATGGCCCGTCATTTCGCTGCTCGACCTAACCAACATGAACGGCGGCAAGCGCCTGTTGGCGGCGACCGCTGCGTTCGTCAACGAGCCGTATGCCAAGTGAGTTTCACGCCATGAACATCCATGGACTATCTCGCGGCCTGTCGCAGCAGATCCGGCGCTTCAAGCGGGATCAGGAGGGCACCTCGGCGGTCGAGGTCGCCATGATCCTGCCGGTGCTGCTGACGCTCTATCTCGGGACCGTCGAGGTCTCGCAAGGGCTCAGCATGGACCGCAGGGTTACGTTGACGGCGCGCACGGCAGCGGACCTCGCCTCGCAGGTGTCGAGCATCGACAACACCTACATGACCAATCTGCTCAGTGCGTCTTCCGCGGTCATGTCCTGCAATTCGGTCAACCAGTGCGACATATCCAAGCTTAAGATCACCGTCTCGGAAGTGAAGATCGACTCCAATCAGACCGCCAAGGTCGTCTGGAGCGATACGTTCAATGGTGCCAAGCGATCTGTGGGGTCGTCGGTATCGTTGCCGACCGCGCTCAAGATTCTCAACACGAATCTGATCTGGAGCGAGGTCTCGTACAGCTTTAAGCCGACGGTGGGCTATGTGATCACTGGGACGCTCAGCCTGTCCGATCAGATCTTCATGCGGCCGCGGCTGGCCGACTGTGTCACGCGCATCACCGGGTCGACGCAGGTCTGTTGAGTCTGCGGACCGGATCGCTCCCGCGATTTTCCGACTCCGCCGCCCGAGTCAATTCTTGACCGTTTCCGCGGCCTTCCTGGCTGCGGCGGGAGGGATCGGCAGTGCGGTCGTCGACTTGATCTTCTCCATCGCGAAACGCGACGTGACGTTGGTCAGCGGTACTGCGGCGATCAGCTTCTTGTAGAACGTGTCGTAGCCCTGGATGTCGGGCACCACGACGCGCAACATGTAATCGACGTCGCCGGCCATGCGGTAGAACTCCATCACTTCCGGCATGGCGCCCACCACCTCGGCGAACCGCTTGAGCCATTCCTGCGAATGGTCGCCGGTCTCGATCGAGACAAACACCGTGACGCCGAGCCCGATCTTGTCCTGATCGACCAGCGCCACGCGCCGCTCGATCACTCCCTCTGCCTCGAGCCGCTGGATGCGCTTCCAGCACGGCGTCGATGACAGGCCGACCAGGTTGCCGATCTCCGCCACCGAACGTGAGGCATCCTGCTGCAGCAGCGCGAGAATTTTGCGGTCGATGGCATCCATAGCGGCGGCAGGAAATTATGTTGCGATCGGCAGAATTTGCAGGTTAAATCTCAAGCTAATTCGCTTCAAAGAACGAATACCTAGAATTATTTTCTATCGCAAGCTCAATCTTCCCGCCCGGCCGGGCACCGCGCGCCGCCACTAGGGTTTCGCGGTCGTTCCGGCTTCATGCGCGGCCATGAACGCCGCGACTTCGTCCCGGTTCGGCGCGCCGGCCGAGCCGCCGAGCCGCGAGCACTTGATCGCCGCGGCTGCCGAGGCAAAGCGCATCGCAAAGCCGAGGTCGCGGCCTTCGGCCAGCGCGAGGGCAAACCCGCCGTGAAACACGTCGCCCGCGCCCAGCGTGTCCACGGCTGTGATCGGGTAGGCGGGACTGCGGCGCAGTGCATTGCCGTCGCGCCATAGGACGTCCTTCGAGCCGTCGGTAACGGCAAGGAAGGCCTCCGTCGCGTCGCCAACGCGAAACAGCGCGGTGGCAAGGTCGTCGGTCCCCGCCGTGGCGCGCAGCGACTCGCTTGAGAACACCACATGCGTGGCGATCCGCAGCAACGGGTCCGCCATCTCGGTCGGCTTGTCGGCGTCGAGCACGACGGTGAGGCCGCGCTCGCGCGCCGCCATGCAGATCGGCTGCACGAAGTCCGGAAACCGGTTGTCGGCGAGCACGGCGTCTGCCGATGCCACCAGGCCCGCCGGGTCGGGCGGCTCTGCGGAGGCGATCCGGTCGTCGCGATAGGTCGTGATCATACGGTCACCGCTTGCATCGATGAAGATCGCCGACAGCGGCGTTGCGCAGCCCGCGACCCGCACGCAATTGCTGCAATCGACGTGCTCGCGCGCGAGCGCCGCCAGCACCCGGTCACCGTTGGCATCGTCGCCGGCAGGGCCGCCGAGCGGTCCGCAGAGCGAAACGGCGCCGCCGAGCCGCGCAATCGCGACCGCGGCGTTGGCCGCGCAGCCGCCGTTCACCGAGAAGTAGGTGCGGGCGTTGACCTTGCCGTCGGGTTGCGGGAATTGATCGACCAGGAATACCTCGTCGAGCACGATGATGCCGGCGCAGAGAATGGCCCGTGGGGTGCCGCGGCGGTCAACGGAATTCAATCTCCTCCTCCACCCAGGCACGCATGATGTGATAGGCGATGGCGACGGTCGGCGGGGTCGTCAAGCCCTGCGGGTGCGTCCGCTTGAGCATCTGCGCGACTTCCTCGCGGTCAAACCAGCGCGCGTCTTCGAGTTCGGTGCGGTCGATCACAATGTCGTGCGACAGCGCCTCGGCGTGGCAGCCGATCATCAGCGAGCTCGGGAACGGCCAGGGCTGGGTGGCAAAATAGGCGACGCGGCCGCACGCGATGCCGCACTCCTCCAGCGTCTCGCGTCGTACCGCGTCCTCGATCGTCTCGCCCGGCTCCACGAAGCCAGCGAGGCACGACCACATGCTGCCCTGGAACCGATACGAGCGACCGAGCACGCAGCGCTCGCCGGCGACCGGCAGCATAATGACGACCGGGTCCGTGCGCGGAAAGTGCTGAACCTTGCAAACCGGGCAGTCGCGCCGCCAGCCGCCGCAGGACAGGCTGGTGGGCAACCCGCAGCTCGAGCAGAAGCGATGGCGCGCGTGCCAGTGCAGCAGCGCCTTGCCCTCCGCCAGCGGCGGCAGGTGATCTTCCTCGACCAGTCCCTTGATGGCGATCGATCGCAGGTCGGTCACCACGAGGTCGTCGCGGGTCTTGAGCGTTTCCAGGATCGCCGCGTCCGGCTCAAGTGCGAAGCGGCCACAATTGTCGATGAGGCCGAGAAACATAATCTCACCGGAGTTCGACAGCGCGCGCGCCTCCGCTAGCGTGAACAACGGCTCGTGCACCGTCTCGCGCTTTTTCAGCACGATCATCTCGCCGCCGATGAGATAGACGCCGGCGCCCGCGTCGCATTCCAGCGCCGCCAGCGCGGTTGCATCGTTGCGCCGTTCGGCCGCGCGCGCGATCAGGCTTTGGGTATAGCCGAGGCGCGGCTTGGGGCCGAAATCAGGTCGAAACGGCATGAATCCTCCAGGAGGGTGCGCGACGCTGGCACAGCCGGGTGCCGCACGCAACAGACGCGCTCAACCGAATGCAACCTCCCGCCGGATGCGGTCAACGAACCGCTCAAGCTCCGGCTTGGCGTAGGGGCGGGCGGTCGCATGGCCCCACACCGGGCGCGGCCAGGCGGGATCGTCGCGGCGGCGTGCAACGACATGCACGTGAAGCTGCGCCACCACGTTGCCGATCGCCGCGACATTGAGTTTGTGGCAGCCGGTGACGTCCTTGAGCACGCGCGACAGCATGGCGATCTCGTCCATCAGCTGAGCCTGCTGCTCGTCGTCGAGATCGATCAGCTCGACCGCGCCCGGGACGCGCGGCACCAGGATGAGCCAGGGGTAGGTCGCGTCGTTCATCACCAGGATGCTCGCGAGCGGCAGGTCGCCGACCGGAATGGTGTCGCGTTCGAGATGAGGATCGAGCGACCAGGCCGAAGGTGTGGTCATGATGTGGTTGGTCCTCCGCTTCGCTTCCGCCGGGAGCCGGTCAGGCATCGACAACCATGCCGGGCCGCGTCCCGGATGAGAAGATTCGCGATGCAGTTCCCACAACGGCGACGGGTGTTTTCGCTTGCTCACAGGCCGGGAACACGGCTTGCTTTCACCGCGCCGAGGCCCGATATAGGGCCCGGGAGGTTGGCGGTGGACGAGCCACTCGCCAACCGGGTCAGGTCCGGAAGGAAGCAGCCCTAACGAGCTCCGGTTCGGGTCGCTCGTCAGCCTCCCACTTCGGGCCGATCAGCCTGCCGTCATATCCGGCCATCTGCCGGCGGCGCGTTCGAGTTGGCCGAGCCGAATTGACGGGGCAGGCCCGAAACCGCCATGACGATCCAGCCCCAATTCGTGCCGAATATGAATTCTGGACAGGACCCGCGCGGCGGTTGACCCGGGCCGAGGAACTGACTGCCATAGGCTTCCTGAGCCAAGCCCGGTGAGCGCATGAGCGATCCTGAGATCACGAGTTCGTCCGGTCCTGAACTGGCGGAGCCTGCCGGCGGCTACCGCGTGCTCGCCCGCAAGTACCGGCCGCAAACCTTCGACCATCTGATCGGCCAGGACGCCATGGTGCGCACGCTGTCGAACGCGTTCGAGACCTCGCGCATTCCGCAGGCCTGGATCCTCACCGGCGTTCGCGGCGTCGGCAAGACGACGACGGCGCGGATTCTCGCCCGTGCACTCAATTACGAGCTGCCGGATGGCTCGGTGACCGGCCCGACCGTCAAGATGCCGGCGCTCGGCGTCCACTGCCAGGCGATCATGGAGAGCCGGCATCTCGATGTCATCGAGATGGACGCGGCCTCCCACAACGGTGTCGACGACGTTCGCCAGATCAACGACGCGATCCGGTACGCGCCGGTCAGCGCGCGCTACAAGGTCTATATTCTGGACGAAGTGCACATGCTGACGCCGCAGGCGTTCAACGCGCTGCTCAAGACATTGGAGGAGCCGCCGCCGCACGCCAAGTTCGTTTTTGCGACCACCGAAATCCGGAAGGTGCCGGTGACCGTGCTGTCGCGCTGCCAGCGCTTCGACCTGCGCCGCGTGGAGGCGGGCACGCTCGTGAGCCATCTTGCGAGCGTCGCCGGCCGCGAAGGGATTGAAACCGACCCGGAGGCGCTGGCGCTGATTGCCCGCGCCGCAGAGGGTTCGGTGCGCGATTCGCTGTCGTTGCTCGATCAGGCGATTGCCCACGCCGCTGGGACGGTGCGCGCCGAGCACGTTCGTCAGATGCTCGGACTTGCCGACCGCGCGCGGGTGATCGATCTGTTCGAATCGTTGATGAGCGGCGACGTCGCGGCCGCGCTGACCGAGTTGCGCGCACAGTACGACACCGGCGCCGATCCCGCCGTGGTGCTGGGCGATCTCGCCGAGTTCACGCACTTCGTCACGCGGGTAAAGATCGTGCCGGCGGTCGCGGACGATCCGGCGCTGATCGAAGTCGAGCGCACCCGCGGTCGCGCATTCGCTGAGAAGCTCTCCATGCGGGTGCTGGCGCGGACCTGGCAGATGCTGCTCAAGGGTATCGCCGAGGTGAAGGAGGCTAGCCGGCCGGTGGCGGCAGCCGAAATGGTGCTGGTGCGGATCGCCTATGCGGCCGACCTGCCGACGCCGGACGAGGTGGTCCGTTCGCTGTCGAGCGGCAATGGATCGGCGCCTGCCGGCAGCCGGCCGGTGCCAGAGGCTTCGGGCACGAGCGGCCTGCCGATGCCGTCGGCCATGCGCGAGTCTTCGACGATGGCGGCATCGACGCCCACCGCGGCCTTGTCGCCACGCGGCGCAACGCGGGCTGCCCTGGCGCCCGTCATGCAACCCGCGTCCGATCCAGCCAGCACGCCGCCGGTCGCCGTCCGCAGTTTCGACGAGCTGGTGGCGCTCGCCGCCCAGAACCGCGACATCGGGGTCAAGGCGGCGCTGGAACGCGACGTGCGGCTGGTGCGTTTCGAGGACGGACGGCTCGAGATCGCGCTGGAGCCGAGCGCGCCGAAGACGCTGGTGCACGATCTGTCGCGCAAGTTTTCACAATGGACCAACCGGCGCTGGATGGTGATTGTCTCGGCCGAAAGCGGCGACCCGACACTGAAATCGCGCCAGGACGCGCGACGCGCCGAACTGAAGACCGGCGCAAAGGCCGACCCATTGGTTGCGGCAGTGCTGGCGCGGTTTCCGGGCGCCGAGATCGTCGAAGTGCGTCCGGCCGAGGTGGTGCGAGCGGCAGTCCCAGTGGACGACGATGCACCAGCAGAGATCGGGAGCGGCGACGACGACATCGCAGAAATTCCGGCCGACATGCGGCCGGACGACGCCGACGAGGACTACTGAGAGCACGGAGCGTGATCCGAAAAGTTGCAGACTTTTCGGATAGGATTATGCGACCGGATAAACACGCGGAGCGAATCGCGATTCGACCTGATGCGATCTTGCTCCAGTGACAGCGGAGAGAACGATGGCGGACTTTCTGGGCCTGATGAAGCAGGCCGCCGAACTCAAATCCAAGATGGAGGCGATGCAGGCCGAGCTCGACCAGATCGACGTTGCCGGCACGTCCGGCGGCGGCATGGTGACGGTCAATCTTTCCGGCAAAGGCGAGCTGAGGGGCGTGAAGATCGACGCCAGCCTCCTCAAGCCGCAGGACAAGGAAGTGATCGAGGACCTGATCGTTGCGGCGCATGCCGACGCGCGGCGCAAGGCCGAGACCGTGCTGCAAGAGAAGATGAAGAGCGTCACCGGCGGCCTGCCGCTGCCGCCCGGCCTCAAGCTGTTCTAGTCCGCTGCCAGACCCGGCCTGCCGTTTCGCATCCGCGAAGGCGCGCGGCCCTCCAACATCATTGCGCTCATGCCCACCGCCACCGCCGGCCCCGAGATCGAGCGCTTGATTCAGCTCTTGTCCCGTCTGCCCGGGCTTGGACCGCGCTCCGCGCGCCGTGCAGCGCTCTTTCTGATCAAGAAGCGCGAGCAGATCATGGCGCCGCTCGCCACTGCGTTGCAGACTGCGATCGAAAAGATCGAGGTGTGCCGCCAATGCGGCAACATCGACAGTCAGAATCCCTGCACTGTCTGTACCGATCCGCGGCGCGACCCGTCCATCATTGTCGTAGTCGCCGACGTCGCCGATCTTTGGGCGCTCGAACGCGCGCACGCCGTCAACGCCCGCTACCACGTGCTCGGTGGCACGCTGTCGCCGCTCGACGGCATTGGCCCGCAGGAACTCGCGATCGACGCGCTCATTTCGCGCGCGCACGATCCGGCGGTAAAGGAGATCATCCTGGCGCTCAACGCCACGGTCGACGGCCAGACAACCGCGCACTACATCACCGACCTGTTGCACGACGCGAACGTCAAGGTGACGCGGCTCGCACACGGCGTGCCGGTCGGTGGCGAACTCGACTATCTGGACGAGGGCACGCTCTCGGCCGCGATTCGGCAAAGGACGCTGTTCTAGCGGCCTGATGAAATATCTACCTTGTCCCCACGTTCCCAGGTGCCCATACGCGCATGATTCGTCTCGACAATATCGGCAAGCAGAGCGGCAAGCAGATCCTGTTCGTTGAAGCGTCCGCGGCGCTCAACAAGGGTGAGAAGATCGGCCTGGTCGGTCCGAACGGCGCCGGCAAGACCACGTTGTTCCGGATGATCATCGGCGACGAGCAGCCCGACGAGGGCCAGGTTTCGGTCGATCGCGGCATCACCATCGGCTACTTCAGCCAGGATGTCGGCGAGATGGCGGGGAGGAGCGCGGTCGCCGAGGTGATGGATGGCGCCGGCCCGGTGAGCACTGTCGCAGCCGAGCTGAAGGAGCTCGAAGCCGCCATGGCGGACCCGGATCGCGCGGACGAGATGGACGACATCATCGCGCGTTACGGTGAGGTGCAGCACAGTTTCGAGGAACTGGACGGCTATGCGCTCGAGGGCCGCGCGCGGGAAATCCTGGCGGGGCTCGGCTTTAGCCAGGAGATGATGGACGGCGACGTCGGCGCGCTCTCCGGCGGCTGGAAGATGCGCGTCGCGCTCGGCCGCATTCTGCTGATGCGTCCGGACGCCATGCTACTCGACGAGCCGAGCAACCATCTCGATCTCGAAAGCCTGATCTGGCTGGAAGCATTTCTCAAGGGCTACGAAGGCGCGCTGCTGATGACCTCGCACGATCGCGAGTTCATGAACCGCATCGTCAACAAGGTGGTGGAGATCGACGGTGGGTCGTTGACGACGTTCTCGGGCAACTACGAATTCTACGAGCAGCAGCGGGCGCTGAATGAGAAGCAGCAGCAGGCGCAGTTCGAGCGCCAGCAGGCGATGCTCGCCAAGGAGATCAAGTTCATCGAGCGGTTCAAGGCGCGTGCCTCCCACGCCGCTCAGGTCCAGAGCCGGGTGAAGAAGCTCGACAAGATCGAGCGGGTCGAGCCGCCCAGGCGCCGCCAGACCGTCGAGTTCGAGTTCCAGCCGGCACCGCGCTCCGGCGAGGACGTGGTCAGCTTGAGGAAGGTGCACAAGGGCTACGGCAGCCGCAGCATCTATGAAAACTTCGACTTCATGGTCCGCCGCCGCGAGCGCTGGTGCGTGATGGGCGTCAACGGCGCCGGCAAGTCGACGCTGCTCAAGCTGGTTGCCGGTACGACGCCGCCGGACGACGGCACGGTGGTCGTCGGCGGCAGCGTAAAGATGGGCTATTTCGCGCAGCACGCCATGGACCTGCTCGTCGGCGACCGCACAGTGTTCGAGACGCTGGAAGACGCGTTCCCGCAGGCCGGGCAGGGCTCGCTGCGTGCGCTCGCCGGTTGCTTCGGCTTCTCCGGCGACGACGTGGAGAAGCGCTGCCGGGTGCTGTCGGGCGGCGAGAAGGCGCGGCTGGTGATGGCGCTGATGCTTTTCGATCCGCCGAACTTCCTGGTGCTGGACGAGCCGACCAACCACCTCGACATCGCGACCAAGGAGATGCTGATCGCGGCGCTGTCGCGTTATGAGGGCAGCATGCTGTTCGTCTCGCACGACCGGCACTTCCTGGCCGCATTGTCCAACCGGGTATTGGAATTGACGCCCGATGGCATCCACCAGTACGGCGGCGGCTACACCGAATACGTCGCCCGCACCGGTCACGAGGCGCCCGGCCTGCGGAGCTGAACGCACCGCACGGCAGTTTGGCCGCATTCAACAGACTACGACTGCTGCAACGCGGCGAACGTCAGCACCGTTGCAAAGCTGACCCAGGCCAGCGATGGCAGCAGCCAGCCGAAGGCGCGGCGGGAGTCGCGCCATACCCGCCACAGCAGCAGGATCGTCAGCACGAGCGTGACGACATTGAGCCAGGCGCCCAGCACAAGGTCGAAGCCCAAGGTCAGAAACGGGTAGGCCAGGTCCCATAGGACGATGGCGAGGACCCAGCGGGCGGCGCGCCGTCCGCTGTCGCCCCGCTGCCGTAGCAGCCAGTGCGCGACCGCATACAGTACAAACAACAGCGCCCAGATCGTGCCGATAGCCCACCCCGGCGGCGCCCACCACAGCCGCGCCACCGCGTCGTCGTCTCCTGCGAGGCCGGAGGCAAAGAGGATTCCGTTCAGAACGACCGCAGCGCCGGCAAACACGGCGGCGGTGGCCACAAGGCCGAGGCCGTCTGGACGATCCCAAAGCGAAGCTGTGGAACGGTCGATTTCCGACATGATGGGCTCCCGGCGCCGGACATCGAATGCTACGGTACTGGGTGTAGTTTGGATCACAACCAAGACGCTCCTGACCCGAGCCGGGTCGTAATCGTCGATAGTCGGCGGGTGCGACAAAAAAGTTGCGGTCAGGGCAGGGCGGCGCATGTTGGAATGGCGGCGTGGGCGCCGATGGAATCAAAATTCAAAATGAAAGCGATGCAGGAGCAATCATGACACGCATGAGTCTTTTCGCAGCAGGGTTCATCGCGCTCGCCGTGGGGGCTCCCGAAAGCGCGCTCGCGCAGTTCTACGCGGGCAAGACGATCAACATCATCGTCAACTATCCGGCAGGCGGGCCGACCGACATCGAGGGCCGTATCGTCGCGCAGCACCTGCCGGCGCACATTCCCGGCACCCCGACGGTGATCGTCCGCAACGTCGGCGGCGCCGGCGGATTGATCGGCAGCAACCAGCTCGGCGAGGCAACGCCGAACGGCGACACCATCGGTTTCTTCACGCCGGCGATCAACGACCAGATTCTCGGCAACCCGGCGATGCGCACCCGCTATTCCGACTTTGTGCCGATCTCCGCCGTCGAATGCCCGCTGGTGGTCTACATGCGTAAGGACACGCCGCCCGGCATCAAGGTCCCGGCCGACCTGATGAAAGCCAAGGACTTCAAGGTCCTGTCGCTCAACGTTCAGAATTCGAACTCAATGAACATGGCGCTGGCGCTCGAGCTCCTGGGCATCCAATACCAGCACGTGCCCGCCTATCGCGGCCTGAAGGACGTCGAAACCGCGATCCTGCAGAACATCGGGCAGATGGCCAATTCCTCGCTCTCCGGCTGGGCGGCGTCCGTCGAGCCGACCATGGGCAACGTCGTTTTGCCGGTATGGCAGCTCTCCCCGCGCGCCAAGGACGGGAGCCTTCCGCGCAGCCCGGCGCTGCCGAACCTGCAGACGTTTGAGGAGTTCTACGCTCAGGTCCGCCCCGGCAAACCGCTCAAGGGGCAGATGGCTTACGAAGCCTTGCGTGCGTTCGCAGACCCGCAGCTGGCGATGTTCCGTATCGCGCTGATGCCGCCGAAGGCGAACCCGGAGGCGCTTGGCATCCTGCGCAAGGCCTTTGCCGAGATGTGGAAGAATCCGCAGTTCCTCGCCGACTACTCGCGCGTCATCAAGACCGAGCCGATCTTTGTGTCCGGCACCGACGCACAGTCAATTCTGACAGGCCTGGGTGGCGTCCGCCCGGAGATCAAGGACTACCTCGTGAGCTATATCGATCGACTGAGGACCAGGTAGCGCCGCCAGCACGGCGCCCGGCAGTCCCCGGGCGCCTTGGCAACCCAGGGTGCTTTGCCGCCGAAAATCCGCACGCTATTCCGCTAAGATGTGCGACTGGGCGGAAGCTTGGTGCGAAGTCGCCGTGCCACGGAGCGGCTTCGCTTTCCGAGATCAATCTGTAGCGGCCGCCGGCCATGACAAGCGATGCTGCTGAACAGGAGAACGGTCGGCCGTTCAAGGCCAAGGTCTTCATCTCCTATTCGCGCAAGGACATGGCCTTTGCCGACCGGCTCGAAGCCGGGCTCAAGGCGCGCGGTTTCACGCCGCTCATCGATCGCACCGAAATCCACGCCTTTGAGGACTGGTGGAAGCGCATCGAAGCGCTGATCGCGCAAGCGGACACCGTGGTGTTCGTGCTCAGTCCCGACTCGATCGCATCCGAGGTCGTGCAAAGAGAGGTCGAGTTCGCCGCCTCGCTGAACAAGCGCTTTGCGCCGATCCTGTGCCGGCCGGTCGAAGACAAGGCGGTACCGGACGTGCTTGCCAGGCTCAACTTCATCAATTTCGTCGACGATGCGCGGTTTGACGCCAGTGCGGACCGGCTTACCGAGGCGCTGGGCACCGACATCGACTGGATTCGGCGTCACACCGAGTTCGGCGAGCAGTCACGGCGCTGGTCGCTCGCCGGGCAGCCGAACGGGCTCCTTCTGCGCTCGCCAGTGCTGGAGGAGGCGGAGCAGTGGATCGCGGCGCGGCCGGAAGGCGCGCCGGCGCCGACCGAGGAGACGCAGGACTTCGTCCGGGAAAGCCGTCGGGCGGCGACGCGGCGGCGCAACGTGCTCACCGGCAGCCTGGCCGCAGGGCTGGTCGTCGCCCTCGCTCTCGCAGGTATTGCCTATTGGCAGCGCGGCATCGCCCAGACCAATGAGGCGATCGCGAAGGATGAGCGCGACCGGGCGGAACGCAATTTCGCCATCGCCAGGCAGACCGCTGACGGTCTGGTGTTCGACATCGCCCACGGACTGCGTAACGTCATCGGCATGCCGTCGGACACGGTGCGCCGGGTTCTCGAAACCGCCAAGGGGACCTTCGAAAAGCTGTCCTCCTCGGCGCCCGACGATGCCAGGGTGCAGCGCAGCCGTGCGGTTATGCTCGATGAATTCGGTCAGACCTACAAGGCGCTGGGTAATCTCGACGCGGCGCTGCAATCCCACCGCGACGGCCTCTCGATCCGGGAGCGTTTCGCCTCACTCAACGGCGGCAATGCCGACTGGCAGCGGGACGTGTCGATTTCCTGCAACTTGATCGGCGACGTGCTGGTCGAACAACGCAAGCCCGATGAGGCACTGGAATTCTACCGGCGTGGGCTCGCCACGGCCGAGCGCCTCGTTGTCCTCGAACCCGGCAATACCGAGTGGCGGCGCGATCTTTCGATTTCCCAGGAGAAGATCGGCGACGTGCTGCTCGCGCAGGGCAAGATCGGCGAGGCGATCAAGGTCTTCCGCGACAGCCTCGCCACCCGGGAGCGCTTGACCAAGGCCAAGCCCGACAATGTGCAGTGGCAGCGCGACCTGGCAGTTGCCTACCACAAGATCGGCGAGGCGCTGGTGTCCGGCAATCTCGACGCGGCGCTCAAGGCCTATCGCGACAGTCTCGCCATCACCGAGCGTCTTGCGGCCGCCGATCCGACCAATGCGCAGTGGCAGCGCGATCTGGCGAGCGCGCACGAGAAGGTCGGCGACGTGCTGCTGGCCCAGGGGCAGGCCGATGAGGCGCTCAAGAACTATCGCGACAGCCTCGCGGCAACCGAGCGTCTCGTTGCCATCGATCGCGACAACAAGCAATGGCAGCGCGGGCTGTCGGTCTCTTACGTCAAGATCGGCGACGTTCTCAAGGCGCTGGGCAAGCTCGACGACGCCCTGAAGTCCTACCGCGACAGTCTTGCGGTCATGCAGCGACTTGCTACGCTTGATCGCAGCAATTCAGATTGGCAGCGCGATCTCGTGATTGCCTACGAACGCATCGGCGATGTGCTGATGCTGCAGGACAAGCGCGATGAGGCGCTCGAAGCCTATCGCAACGGTCTTGTCATCATCGAGCCGCTCGCCGCCGCCAACCCCGGCAATGCCGAGTGGCAGCGCGCTCTGTCGGTGTCCTACGACCGTCTGGGCGACGTGCTTCAAGAGCAGGGGAAGCTTGACGATGCGCTGAAGTACTACCGCGACAGTCTCGCCATCCGGCAGCGTCTTGCCGCCGCCCAACCGGCGAATGCGCGGTGGCAGCACGACCTTTACATCTCCCATGCGCAGATCGGCGATGTGCTGGAGACACAAGGATCGCTCGACGATGCGCTCAAGTCTTACCGCGACAGTCTTGCCGTCATCGAGCCGCTGGCCGCCGCCAATCCGAGCAACGCCGAGTGGCAGCGCGACCTGTCCGCGGCTTACGTGAACATCGGTGACGTGCTGCGCGCGCCGCGCGAGCTCGACGCGGCGCTCGCCGCCTACCGCAACAGCCTTGTTATTCGCCAGCGGCTTGCTGCGCTCAATCGCAACAATGCGCAATGGCAGCGCGATCTGCAGCTCAGCATCAACAGGATTGCAGCCTTGGCTTTCCGCTTCGTCCGGGCCGGGAAGTTCGAGACCGCTCTCGCGGCCGCCGACCAGTCGATCGCGCTCAAGCCGGAGGATGTCTCCTTCCAGGCGATCCGCGCCTACGCGCTGATGTTCCTCGGCCAGGTCGACGAGGCGCGCGTGCTCCTTCTGCGCTATCGCTGGGCGCAGAAGGTGCTGGGCGACAAACCTTGGGAGGCGGTGGTGCTGGAAGATTTTGCCGATTTGCGCAACGCCGGCCACTCGCACCCGCTGATGGAGGAGATCGAGAAGCGGTTTGCCGCAGGCGGATGAGCGAAGAGCGACCGCTCATTTCTCCGTTCGTCCCCGCGGAAGCGGGGAGCCGGGCCAAACGTTCGGTATTTGTGGCAGTACTGGGTCCCCGCTTTTGCGGGGGCGAACGGAGAGAAGCTCTAACCCGGCGGCGTCTCCGCGATCCAGCGGCTGAGGACGACGCCGGCAATGCCGGCGAGCGCGATCATCGTCAGCACGGCGGGGAAACCGCCCAGCGCCAGCGCGGTGGCGCCGCCGGCCACGCCGGCGCTGCCGCCGAGAAACGTGCAGGCGTTGACGATGCCCGATCCCTGTCCCACCTGCGCGGGCGACAGCGCCGACAGCGCGAGCCGCGGCGCGAGCGCATACGGCACCGCGAGACCCGCGCCCATCGCCAGAAAACCGGCCGCCAGCAGGATCATTCCGCCGTGGCCGGCAACCGTCAGGCCGATCATGGCGCTGGCGATCGCGATCAGCGCCATGCCGCCCGTCATGGCGTTGCGCAGCCCGACGCGCTTGGCCACGGCGGACGCCGACAGAGCAAGCGCCAGCAGTGCGGCGCTCAACGGCAGCAGGGCGGCGCCCGCCTCCAGCGCGGTGAAGCCGAGGCCGTCCGGGCTCTGCGCATACAGGTTGAAGTAGAGCAGCAGGCTGATAATGCTGAACATCGCCAGCGAGCCGATGGCAACGCCCATGACGAAGCCGCGCCGGGTGAAGAAGCCGAGGTCGACCAGTGGGGCCTCGTGGCGCGACTCCACATTCAGCATCAGAACGAGGGCTATTGCTGCCAGCGCGAACGGGACGACGACTGAGAGCGGCGCTGTCCCGGCATGCGGCAGGGCGTGAAGGCCGAACACCAGCGACACCATCAGCACGGCCAGCAGGACGAAGCCGATCCAGTCCGCGCGTCGTTTTCGCGTAGCGCCATGCGCGCCGGCAAGGCCTGCCGAGGCCATCCCGGCAATCGCCACCGACATCAGGAGGAGGTTGAGCCAGAAGATCGCCCGCCAACTGGTGAAGTGGGTGAGCGCGCCGCCGAGGAGCGGCCCGATGCTGAAGCCGAGCATCAGGAAGCCGGTCCACGCGCCGATCGCCGCTGCCCGGCGCTCCGGCGCGGCGCTGGCATCGACGGCGGCAAGCGTGCTCGGCACTGCGAACGCCGCCGCGAGGCCCTGCAACGCTCGTCCGGCGAGCAGTTCGGTCTGTGAGCCGGCAAGCGCAATGATGCACGAGGCGAGGCCGAACAGGACCAGCCCGGCGATCGAGGCGAGCCGTGCGCCATAGCGGTCCGCCGCCTGGCCGCCAAGCACGATGCAGGCCGCGGAGACGACGAGATAGGCATTCACCGCCCACTCAACGCCGGCCGAAGAGAGCGAGAGCTCGATCCGCATGTCCGGCAGTGCGGCCATGATCGCCGTGCTGTTGGCGCCGACCGCGAACATCGCCAGGCACGACGACCACAGCACCGATGCAGAACCTGTTCGCTGATCCAAAGTTGCTCGCTCCTCGGCTGATCGCGGTCGCCCCGACGCGCCGGGATGACGAGCATCGGCGCGGTGTCATCGTACGGCTCGTGTACCGTATACACGTCATCTATTTCACGTCAGTCTGGTGAAGCATGCTGCGTCGAGATTGATCGTATCGAGCGGCGAACTGTAGTCTGCTCCTTTCCCTTGTGGGGGTTCCGGCACCAGCGTGCAAACTCAATGCGGTGAGGCGGCAACACGGCAAGGAGATCGCGGACATGGATATAGCGCGCTTATGGCAGAGCCTGCGTCCCAATCCCTCCGATGCACCGCAATCCGGCGTCCTGCTGCCGGCCGCCGGATCGGAGATATCGATCAGCGTGACGCAGGAGTGCCTGATTGCGCTGCCGCCGCAGCGCAACCGTATCCCGCTGGTCAGCGTCACGGTGACGTCAAACCGGGTGGGCGCGGCCGGACAGGTTACGATCGGTGCCAACTTCAACAGCCAGGACGGCAGCTACCAGGGCCCGACGACAAATGTCGGCCAGGGCCAGTTCACCGCCACGAACTCGGAGGTCCATGTCCGTTTCGTTCTGCTGCCCTCCGGCTTTCCGGTGGTCGGCGTCGGAGCGGTGGTCGATTACGCGGACGGGGTGCACGGCGGGGCGCTGACCTACCAGAAGATCGCCTGCAATCCATGGGTCTGGTGGCATTGGCTGACCCCGGTAGCGGGAGTCTTGAGCCGCCGGCGCTCGGCGTGAAGCCTTACGTTATCGTCGTCCCGATCATTGCGGGCATCCCAGCTCCTGGCTGAGTTTGTGCGCCGCTTGACGGACTTGTGTCGCCACGGGGCCTCCCGGCGAGCGATCGATCTGCGAGCCGATACCAAGCAGCGTAATGCTGCCCGCGAGGCTGCCGGTATGGTCGAAGATTGGCGCGGCGATCGCCGAAAATCCGCGGAACAGCTGTCCCTTCGAAATGGCGAGCCCGTCCTTGCGCACCTGGGCAACGATCTGGTCGCGCCGCGCCAGCATCTCGGGGTCGAGCGTGCCTTCTCGCGCAACCAGCGGCTCGGTCTCGCGCTTGGGCATGTGGGCGAGGAAGATGTTGCCGGTCGCGGTGCTGAGCAGAGGAAAGACGAAGCCCACCTTGATGGTGAACGGCGTCGGCAGGTCGGCATCGAACTTGAGGGCGATGAACGGCCCCATGCGACCCCAAAGGGATAGGTAGGCCGGCAATTCGAATTGCGCGTTGAGCTTTTCGAGCGGTCCCCGCGCCAGGTCGGGCAGGCTGATCTGCTGGAGCGCCGCGACGCCGAGTTGCAGCGCATAGGGGCCGAGGCCGTAGTGCATCGTGGCGGCATCCTGCACGACGAGGCCGATGCGCATGAAGCTGACGAGGTAGAGGTGCGCCTTGCCGGGCGGCATGTCGGCCCGCGCCGAAAGCGTCTTCAGCGGCAGCTTGCCGCCCGCCTCGGCGAGAACGCGGATCAGCCGGAAGCCGATCTCGATCGACTGGATGTGGCGCTGTTCCGGCCGTTCTTTCGTCTCGATGTCCACGGGGATTCTCCCGCCTGACTAAAGAATGAAGCTGACCGAGCCGAGTTCTCCGAGCTCCTGAGCGTCGAGGATCGCGCGCCGCTCATGGATGCGCAGCTCGCCGTCCTGGCGATGCAGGATGTAGCGGTACTCACCGGTGAAGGTGCGCTTGTCGCCGCCGCGACGGTTTCGGTAGACGACGAAGTTCGCCTTGACCCCGATCGTGCCGTCCGGCCGGTCGTTGACCCGCACATTGGTCACCAGCCGCCGCGTGCGCGACGGCGGGTATTCGACGTGGCAGCTCGGATCCTTGAGGCGGATCACGCGCTCCTTCAGGCGCACGGCGTCATCAGCGATGATGAACAACGCTTCCTCGTGGCTCGCCTCCGGCTTGTCGGTCGGCGGCACGTAGTACGAGGCGTCGTCGGTCAGCAGCTTCAGCCAGTCGTCCAGTTGCCAGCCATCGAGCAATTCGGCCTCGCGGTAGAGGAACTGCTCGACTTCGGTTGGCGTCGTGGCGCGGAGCGAATCGGGAGCGCCCATCGGTCACGCCTCCATCAGTTGCGACCAGCGCCGCCAGAAGCAGCGGATGTGGGCCTCGTCGGTGTCGAGCTGCTGGTCAGGCGGCTTGTGCATCCCCCGCGAGAGATCGTTCCAGTGCGTTTCCCTGTGGGCCGCGTAGCACTGCTGCGCGGATTCCAGCGCCGCGACGTCGTCGGGGGTGGCGAAGCCGCCGGGGCCATAGAAGGTCAGGAACGCGTGCAGCCGGCGCGCGCGCTGCTCTTTCGTTTCCTCGGCTGTGCCGAGCGCCCAGGCCGTCACCTTCATGCGATCGGGAGCGACCGGCTGGAAGCTGCGCACCGTCACCGAGGAACCGTCGTTGATGACGAGGTTCGGGAAGATCGCGAGATTGCGGTTGGTGTTGGCGACGCGCTCGGCGCGCGCCGGGCCGAGGCGCTGCTCCAGTTCGGCGCGCATCTGCGCGATGTCGTCCTTGGCGTCCTCGCCATAGACCGAGATCCAGGCCGCCACCGGCCGTCCGCGATAGTTCGGGTTGTCGATCGTCAGGTGGCCGTTGCCGAGGTCGATGCCCTTGCCCTTCGACGGCAGAAGCTGGCCCTTCGGACGCTTCATGTTGACGCCCGAGTTGATCATGTACTGGATCCACGTCGTGTGCGTGGCGATGATGTGATAGTCGTCGACCGAGTTCTCGACCAGGAGCTTCCAGTTCGCCCTGATCTCGTATTCCTGCGTGCCGGTGATGATCTCCATCCGGCCCGACGGCGACTGATCGACCACGAGGTCGATGTAGTCCTTCGCTCCCGCCAGATAGTCGGTGAGCGGCACGGCGTCCGGATCGAAGTTGAGGAACCAGAAATCGCGATAGGATTCGAAGCGCGGCACGTTCTTCAGGCCGTGTCCGACGCGGTCGAACTTCGGGCCGTAGTCTTCGATGCCCGGCACCGCGCGCAAACTGCCGTCCGGATTGAAGGTCCAGCCGTGGTACATGCAATAGAAGCCGCGGGTGTTGCCCTCGCGTTCGCGGCAGACCATCGCGCCGCGGTGGCTGCAGACGTTCAGCATCGCCCGGACCTCGCCGGCCTGGTCGCGGCAGAAGATGATCGGCCGGCCGGCGATCTGGCGGGTGCGGAAGTCGCCCGGGTTCTTCAGCTCCGAGGCGTGGCCGACATAGATCCAGCAGGTCCTGAAGATGCGCTCCCACTCGCGCTTGAGCAGGTCCTCGGAGACGAAGACTTCACGATTGATCATGAAGGTGTTTTCGTCGCGGTTCTCGACGACGAACGGCGCGGTGGTTGCTTGCATGCAGGCTCCTCTCTGGGAGGCGGATCATTTTTGAATTTGACAATTACTAATCTAACTCAACATAGTATAATTCACAAGCGGTCCGGTCCGGGCCGGTTTGCAGGGCAGACATGAACCCGGGAAGCCCCGACAATCCTTACGATTTCGCCGCGCCCGTGGCGCTCGGCATCGTCGGGCTTGGCATGGCCGGCGCCGTCATGGTCCATGCCGCCGCCTTGCATCCGGGCATCCGGATCGTCGCGGCGGCCGACCCGCAGCCTGATCCGCGGGCTGCATTTGCGCGCGATTTCGGGGCGGCGGCGTTCGAAGACGCCCGGCAGGTGTGCGAACGCGCGGACGTCGAGGCGGTCTACATCGCCACGCCCCACCAGTTTCATCGCGAGCACGCGATCCTGGCCGCCGAGTGCGGCAAGCACGTCGTCGTCGAGAAGCCGCTGGCGCTGACGCTTGAGGACTGCGATGCGATCGTCGAAGCGGTCGACCGCAACAAGGTGCATCTGATCGTCGGGCACACCCACGGCTTTGATCCGGCGGTCCGCGAGATGCGTAAGATCGTCCGCTCCGGCGACGTCGGTCCGCTCGGCCTCGTGGCGATGTGGAATTACACCAATTTCATCTATCGCCCGCGGCGGCCCGAAGAGCTCGACACCGCGCGCGGCGGCGGCATCCTGTTCAATCAGGTCCCGCATCAGATCGATACGCTTCGGGTCCTCGGCGGCGACATCCGTTCGGTACGGGCGATTGCGCAGCAACTCGATCCCTCGCGCCCGACCGAGGGCCTGGCGTCGGCGCTGCTGCAATACGAAAGCGGGGCGGCGGCGACCATCACCTATTCGGGTTACGATCACTTCGACGCCGACGAATTTCACTTCTGGATCGCCGAAAGCGGCGCACCAAAGGCTGCCGATCAGCACGGCGCCGCGCGCCGCGCCTTGCTCGGCCGCAACGAGGACGAGGCAGCGCTGCGGGTGCGGAACTTCGCGTTGGGGGCGCGGGCCTACGAGCCGCCGGCGCACCAGCCGCATTTCGGCGCCATGATCGTCACCTGCGCGGAGGCCGACCTGCGGGCCTCCAGGGATGGCGTCCTGATCTACGGTCGCGACGGTGTGCGTGAAGTTGCGCTGCCCCAGCGTACCGGCGTGCCGGGCCGTCGCGAGGTGCTCGACGATCTCTACGGCGCGGTACGGCACGGACGCGCGCCCTTGCATGATGCGCGCTTCGGCCGCGCGACCCTCGCCACCGCGCTGGCGATCCTGCAATCCGCCCGCGAGCGGCGGGAGGTCGTGGTCTGACAAGCAGATTGCCTCCGATCCTAGAGGATCGGATCCCGCTACGCCGGCCGGAAGATCTCGCCATGTTCGCGGACGGCCTGCGAAGGGCAGGCCTGCCGGAATGATCGACGCGATGTCGCCGGCCTTGAAGCCGTACGCCTGCACTGCATCGGCTGCACTTGTCGCGTTTGCGCCCGGTGCGATATTGCAGGTCAGGCGTGAGGCGTGACGTTCGAGCAGTGCAGAGTCGTCAGTGGAGGGGACCCAGGGTGAGGCGCGAGACCCGTTTCGCAGTCATCGGTGCCGGACTTGGCGGTGCCACTGTAGCCGCCTGGTTGCAGCGCGAGGGTTTCACGGTCACGGTTTATGAGCAGGCTCGCAGTTTTGAACGGTTAGGCGCCGGCATTCACGTTTCGGCCAATGTCTTGAAAGTTCTCCGTTGGCTCGATGCGGAAAGCGGGCTCAGCAAAATCGGCATCCACCCCGATACGTTCACCAGCCGCAAATGGGACACCGGCGAAGTGCTCTTTGAATTGCCTCTCGGAGCCACGGGGGAGGAGCAGTACGGCGCCAGCTATATTACCGTTCACCGCCACGATCTGCATGCGGCGATCCTCGGAAAGGTCGCGCCCGGGACGGTCCATTTTGACAAGCGCCTTACCGCGTTAGAGCCGGGCGACGAGGCGGTGCGGCTGGTTTTTGGCGATGGGTCAGTGGTCGAGGCGGACGTTGTCATCGGGGCAGACGGCGTGAACTCAAAGGTCCGCGAGAAGATCGTCGGCGCGGGCAAGTCTCGCTTCACCGGCGCGGTGGCGCACCGGGCGATCTATCCTTCGGCGCTGCTCGGCATCGACGTGCGCAACTGTACGAAATGGTGGGGACCCGAGAGCCACATCCTCATTTACTACATCGAACAATCGCGCAACGAGATTTATCTCGTGACCAGCGCGAAAGGCGAATGGCACTCGCAAGCCTCCTGGGAATTTTGCACCCGGGACGAGGTCGTGAATGCCTTCAAGGGTTTTCACCCCGAGGTTCGCAAAGTGATCGAAACGGCGCCCGAGCTCACCAGATGGCCGATACTGGACATCGAGCCGATCGATCGGTGGAGCAGGGGCCGCTTGGTCCTGCTGGGCGACGCCTGCCATGCCATGATGCCCTACATGGCCTCCGGTGCGGCGATGGCGATCGAAGACGCGGCCATCCTGGCCCGATGTCTTCTCCAGTCGGACGATCATTCGGAGGCTTTTGCGCTTTACCGGGCAACCCGCCAGTCGCGCATCAGCAAGGTGCAGCGAATTTCGGCCGAAAACAGTTTTCTGCGCCATCCAACCGATCCGACCTGGATCTTTGGTTATGATGCGGTGACCGTTCCTTTGCGCTCGCAGTAGCAGCCGCAATGGGATTCCAAGGCGACGGCAACGTATGAGTCTGAGATGGTGCCGGTGCCGCCTACCGGTCTTGGCGTCAGTCCTCGGCCCTGATCAGCACCGGCTTGCCCAGCGACGCGAAATGGCCGCGCTGCTGCAGCCAGGCGAGCAGCACGAGGCTCGGCAATGCGGTCGTCGCGCTGATGATGAAGAACAGCGGCCAGCCTGTCCTGGCCGCGACGAAGCCGGCGCCGGCCGACATATAGGTGCGGCCGACCGCGGCGAGCGCGGTAAGCAGCGCGTACTGCGTCGCGGTGTGCAACGGGCTCTGGCACAGCGCCGACAGGTAGGCGACGAAGATAACCGTGCCGATCGCGCCGGTGAAGTTCTCGACGATGATCGTCAAGGTCAGCGCCCACACCTTGACGCCGATCAGCGCCTGCCAGGTGAAGACGAAGTTCGACGCCAACTGCAGCAGCGCGCCGATCCAGAGGCAGGTGGCGAGCGGGTAAGCCACTGCCAGCGCGCCGCCAGCGAAGCCGCCAATCAGCGTGGCGGCAAGGCCGACGACCTTGACGATCGCGGCGTAGTCATTGCGCGAAAATCCGAGGTCGATGACGAACGGCGCCGTCATCGTGCCGGCGAAGGCATCGCAAAGCTTGTAGAGCACCACGAAGGCGAGCACGACGATGGCCGCGTCGCGGGTGAGGAATTCGGAGAACGCGCCATAGGCCGCGATGGCAACGCGCCGCAGCGGGTTCTCGCCGGCATGCGCGGCGTGGTTGGCGGCCGCGGCGGCGGACTTTTCCGGTTCGGTCGCGATCAGCGTGGTGACCATGCCGACCACCACCAGCGCCGCCATCGTCAGGTAGCTGGCGGTCCAGGCGTCGTGCCTGCCGAACCCCAGACCTTCGAATTCGGTGACCAGGAAAAGGGCGCCCGCGGTCGAGGCCAGCATGCCGATCCGGTAGGCCGCAACGTACGACGCCATGCCGGAGGCCTGCTCGTCCTTGGGCAGGCTCTCGATGCGGAAGGCGTCGATGACGATGTCCTGGGTCGCCGAGGCGGTGGCGATCAGGAGGGCGCCGAGCGCGACCAGCCAGGGCGTAAGAGCGGGATCGCAGAATGCGAGGAAGACGATGGAAGCGATCAGGAAGAACTGCGAAGCGATAAGCCAGCCTCTTCTGCGGCCGAGAAGACGGCCGAAGAAGGGGATATCGAGGGCATCGACGACCGGAGCCCACAGGAATTTGATGGTGTACGGCGTGCCGACCAGCGCGAACAGCCCGATGGTGCCGAGGTCGACCTTCGCCTCGGTCATCCACACCAGGAGCGTCGAACCGGACAGAGCAAGCGGAAGACCGGCCGAAAAGCCGAGGAAGAGCACGATCAGCACGCGCGGCTTGAGGTAGACCGCGAGCGTATCGGCGAAGCCCGGGCGGGCCGGGGCGGTCTCGGGCGAGACAGTCATGCGGAGTAAGCCCCCAGTCGATCGAACAAGCGCCGCAAGGTCTTGCACGCGATTGCGGTGAAATAAGATCGGCACCTTTGCCCGCCGCTGACATGAGCGGACGGGTGCAAGGCGCGGCACCTGTTGGAGAATTCCCGTTCAGGCCCCTCAGCGCAGGCCGGGACCTGGAGCTACAGGTCTACTCCCCCGCCTGCAGCTTGCGGACCATCGGAGCGGGAATGACTGAAGGATCGCCGGCGTCGGACGCGTCGCCGTCGAACTCGACCTCGCGGATGCGGGTGGCGCGTTTCTCGACCTTCTCGGCCGAGATCAAAATCTGCCGGACGTCTTCGTTGGCCTGGCCGAAGTGCCGTTGCAGGTTGAGCACACGGCTGTGCAGCCGTTCGATGTCGTCCATCAGGTGGCCGACCTCGGCGTGGATCTTGTCGGCCGCCTCCCGCATCCGCGCGTCCCGCTGGATCTGCTGGATGACATGAATGGCCAGCATCAGGAGCGAAGGCGAGACGATGATGACCTTGGCGCGGTACGCCTTCTGGAACAGGTCGTCGAAGGCGTCGTGCAGTTCGGCGTAGACCGACTCCGACGGCACGAACATCAGCGCCATGTCCTGCGTCTCGCCGGGGATCAGGTACTTGTGGGCGATGTCGCTGACATGCCGGCCGACATCCTGGCGCAGGCGGACGCCGGCGTGCTTGCGCGCATCGTCGCTCTCCGCCTCCTTGAAGGCGGTAACCGCTTCGAGCGGAAATTTGGCGTCAATAGCCAGCGGCCGTCCGTCCGGCAGGAACACGACGCAATCGGGCCGGCTCTTGTTCGGCAAGGTGTATTGGAATTCGAAACACCCCTTCGGCAGGCCGTCCTGGACGATAATTTCCATCCGGCCCTGACCGAACGCGCCGCGCGCCTGCTTGTTGCTGAGCACGCTTTGCAACGACGTGACCTGCGAGGCGAGATCGGTGATGTTCTTCTGCGCGCTGTCGATCGACACCAGTCGCTCGTTGAGCTTCTGCAGGCTCTCAACGGTGTGCTGCCGGGTCGCCGTCATCGAGTGGCTGAGGTGGTGCGTCACCGAATCGAGCCGCTCGTGGACCGCTCGCGCCAGCTCGGCCTGTCCCGCGCTGACACTGAGCGAGAGCTCATTCTGGCGGCCGGCCAGCATGTCCCGCATCATCTCGATCCGCATTGAGGTCTCGGCCTGGAGCCGCGCAACCTCGGCCATCTGGCGTTCGGCAGCCTCGCGGTCGCGTTGGCGCATCGTTCGCACGATCGCCACCGTGACCAACGCCAGCGCCACCAGGACGGTCAGGGCGACCGCCGCGATGACCGCCAGGCTCGATTCAGTGTCAGACATCGTGCCACCCTACATCGATTCGATCATAAGAACAGAAAGTGAACGGAAAATCAACGAGAGCAAATTGAGGAGGGGGAAGGGACGCACGCCTCGGACCGGATTGACCGCGTTTGTGCGAGCCCTTACATCGCCGCCATGGCACTGCGCGAGATTCTCATTCTTCCCGACAAGCGGTTGCGGCTGGTCTCGGAGCCGGTGAAGAAGATCACCGCCGACGTCCGCCGGCTGGTCGACGATATGTTCGAGACCATGTACGACGCGCCCGGCGTCGGCCTTGCGGCGATCCAGGTCGGCGCGCCGCAGCGCATCGTCACGATCGACGTCGCCAAGAAAGAAGAGCCGAAGAATCCGCAGGTCTTCATCAATCCGGAGCTTCTTGGCGTCTCTGAAGAGAAGACGATCCACGAGGAGGGGTGTCTCTCGATCCCGGAATATTACGACGACGTGGAGCGGCCGGAGCAGATCCGGGTGCGTTACCTTGATCTCGGCGGGAAATCGCAGGAGATCGAGGCGAACGGACTCCTCGCCAGGTGCCTTCAACACGAGGTCGATCACCTGAATGGTGTCTTGTTCATCGACTACCTGTCGAAGCTTAAGCGTGATCGCGTTCTGAAGAAATTCGTGAAGGCCGCCAAGCGGGCCGCGGCGGAGTGATGACGCCGGGCGGGCGCACTCGGCACCGACTGGGGTCCGAATGTCGCGCCAAACCCGCGTCTTGGCGCCGGCTCAAATCCAGGCGCGCCCGGTGACGCCCTAACATGCCCTTACGCCTCGTCTTCATGGGCACGCCGGAGTTCGCGGTGCCGACGCTGGTCGAGATCGTCGGCCGGGGGCATGACGTGGCCGCGGTTTATACCCGCGCGCCGAAACCGGCGGGCCGCCGTGGCATGGAACTGACGCCGAGCGCGGTCGAGCGCGAAGCCCGCCGCCTCGGCCTCAACATGCTGACGCCTGCGACTCTGAGGTCGGAAGATGCTGCTGCCGCGATGCAGGCGCACGATGCGCAGGCGGCCGTGGTGGTTGCCTACGGGCTCATCCTGCCGCCGGCGATCCTCGATGCGTTCCCGCTGGGCGCCTTCAACCTGCATGCCTCCCTACTGCCGCGCTGGCGCGGGGCGGCGCCGATCAACCGGGCGATTATGGCAGGCGACCGCGAGACCGGCGTGACCGTGATGAAGATGGACCAGGGGCTGGATACCGGCGCCATGGGGATGGTGGAGCGGGTGACCATCGGCGCCGACATGACGGCGGGGGAACTGCACGATGAACTCGCCCGCCTTGGCGCCGACTTGATGGCGCGGGCGCTGAGCGCGATCGAACGCTCGACATTGACGTTCACGCCGCAGCCCGAGACGGGCGTGACCTACGCGGCCAAGATCGACAAAAGCGAGACCCACATCGACTGGTCGCAGTCCTGGAACAGGGTGCACGATCATATCCGCGGGCTGTCGCCGTTTCCCGGCGCCTGGTTCACGATGACTGGGGACGCGACGCAGCGCGTCAAGGTGTTGCGCACGACGCGCGGAGAGGGCCATGGGCCGCCGGGCACTTTGCTGGACGACCATTTGACGGTTGCGTGCGGGGAAGGGGCCGTGCGTATCCTGGAATTGCAGCGGTCCGGGCGCCAGGCAATGAAGGCCGACGAATTCCTGCGCGGCAGTTCTGTTGCTCCAGGAGCGGTGTTCGGTTAGGCCTCTGGGTTCGAAAACATTCGCCCGTCATTCTGTCGCGTCAGGAAAGATGCCGCGGTACAAGCTCACCATCGAATATGACGGCAGGCCGTTTGTCGGCTGGCAGATCCAGCAGAACGGCCCGACCGTACAGGGCGCGCTCGAAAGGGCAGTGTCGCAGTTCTGCGGCGAGGTCGTGTTCGTGCAGGGCGCCGGCCGGACCGATGCCGGCGTCCATGCGCTGGGCCAGGTCGCGCATGTCGATCTCGACAAGGATTGGGAGCCGGACACGGTGCGGGATGCGGTCAACGCCCATCTGCGGCCGGATCCGGTCGCCGTGATCTCGGTCGAACCGGTGCCCGACACGTTCGACGCCCGCTTCTCCGCTACCAAGCGGCACTACCTCTATCGTGTCATCAATCGCCGCGCCGATCTCACCTTCGAACGCGGGCGCGCGCTGCGCATCGCCAAGCTCCTCAATGCCGGCGCGATGCATGCAGCGGCACAGCGGCTGATCGGGACGCACGACTTCACCACCTTCCGCCACACCGAATGCCAGGCGAAGTCGCCGATCAAGACGCTCGATCGGCTCGATGTCCGCCGCCTCAAGGACGACATCCACATCATGGCGTCGGCGCGCTCGTTCCTGCACACGCAGGTGCGCTCGATGGTCGGTGCGCTGATCGCGGTGGGTGAGGGCCGCTGGAACGCCGACGACGTCAGCCGCGCGCTCTATGCTCGTTCGCGCTCGGCCTGCGCGCCGGTGGCACCGGCGGAAGGGCTCTATCTGGTCAAGGTCGACTACGACGCGGAAGCCGAGATCGACGCGGTCTTGACCGAGGACAATTCATGCTGACGTTGCGAATGACGCAATCCGCCGCTTTGTTGGCCTGATTGCTGCTCGCCGGATCGTTTGCATTCGCAGACCATTCCGAGCGGTCCGGTGCGGTCGTGGTGCGGCAGGTCGCAGGCGCGCCGTGCGCAATGAGGTGCCACTCCTCTGAATCGCGACTGGAGGGGGAGGGGCGCCGGCGAAGCTAGCGGCGAGGGCAGGCAGCGCTTTTGCCGAGAGGATTATCGCCAGGCGTCGATCGAGATCGTCATGTTCGGCCGGTAGGAACCGGCGAACATCTTCCAGGCGCCCTGGGTCTCGCCGCCCGCCACCACGATGTGAATGTCGCTTGGCTCGAATGCGCGCACCAGCTCGTCAGGATTGGCCTTGAGACGAGAGGCGAACGGTTCGACGCCCGCGACCGCGAGCGGATGAATGAGCGTCTGGACCCACTGGTTGTCCCAGTATTCCCGCGCCGGCAGCGTCGAGTTCTCGGCCAGCCAGTCGATCAGCTTCTCCTTGGTGTCGTAGCCGAGGTTCACAAACAGCCGCGCCACGATCGGATCGAGAACGAAGATCGGCGGGAAGTTGTGCTCGGCAGCCCGCAGGCAGTGGCGCATCTTCTCCTTCCAGGTGGCGCGCGGACCAAAGCCCGCATGGGTGTACCAGCCGCCGAAGAAGATGCTGGCGGTGCTGTCGGTTGGCTTGAAACCCTTCTGGACATGGAGCGGCGCCCAGGGGCTGCGCTCCTCTGCCTCCGGGAAGGTCGAGCTGTAGTTGTACCAGTTGCCGAGCGTGCCCATGTAGGTGTCGCCCGGAACCGAGCCGCCCTGCAGATTGATCGAGGCGAGATTGTAGGCGCGGCCGATGGTGGCGTTGGCGTGGTTGTAGGGGCCCATCACGCCGATGCCGGAATCCATGCCGATCTCGTTGCGGATCGGGCCGTTGATCACCGCCAGCGTCGCGATCGACGTCGTGCTCGACGAGCGCGAAGTCTGGCCGCTGGCGCAGAGCGCCAGGATCACCGGCAGGTATTCCGGTTTGGCGCCCGCCATCACGGCATTGACCGCGACTTTCTCGACAGTGGCCTCCCAGAATTCGCGGAAGGCGGTCGGGCGCATGCGGCCGACCACCTTGTCGGGCGGATGGCTCGTGCCCTTGAGCATGGCGGCGACGCGTTCCTCGGTCGGCAGGATGACCGGGAGGTGGCCGGTCCAGCCGTTCTCTTCGAACAGCTGCTGGAGATTGTCCTCGGTGTCGGGCTCGACGAAGCGCGGCGTCGTGCGCTCGAATGACAGGCCCTTGAGATCCTCCTCGTCGAGCGACTTGGTCAGCCCCTCGATGATCTCCTGCATGAACGGCCGGCGGGAGATCGGGTCGGTGCCCTCGATGTAGCCGCGCAGCTCATCTGGAGACTTATCGACGACCGGTTGCGGCACGTAGGCCTGCCGCGCCCGCGGCATGCCGTTGGCGCGGGCAACCGATTGCGCGAGCCGCGCGAACACGTGGGTATGCACGGCGACCGAAGGTACGCCAGCCTCTTCCAGGGCCATCGCCATCCCCACGACCGTGGGGCTGCAGGTGCTTCAAAGGCCGACGCCGAATACGGCGGCATGGCCGTCGTCGGCGATCTTCTTGCGCATGCCGGGATCGTCGACCCAGCTCTCGCGCGGCTTGATGATGCGAGTGTTGACGGCCGGCAAGTGCTCGGCGAACCAGCGGCGAAGCTGGTCCATGAAGGCTTCCGAATTGTCGAACAGGCAATCGACCAGATAAAGCGTCTTACGGTTGAGGCTCTGCGGGCGCGCCGCGAGCCGCTTTCCGGTGACCTTGGGCGGGTAGCCGCGGGGATCGTGGACCGTGAGTTTGCCGCTCATGTCGTCCTCTCGTCACGGCCGCCAGGAATCGACCGCCTCCAAACTAAGCACGCCACGTACCATCCGACAGATAGCGGTCGGCTGCAAGAGCCGCGCTGGCGCCGTCGCCGGCCGAGGCGACCGCGCGGCCGGCGGAACCCGAACGCACTGCACCGGCCGCGCACAATCCCGGAACGTCGGTCCGCATCCCGGCGTCGGTCACGATGCGACCGGACGGGTCGAGCGCCGTCAGGTTGCCAAGGAACGCGGAGTTGGGCTCAAGGCCGATGTAGACGAACACCGCCTCCACCGGGAGGTCGATTGTGTTCCCGCCGGTGATCAGGCGCAATCCCGTCACCGCGGTGTCGCCGAGGATGTCCTCCACTGCGGTGTTATGGCGGAGCTCGATATTACCTTGGGCGGCGACGCGCTGGCGGTAGGTCGCTTGTCCGGTCATTGCCGCTCCGCGGTTGAGGATGATCACCAAGCCGGCAAACTGCGCCAAGGTCAGCGCCTCCTGCATGGCGGAGTCGCCGCCGCCGATGACCGCGACCGCGCGATTGCGCAACAGCGGTCCGTCGCAGGTGGCGCAATGGCTGACGCCCTTGCCCGTGAGCCGGGATTCGCCCGGAACGCCGAGCGATTTCAGCGAGGCGCCGGTCGCGGCGATAACCGCGCGCGCCGACAGTTCGCCGTCGCCGGTGACGAGCCGCCAGCCGTCGCTGTCGCGCGCCAGGCTCTGCAGCGTGGTGGCGGCGAATTCCGCGCCGGCGGCGCCGGCCTGCTCCTGCGCCATCGGCAGCAGGTCGTAGCCCGGGATGCCGTCCGGATGGCCGGGAAAGCCCTCGACTTTCTCGATGCTGAGAAGCTGCCCGCCGAGCAAATCGCCGGTAAGCACCAGCGTCTTGCGGCCAAGCTGGGCCGCCACCATCCCGGCTGCGAGGCCGGCGATGCCGCCGCCGGCAACCACGATGTCGTAGATGTTGCTCACGGCCCAAAGTACCGTTCGAGGATTGCCCGATACACCGCCGTCAGCGTGGTGAGATCGGCCGTCGCGGTGCGCTCGTCGACCTGATGCATGGTCTGGCCGACCAGACCGAATTCCAGTACCGGACAATAGTGCGTAATGAACCGCGCGTCCGACGTGCCGCCGGTCGTGGAGCGGTTGGGCTCGCGGCCGGTCACCTGCTTGATGGCGGCGGCGACCAGATCGATGAAGGGGCCGGGTTTCGCCAGGAACGGGTTGGCGTTCGACGGCTCCCAGTCGATGCGCCAGCGCACGCTGTTGCCGGCGGCCTCATGCGCCCAGCGTTCGACCAGCGCCCGGAGCGACGTCTGGTCGTGCTCGTCGTTGAACCGGATGTTGAATCGGGCGCGCGCCTCGCCCGGGATGAGGTTGGCGGTTGGGTTGCCGATGTCGATCGAGGTAAACTCGAGATTGGACGGATCGAACGCCTCGTTGCCCTTGTCGAGCGAGCGCTCCATCAGCGTGCCCATCATCTTGACGAGACCGCGCACCGGATTGTCGGCGAGCTGCGGGTAGGCGACGTGGCCCTGTTTGCCGGTGATCACGAGAACACCGTTGAGCGAGCCGCGGCGGCCGATCTTGATGGTGTCGCCGACTGCCGCCGCGTTGCTCGGCTCGCCCAGGATGCAGTGATCGAAGCGCTCGCCGCGCTCGGCGGCCCACTTGAGCAGCTTAACGGTGCCGTTGACCGCGATGCTTTCCTCGTCGCCGGTGATCAGGAACGAGATCGAGCCGTCGAGCTTGCCGCCCCGCGCCGCGAGAAAATCGAGGCTTGCCGCCATCGCGCAGGCGACCGCGCCCTTCATGTCGACCGCGCCGCGGCCGTAGAGCGTGCCGCCGACGATCTCGCCGGCGAACGGTGGATGCGACCACTTTGCTTCATCACCGGGCGGCACCACGTCGGTATGCCCGGCAAAGACCAGGTGAGGGCCCCCGGTGCCGATGCGTGCATAGAGATTCTCCACCGGCGCTGTGCCCGGCTCCTCGAAGACCGGACGCTCGATGGCGAAGCCCGCGGGCCGCAGGGTCGCCTCGATCAGCGCCAGGGCACCGCCTTCCGCCGGCGTGACCGACGGACAGCGTAACAGGTCGCGGGCGAGGCTGATCGGATCGAGAGAGGCGTCAGGCATGTGAATTGGCGTTCCGATCGAACGGTGTCGCCTTAGAGTATCGGTTGGGTGAGGGGGTCCGGTCCATATCGGTTCTCGCCGGCCGTGCCGCGGCGGAACCCTAGTTCAATCAGGAACGTCAGACCGATCACCGCCGCGCAAAATCCCAAAACGAAGTCGAGCCAGCCGGGATTCCTCGGGTCTTCGGTGAGGCCGAACAGATTGGTGAGGGCGATGATCGCCGTCAGTCCGACGAGCCAGAGCACGTAGATGCCTGGTTTGTCACGGTCGTGCAGGCGCTTCACGGCGATCGCGACGGTCGGATACAGCACCACAACCTGAATCGCGAACTCAAGTACACGAACCGAAACGTCCTTCATGACGGTCGGCAGAAATGGAATTCCCAAAAGCCACATCAGGATGAGCTCGGCCGCAACGATGACGACGAGGCCGATCCAGAACTGCGTGCGCGAGATGCGGCCCTCGAAGCCGAGCAGGAGATTGACCATCGGATCTCCCTCAAAAAAGCAGGCCGTTAGTCTCGCAGCAGTTCGTTGATCGAGGTCTTGGCTCGGGTCTTCTCGTCGACGCGCTTGACGATCACCGCGCAATATAAGTTCGGGCTGGGCGCGCCCGAGCGCGTGGCCTTGCCGGGCAGCGATCCGGGAACGACGACCGAGTAGGGCGGGACCTCGCCCTGGAACGTCTCGCCGCTCTCACGGTCGACGATGCGGGTGGAGGCGCCGATGAACACGCCCATCGACAGCACCGAACCCTCGCGCAGGACGACGCCCTCGGCCACCTCGGAGCGCGCACCGACAAAGCAATTGTCCTCAATGATCACCGGGCCGGCCTGCAATGGCTCAAGCACGCCGCCGATGCCCGCGCCGCCCGAGATATGGCAGTTCTTGCCGATCTGCGCGCAGGAGCCGACGG
This sequence comes from Xanthobacteraceae bacterium, assembly GCA_050179645.1. Lineage (GTDB taxonomy): Bacteria > Pseudomonadota > Alphaproteobacteria > Rhizobiales > Xanthobacteraceae > VAZQ01. The sequence goes on along the minus strand of JBFXEX010000006.1, from coordinate 34,113 downwards.
TCGCCCAGGTGTCTATCATGGTGCCGGTGTCCACATAGGCGCCGAGATTGACGAAGCTCGGCATCAGCACGACGCCGGGGGCGATGTAAGCGGAGCGCCGCACCACGCAGTTCGGCACGGCGCGGAAGCCCGCGTCCTTGAACCGCGCGGCGTCCCAGCCTTCGAACTTGGACGCGACCTTATCCCACCACGCGGCCCGGCCCGGCCCGCCGGGAACGAGGCTCATGTCATTGAGCCGGAACGACAGCAGGACTGCCTTCTTGAGCCACTGGTTGACGTGCCAGTCGCCGTTCGGGCCTTTTTCGGCGACGCGTGCAATACCGCCGTCGAGCAGGTCGAGCGCAGCTTCGACCGCCTCGCGGACGGCGCCCTTGGTGGCCGGGCCGATGCCGTCGCGCTTCTCGAATGCCTCGTCAACGATGGTCGCAAGCTCGGCGTGGGACATGACGAATTCCTGGCGGATTCCTCAGCATGGATGGCCGGGGGTTGTCGATAATAGGCCACGGGAAGTCAAGCGCGCACTCTCGGGCCCGGAGCCCGCGAAATCGGTTCTGCCGGGCCGTCGGATAGGATAAGGATGTTGTCGCCGTTGCAGACACATCGGGGCACACAATGATTTCGACGCTGGGGATCGCCGTACTCGTCGCGCTGTCTATTTCGGTCAATCCGGTGTTCGCTCATCACGTGATGGGGGGCGCCATGCCGGTGACCTTCGCGGACGGACTGTTATCCGGTCTCGGCCATCCGGTGATCGGGCTAGATCATTTGGTCGCAGTCGTCGCCGTTGGATGTCTCGCGGCCACGCAACGTCGTGGCGAATGGCTCGTCCTTGGATATGTGATCGCAATGATGGTCGGCGCTGCCGCCCATATTGGAGAGACGACGGTGAATGGCGCCGAGATCTTCGTCGCAGCGTCGGTGGTCGTGCTCGGCGTCGTGCTGTTTCGCAAGGCGCCGCCGCGTCTCGATATTGCGATTGCGCTGTTCGCCTTTGCCGGATTGGTGCACGGCTACGCGCTCGGCGAATCGATTTCGGGCGCCGAACGTGCGCCACTCTACGCGTATTTCCTTGGCCTCGCGGCAATTCAAGCGGCGATCGCACTTGCCGTCATGTACGGCGCCCGCATTCTGGCCGCACGTGCTACCGGCCACGCGGCGATCATCCGCGTGCTCGGCGGGGTCGTGGCCGGTGTCGGGCTCGCCATCCTCGCTCAACAATTCATGCAGGCGGCGTAACTTCGGTCGCCGGCAACGCTACGGGCTGGGAGCGCGCAGGCCGGCCGGCCGCCTTCAATAGCGCGGGCAGTCGCCGGTTGAACAACTCGGCGGCTTCGTACTGGACCCAATGGCCGGCCCCGGGGACGATCTCGACCTCGGCCTGCGGCTGGAATTGGCGCAGGCGATCGGCCACCAGATCGGATGGCGACGTCACGTCGTGCTCGCCCCAAATTCCTGCAAGCCTCGCTTTGACATGAGGCAGGCATGCCGCGAGCGAACTGGTCTTGACGATGTGCTTGCCGCGCACCCGCGAGCGCACCGCATTCTGCTCCTGCATGTGGACTGCAAGTTCGTCGACCTTGGCGCTGTCGTGGATCATCAGGATGCCGAGGTTCTGGCGATGGATATCGCGCTTCTCCTCGTCGGTAGCGAGCCATCGCCAGGATTTCAACGGCTTCATCGGGCGGCGAGCGATGCCCATTCCGGCGCCGCCCACCAGCACCAAGGCGTCGACACGATCGCCAGCAACCTGCGCGAGATAGCCGGCGATCAGCCCACCGAGCGAAAACCCGGCGATCGAGAACGAAGCATCAGGAGGAAGGAGGGCGGACAATCCCGCCAGGAGGCTCTCCGCCATGTGCTCGGCGGTGACTGGCGGCACCAGCGCGCCGGACTCGCCGGAGCCAGGCAGATCGGGAACGATCAGCAAGAACTGCTGCGACAGGGCCTCGATGTTGCGCACCCAGTGCATCCAGCTGCCGGTCCCGCCATGCAGCAGGACCAGCGGAGCGCCCGCGCCCCAAATCCGCCAGACCACCTCGCCCGCGGCGCTTGTCGTCGTGTGGCGGGCGCCGGCGCGATCGAGCGCGGCGATGATGTCGGCGGGAGCCAGGATTGGCGCGTTCATGTGGCCCGCGCCGAGATGGTCTCAAGGAAACCGACCAGATTGTCGGTGACATGGTCGACGTGCGGCGCGTCGCGACCTTCGAGCTCCCAGTCCTCGCGGAACACTTCGCGCGTTCCCTCCGGCACCACCAGCACGGTGGTCATGCCGAGCGTGTGCGGTACCGCCAGATTGCGCGCCAGATCTTCGAACATCGCGGCCTTTCCGGCGTCGACCGCATGAGCCTTGAGGAAGCGCTCATAGGTCAGCGCCGACGGCTTCGGCTCAAGCTCGGCGGCGATGATGTCGAACACGTGCTCGAAATGATCGTTCAGTCCGAGACGGGCCAGCACCGCGTCGGCATGGCGTAGTGTGCCGTTGGTCAGGATCAGCTTGCGGCCGGGAAGCTGCTCGATCGCCGCGCCCAGCGCCGGGTTCGGCTCGATCGGCGAATGGTCGATCTGGTGCACGTAGTCGAGGTAGTCGTCGGGCTCCATGCCGTGCTCGATCATCAGGCCGCGCATCGAAGTCCCGTAGCGTTGGTAATAGTCCTTCTGCAGCCGGAACGCCTGCTCGCCGGTGATCTTGAGAAAATTGGCGATGTAGTCGCGGATTCGGCCGTCGACCTGCTGCCAGAGGTTGACGTGATGGGGATAGAGCGTGTTGTCGAGATCGAACACCCAGGTCTCGATGTGTTCGAAGGCGCGCGGGGCGCGGCCGGCCGGCGGCTGGGTCATCGTTGTTTGAACGTCAATGCATTGACACGGGTGAACATCAGCAGGCTGCCCGGCCGCTCCTTTATCAGTAGCCGACGATGCCGCGCAATGGACGATTGAACGCCCAGATCACGAGGCCGGCGGCGGCCGCGATGCCGGCGATCATCAAGAAAAAATACGGCTTGTCCATGCTGCTCCAGAAGCTTCCGAGCCAGCCCGCCAGGATGTTGCCGACGAAGCTGGTCGCCAGCCACACGCCCATCATCATTGAGACGACGCGGGCCGGTGACACCTTCGACACCAGCGACAGCCCGATCGGCGATAGATAGAGTTCGCCGAGCGTGATGACGGCGAAGTAGCCGAGCAGCCACAGCCAACTCGCCGAGTCGCCCTCCGCCGACCACGCCGCGCCGAACATGATCAGGTTGGCGAGCGCCACGCCGAGACAGCCCAGCGCCATCTTGGTGATGGTCGACGGCTCGCGGCCACGGCTTTCCTGCCACGCCCACAAGGCGATGACAAAGGGCGTGAAGGCGAAGATCATGGAAGGGTTGAAGGCCTGAAACCAGGTGACCGGAATCTCGCCCTTCCATAGGATCAGGTCGATGTGCCGGTCGGTGTAGTCGTCCGCCCACAGCGCGATGGTGTTGCCCTGCTGCTCGTAGGTCGCCCAGAAGAAGGTGGTCGGAACGAACAAGAGCAGCAGCGCCAGGATGCCGCGCCACTCGTGACGATCGAGCGGCGCCCGGTCGGTGCCGTCGGCGCGGGCGCGCTGCAGCTCGTCCGGCGGCAGCACCGGTATGGCGCAGATGTAGACGACGAGCGCGATCGTCATGCCGATGCCGGCGGCGGTGAAGCCGTAGTGCCAGCCGACCTGTTCCCCAAGCGTGCCGCAGACCAGCGGCGCCAGGAACGCGCCGAGGTTGATACCGACGTAGAAGATCGAATAGGCACGGTCGCGTCGCGGATCGCCGGGCGCATAGAGCCCGCCGACTTGCGCCGACATGTTGGGCTTGAACGCGCCGTTGCCGAGGATGAGCGTGGTGAGTGCGAACAGGAACAGCGGCTCGAACGCCATCATGAAGTGACCGATCGCCATCAGCGCGGCGCCGAGCAGGATGGTGCGGTGTTGGCCGAGCCAGCGGTCGGCGATCAGGCCGCCGAACACCGGCGTGAGATAGACGAGCCCGGTATAGAGGCCGTAGATGTGGGACGCGAACGGCTGCACGCCGAGCGGCCCGAACATCCCCTCCAGGATGCTGCGCAGTGTGGCGAGGCCGATCACCGTGTCGGCGTTTGCCGGCACCAGCAGGTATTTGACCATGTAGAGAACGAGTAGCGCCCGCATCCCGTAATACGAGAAGCGCTCCCACATCTCGGTGGTGAACAGGAAGGTGAGCCCGCGCGGATGGCCAAACAGATCGTCGGACGCGCTGACGATCCTGGGGTAGCCTCTCACCGACATCGTCCGTCCATGCGTGCTTGCGAAACTCTCGAATCCGGCGCTGCGATGACCCTAGAACGTGCCGCAGAGTGGCGTCAATTTGACGGCGATCTGGGCGAAGACCGTGAGCGCGTCCAACCTGCGGCGCTGCCGGCACTTGACGGCAGCGGGATTTGCCGAAAAGGCTGCTGCAAACCATAAGACTGCAAACCATAAGACCGGAGGAATGCCATGGTGAAGCGCGCTCTGTTGACGATGCTGCTTGGGGTCTTTGCGCTAACCTCGCAACCGGCGTTGGCGCAGGACCCCGCGGCGAATTTCCCGAACAAGCCGATCCGGATCATCGTCGGCTTTGGCGCCGGCGGCGGGAACGACTTGTTCGCCCGGCTGGTCGGTCAGAAGCTGTCGGACATTCTCAAGCAGCCGGTGGTGATCGAGAACAAGCCGGGCGCCGGCGGGCGGCTTTCGGCCGAATTCGTCGCGCGCGAACCGGCCGACGGCTACACCGTTCTGGTCGGCGCGAGCGGCATGATGTCGATTGCGGCCGCGACGTTGCCGAATTTGGCCTACCACCCGACCAAGACCTTCACGCCGCTCACCATGACGGCGAATTTTCCGCTGATCATGGTGATCCCGACGAGCAATCCGTCGAAGACCGTGAAGGACGTGGTCGCGTGGGCCAAGGCGAACCCCGACAAGGCCAACTATGCGACCACCTCGCCAGCCTTCACCATCACCACCGAACTGTTCAAGCTCAAGACCGGCATGCCCGGCGTTCCCATCACGTACAAGAGCAGCAATGAGATGCTGCTGAGCGTTATCGGCGGCCAGACCCTGCTCACTATTGCCGATGGTCCGCCGACAATTCCAATGGTGAAGGGCGGCAAGGTGAGGGCGGTGGCGGTGACCGGGTCGGTCCGCTCGCCCGAACTGCCGGACGTGCCCAACATGGCGGAGGCCGGATATCCGGACGTCGATGTGTATCTCTACAGCGGCTTCTTCGTTCCCGCGGCGACGCCGCCCGCCATTGCGGCCAAGCTCGAGGTGGCACTGCGCCAGGCGATCAAGGATCCGGCGGTGTCCGCCAAGCTCAGGGGCATGGCAGTCAACCCGGGCGGCACATCGGGCGAAGATTTCCGTAAGATGATCGACGCCGATATCGAGAAATTCGCTGCCGTCGCCAAGGCGGCGAACCTCAAGTTCGGCCAGTAGCTCCGGGCCACACCGAGAGCGGAACAATCCTCTCCCTGGCGGGAAGGGGATTGTCCGCATGCTCGCGCTTGAGCCCGGTTGCCCGGCGGACGGCGGCCCGCCGTTTGACCGTCAGTTCGGCAGGCTCATGGGCCCGTCCAGCAGGTTCCCCACGAACTTCTTCGCCGTAGAGGGTCGTTCGAAGTAGAAGCCTTGCACCTTGTCGAATCCCATCTCGCGAGCGGCCAGAAAATCGGCCTTGGTTTCGACGCCTTCCGCGACCGTGCAGGCGCCGTAGCCGTCGGCAAGGGCGAGTATCCGGCGGCATACCGACTTCTTCAAACGGTCGTCGGCGCAACCGGAAATGAATTTTCGATCGACTTTGATTTCGACGAAAGGAAAGTCGGCCAATCCCGAGAACTGGGACCATTCGGCGCCGACGTCATCGATTGCGATTGCGATTTTGTGGAAGCGAAGCTGCCTGGCGACGTCTTTCGCGAGCTCCAGATTGCGAATGACCTCGGTGCCGTTGATTTCGACGATCAGTCCGTCGAACGCCGGATGGTCCGGCATTTGCCGGCACAGGTCGTCCAGCGATCCTGAATCCCGAAGAAAGGCGATCGGCAGGTTGATGGCAATCTGAACATGGGCCTGACGGGATGCAAAATAGCGCCAATCCTCGACGGCGCGGCCGATGACGTATTCAGACAGGGCGCGGAAATGCGGATCGCCGTCGTCCGGGATGAAGTATGCTGGCGGAACGACGCCCCATTTCGGATGACGGATGCGAATGAGCGCTTCCGCCCGGTCGATGGCGAGCGAACGCGCATTGATTTCCGGCTGATACCAGAGTTCAAGCCATCCTTCGCGTACCGCCTCGTCCAAGTGAATGGGCGAATCTGGCGGGTCTTCGGTTGGCAATAGCGCGGCGACGCTATCGTGCAGGCCGGTCTCGCCGAAAGGCGTGTAGAGCGTCGGCAGCAATGTGAGGCCGAGCAGTCCCGCGAGATCTTCGATCGCCGTCACCGCCGGGGACGTTCGGGGACCAAGCAACAGAACCTTGCCGGCAAACGGCCTGGCAACGAGTGTCTTCAGCATCTCGGCGGCCTCAAATCCTGCCGTCGTCAAATCAAGGACAATGAGATCGGGCGTCCGCGTCTCGATCGTCTCGTCCAGCTGTTCAACCTGCTCGCATTCGCAGGTGACGAATCCGAGGCCCTGCAACGCCTCCGAGAGAAATGTTCGGATGTGTTGCTTGTCTCCGGCGATGCAGACGCGAAGTCCGACATTTCGCCGCCCGAACGTGACAAAATTGGTTGATCCCGCTTGTTGGTAAATTTGCATGACGCGCCCTCCGATGATTGGAGCGTGCGTACCGTTCTAAAACTCGCGAAATATGGCGCTCGGCGTCAAACGTGTTGCTTCTTCGAGTAAGCATTAATCTCGACAGATGAGCGAAGATTTTAATGAAGTGACGATTTGTGCGGCATGCACTCTTGGATGATCGGCGCCACCAACGAGAAGGTATTTCGGTATCGCGATATCGACGGGAATCCCGGAATTTCACCGCGCGCAATCCCGTTACACACTGCCGACGCCACCAACCGGCGGTGAATTGCGGCGCACCGCCGGCGACCGCCTACCGCACCGCTGCCATCGCCGCAAAGCCGCGTTCCAGATCGCCGGTAAGGTCGTCGACGTCCTCGAGCCCGATATGCAGGCGCACCGCCGGACCGCCGGGCTCCCACCGGGTGGCGGTCCGGAACGATGTGCAGTCGAACGGCGTCGCGAGGCTCTCGTAGCCGCCCCAGGAAGCGCCCATGCCGAACAGCTTCAGCTGATCGAGAAAGGCATCGACCGCGGCCTCCGGCACTGGCTTGAACACGAAGCTGAACAGGCTCGACGCGCCAAGGAAGTCGCGCCGCCAGATCGCGTGTCCCGGATCGCTTTCGAGCGCGGGATGCAGCACGCGCAGTACCTCCGGCCGCCGTTCGAGCCACCGCGCGACCTTCAGTCCCGCCTGGTGCTGATGCGCGAGCCGCACGCCCATGCTGCGCAAGCCGCGCTGTGCCAGATATGCGTCATCCGGTCCGACGGAGAGGCCAAGCTCCTGTCGGGTGTCACTGAGCCGCTTCCAGTTGGCGGCATTGGCCGACACGGTGCCGAACATGATGTCGGAATGGCCGCCGATATATTTCGTCCCAGCCTGGATCGAGAGGTCGACGCCCTTCTCGAAAGCGGAGAAATAGAGCGGCGTGGCCCAGGTGTTGTCCATCAGCACGACCGCGCCGCGCGTGTGGGCGGCGGCCGCGATTGCAGGCACGTCCTGCATTTCAAACGACAGCGAACCCGGCGCCTCGACGAATACCGCGCGGGTGTTCGGCTGGATCAGGGCATCGATGCCGGCGCCGAGCATCGGATCGTAATAGGTGGTGGTGATGCCATAGCGCTTGAGCAGGCCATCGCAGAACTTGCGCGTCGGCAGGTAGACGCTGTCGGTAACCAGCACGTGGTCGCCGGTCTTGAGCACGGACAGCAGAGCGAGTGAAATTGCCGCAAGCCCCGAGGGCGCCAGCGTCACGCCGGCGCACTGCGGTCCTTCAAGTTCGCGTAGTGCGGTTTCCAGCGCCTCGGTGGTCGGCGAGCCCTGCCGTCCATAGCGGTAGCGTGCGCGGCGCGCGCGGAAGTCTTGCGCGGTCGGATAAAGTACCGTGGAGGCGTGATAAACTGGCGGGTTGACGAAGCCGTGATATGCCGCCGGGTCGCGCCCGCCGGTGACCAGGCGGGTCGCCGGTTTGAGCGGCGGAGAGTCGGCATCTGAAGGCTTGTTCATGCGAGCGGTTCCAGCGCGGGGAAAGGGAGGTCATGGCGAGGTGCGGCGCAAGCGTCAACCCCTTGACCGCGATGCCCGATCGGCCTGAGATATAGAAGACTTGCAGCGGGGAAGGCGACAAGCGCCGAAAGGGCGATGCTCACTCGCACAGGATCGCTTCGCCGGACTGGTGAATGAGTTCCAAAGCCACCGCCTCCGCTTCACAACCTACGGACAACGCTTGACAAAGGCCATCCCATGAAACGCGTCAACCTCGTTCTCGGCATGATCGCCGCGCTCAGCCTGGTGCCGGCGGCGGCGTCCGCCCAGACGCTCAAAGCGGTCAAGGACCGCGGCTCGCTGATCTGCGGGGTCAGCCAGGGGCTACCGGGATTCTCCAATCCCGACGACAAGGGCAACTGGACCGGCTTCGACGTCGACTTCTGCCGGGCAATCGCGGCCGCGGTGCTCGGCGACGCCAGCAAGGTCAAATACACACCGTTGTCCGCGAAGGATCGTTTTGAGCCGCTCAAGTCCGGTGCCATCGATTTGCTGTCCCGCAACACCACCTGGACGATCTCGCGCGACGTTGCCTACGGCAATTTCGCCGGCGTGACCTACTATGACGGCCAGGGTTTCATGGTGCGCAAGGCGCTCAAGGTGAACTCGGCGCTCGAACTCAACGGCGCCTCGGTCTGCGCCCAGACCGGCACCACGACGGAGCTCAACCTCGCCGACTTCTTCCGCTCCAACAACATGAAGTACGAGGTGATCGCCTTCGGAACCGCCGACGAAACCGTCAAGGCCTACGAGGCCGGCCGTTGCGACGTGTTTACCACCGACGTATCGCAGCTCTATTCCGAGAAACTCAAGCTCACCAACGCCAATGACCACGTCATCCTGCCCGAGGTGATCTCCAAGGAGCCGCTGGGGCCGCTGGTTCGCCATGGCGACGACCAGTGGTTCGACGTCGTCAAATGGGTCAACTTTGCGATGCTCAACGCCGAGGAACTTGGCGTGTCATCGAAGAACGTCGACGATGCGATGAAATCGAACCAGCCGGAAATCCGGCGGCTCCTGGGCGTCGAGGGCAATTACGGCGAGCAACTCGGCCTGACCAAGGACTGGGTCGTCCGTATCCTCAAGCAGGTCGGCAACTACGGGGAGGTGTTCGACCGTAACGTCGGCACGGGCTCCAAGCTCGGCATCAGCCGCGGCCTCAACCGGCTGTGGACCAAGGGCGGCATCCAATACGCGCCGCCGATCCGGTAAGCGGGCTGCCGGTCTCCGTTCGTCCCCGCGAACGCGGGGACCAGCAAGAATCGACCACGAAAGCGATGAACTGGTGCCCGCTGGCGCGGGCACGAACGGAACAGCCGATGCCGTCCCGCTGGATCAGAGCTTAGGACACGTCGCTAGGGGAGAGTACGCCGTGGCGACCGAAGCGGAATACGCGCTGCCGCCGCGGGTCGCATTCTACAACAACCCGAAAATCCGGGCCTACGGCTATCAGCTTGTGCTGCTGGCAGGCGTAATTTGGCTCGGCATCGAGTTCGTCATCAATGCGCGCGAGAACCTGGCGGCGCAGAACATCACCAGCGGTTTCGGTTTTCTGGAGAACACCGCGGGCTTCGGCGTCAGCCAGTCGCTCATTCCATACACCGAGTCAGATAGTTACGCCCGGGTGTTTCTGGTCGGGTTGCTCAATACCCTCTTGGTCTCCATCCTGGGCATCGTGTTCGCGACCGTGCTTGGGTTTTTCATCGGCATCGCCCGGCTGTCGCCCAACTGGCTGATCGCCCGGCTGGCCGGCGGCTATGTCGAGTTGATCCGCAACCTGCCGCTCTTGTTCCAGATCCTGTTCTGGTACTTGGCCGTGCTCGGGACATTGCCGGGACCGCGCCAGAGCCTGTCGCTGTTCGGCACGATGTTCGTGAACAACCGCGGCATCCTTGTGCCGGCGCCGGTGTTCGGGGAGGGGGCCCGCTATGTTCTCTGGTCGGTGGTGCTGGCGATTGTTCTCACGTTGGCGATGCGCGCCTGGGCGAGACGGCGGCAGGACCGTACCGGGGAAACCTTCCCGGTACTTGGGGTCGGACTCGCACTGCTGATCGGGCTGCCGCTCATCGCGCTGGTGGCGACGGGCTTCCCGGTGACATTCGAGGTGCCGCAGCTTCGCGGCTTCAATTTCGTCGGCGGGCTTCGGCTGCTGCCGGAATTTGTGGCGCTGCTGATCGCACTCTCGACCTATACGGCGGCGTTCATCGCCGAGGTCGTCCGTGCCGGCATCCTGGCGGTTCCGCGCGGGCAGACCGAGGCGGCGTTTGCGCTCGGCCTGCGGCGGGGCCTGATGTTGCGGCTGATCGTGGTGCCGCAGGCGCTGCGGGTGATCATACCGCCGCTGACCAACCAGTACCTCAATTTGACCAAGAACTCCTCGTTGGCGGTCGCGATCGGTTATCCCGATTTGGTCGCCGTGTTCGCCGGCACCGCCCTCAACCAGACCGGCCAGGCCATCGAGATCATCGCCATCACCATGGCGGTCTATCTCACGCTGTCGCTGGCAACGAGTGCTCTGATGAACTGGTACAACGCCAGAATCCGGATCACGGAGCGCTGATGCCGGACGCTGCCCCAGTTTCCTATGTGCGCCGCGCGCTCGCCGAGCCCGAGCCGCCGCCCGTCATTGAGCGCGGGCCGATCGGCTGGATGCATCAGCGGCTGTTCAGCGGGCCGCTCAACGCCACGCTGACCGTGCTCGGACTGGTGGTAATCGTCGGGCTTGGCTGGCCGGCGATCAAGTTCCTGCTGATCGACGCGGTGTGGACCGGCGACGACCGCACCGCCTGCCTGGCACAGACCGTCGGCCGCGAGGTCGGCGCCTGCTGGCCGTTCATCACCGCCAAATTCGGCCAGTTCATGTACGGCTTCTATCCCGACAGCGAGCGCTGGCGGGTCGATCTGACGCTATTGCTCTGTGTGCTGCTGCTGACGCCGCTGCTGATCCCGGCCGCGCCGGCGAAAACGCTCAACGCCATTTTGTTTTTCGGAGTCTTCCCGGTGGTCGCCTTCGTGCTGTTGGTCGGCGGCATGTTCGGGTTGCCTCATGTCGAGACCCGGCTGTGGGGCGGGCTGCTGGTGACCATGGTGATCTCATTCACCGGCATCATCGGATCGCTGCCGCTCGGCATCCTGCTCGCGCTCGGCCGCCGCTCGGAACTGCCGATCATGCGCACGCTGTCGATCGTCTTCATCGAGTTCTGGCGCGGCGTGCCGTTGATCACGGTACTGTTTTTCGCGACCTACATGCTGCCGCTGTTCCTGCCGGAGAGCTGGAAAATCGACGCGCTGATGCGGGTGCTGATCGGCGTCGTGCTGTTTGCCGGCGCTTATCTCGCAGAAGTGATCCGGGGCGGCCTGCAGGCGATTCCGCGCGGCCAGTTCGAAGGCGCGATGGCGCTTGGCTTGGGCTATTGGCGAATGACCGGGCTCATCATCATGCCGCAGGCGCTCAAGCTGGTCATCCCGGGGCTGGTCAACTCGTTCATTGCGCTGTTCAAGGACACCACGCTGGTGCTGATCGTGGCGATCTTCGATCTGCTCGGACAAATGCGCGCAGCATTCGCCGACCCGAACTGGGCGACGCCGGTGACGCTGTTCACTGGGTTTGCTTTTGCCGGCATCATTTACTTCCTCGTCAGCTTCGGCATGTCGCGCTATGCGCTGGCCATGGAGCGGCGGCTGGCGACAGAGCACGTGCGGTGAACTCATGAGCGGCGACGACAAACCGGTCAACGGCACTGTGCCGCGCGCCCCCGGCGGAGCGCTCGCGACCACCACTCACGAGCTGGCGGTCGAGATTACGGCGCTCAACAAATGGTACGGCGCCTTCCATGTCCTGCGCGACATCAATCTCAAGGTCATGCGCGGCGAGCGCATCGTGGTCTGCGGGCCGTCGGGAAGCGGCAAGTCCACATTGCTCCGCTGCATCAATCGGCTGGAAAGCTGGCAGCGCGGCCGCGTCGTCGTCGACGGCATGGAATTGACGGACGACCTCAAGAAGATCGACGAGGTGCGCCGCGAGGTCGGCATGGTTTTCCAGCAATTCAACCTGTTTCCGCATCTCACCGTGCTCGACAACTGCACGCTGGCCCCGATCTGGGTCCGCAAGACGCCGCGCAAGGAAGCCGAGGAACTGGCGCGGCACTATCTCGCGCGGGTCCGCATCCCCGAGCAGGCCGACAAGTATCCGGCGCAGCTCTCCGGCGGCCAGCAGCAGCGGGTGGCGATCGCCCGGGCGCTGTGCATGCAGCCGAAGATCATGCTGTTCGACGAGCCGACCTCTTCGCTCGACCCGGAGATGGTCAAAGAGGTGCTCGACACCATGGTGGCGCTGGCGCTCGATGGCATGACCATGCTGGTGGTGAGCCATGAGATGGGCTTTGCCCGCCAGATGGCGAGCCGCGTGGTGTTCATGGACGCCGGGCAGATCATCGAAGCGAACGAGCCCGGCCCGTTCTTCGCCAGCCCGCAGCACGAGCGGACCAAGCTGTTCCTGAGCCAGATTTTGCGGTGATCCCGGCGAATTTTCCGCCTTTTTTGCACGGACTGGTTGCATCTGCGCTCAAGGCCCGCTCGTATGTTGGCGATCGCAATGGGGAGGAACCCGATGAGTGACGTCAATATCGCCTTCGTCCAGAATCTCTACGCCGCCTATGGCAAAGGGGACATCGCGACGCTCCTGGCGGCCATGACACCGGACATCGACTGGTATTCCGGAGGCCGCGCCTCGGACTATCCCGGCTTCGGGCCGCGCAAAGGCCACGAGCAGGTGCGGGAATTCTTCGACATCGTCGCCGAGAACAACGAATTCTCGCAGTTCACGCCGCGCGAGTTATACGCCTCGGGCGACAAGGTCTTCGTACTCGGCGACTATGCCCTAACTCTTCGCAAGACCGGCAGGGCGATGGCCAGCGATTGGGTTCACATCTTCACGATCCGAGACGGCAAAATCAGCGGCTTCCGCGAGTTTCTCGACACCGCACTCGCGGCCGAGTGCTATCGCGGGTGAGGCCGTCATTCCGGGACCGGCCGGAGGCCGGAGCCCGGAATCCATGTCACGGATCAGGAAAATGGATTCCAGGTTCGCTGCTTCGCAGCGCCCCGGAATGACGCCGCCTCACCTTGCCAACGGACCGCAGGCCTTCTTCCAGCCGTCGAGGCCGCCCTCGATATGGCAGGCGCCGGCGATGCCGGCGTCCTGTGCGGCCTGCACCGCCATGGCGGAGCGTTCGCCGAAGGCGCAATAGAACACGATGCGGTTACGCGTGGCATGAGCAAGCTCATGCAGCATTCCGCCGGGCTGCACATTGGCGGCGAGGTCGGGGTAGGGGGCGTGCAGCGAGCCGGGAATGACACCGTGCTTCTCCCGCTCGGATTTTTCGCGCAGATCGACCAGCGTCACCCCGGGCTTGACGATCAGCGTCATCGCCTCGGACGGACTGAGCGCCCAGCCGTGGCGCGCGATCGCCTCTTGCGCCAGACCGACCCGAATGTTGGCCGGCACCGCGACGTCCATCATCTTCGGGTTCGGCAGGTTCAGGTTGTTCATGATGTCGACGTACTGCTCGACCGAGCGGACCTGGAGCCGCGGATTGAACGCCCGCTCCTCCGCGATCGTCGTCACCGTCTCGCCCTTGTAGTCGTGGGCAGGGAAGACCATCGTGTCGTCCGGTAATTTCAGCAGCTTGTTGAAGATCGAGTCGAATTGCGCGCGCGGATCGCCATTCTGGAAATCGGTGCGGCCGGTGCCGCGGATCAGCAGCGTGTCGCCGGTGAACACCCGGTCGCGCATCACGAAGCTGTAGGAGTCGTCCGTGTGGCCCGGCGTGTAGAGCACGTCGAGCGCCAGCCCCTCGATGGTGAGCTTGTCGCCTTCGCCGAGCCGCATCGACACCACGTCGGCCTGGCTCTGCTCGCCCATGACGGTGACGCACCGCGTGCGGTCGCGCAGCGCGCCGAGCCCGGTGATGTGGTCGGCATGCAGATGGGTGTCGACCGCTTTGACCAGCTTGAGGTCGAGTTCATTGACGAGCTGCAGATAGCGGTCGACCTTCTCAATTACCGGATCGATGATCAGCGCCTCGCCGCCTCTACGGCTGGCGAGCAGGTAGGTGTAGGTGCCGGAGACGCTGTCGAAGAGCTGGCGGAAAATCATCGATACCTCGCCCGGAGAGATTCGATTGCCCCTCGACCTCGCTCGCCAAACATAAGTCTTCTCCCTCGCCCAAAAAAGACCGGGAGATATTCCTCACAGTGTCTGCCGCATGCTGCTGTGCCATTGAAAGGCGGCAGCAACCGGGTGTCAGGGTTTCCCCTTAGGCTCGATGGGCATCTCGCCGGCCGCACCCCATTCGGTCCAGGAGCCGTCGTAGAGCGCCTTGGGCGCCTTGCCGATGGCATCAAGCGCGAACCAGAGCGTGGCGGCGGTCACGCCCGATCCGCAACTCGTGATGATCGGCTTGTCGAGATCGACGCCGCCCGCCCGGAACCGCTCGGCGATCTTTTCCGGCGCAATAAGTCGGCCGTTGTCGATCAATCCAGTCACCGGCACGTTGAATGCGCCCGGCATGTGGCCCGGGCGCACGCCGGGCCGCGGCTCGACCGCTTCGCCACGGAACCGCTCGGCGGGGCGGGCATCCACCACCTGCGCGGACTCGTCGGCCAGCGCCTGCGCGACGTCGTGCATGCCGGCGACGGAGGAGCGATCGAGCGTGGCGGCAAACGTGCGCGGCGCGCACCGCACCTCGCCGGGTTCGATCGTCCGACCTTCGGCGGTCCATTTCGGCAGCCCGCCATCCAGAATGAACACGTTGCGCGCGCCGAAGACGCGGAACGTCCACCACACGCGCGGTGCGCCGCCGAGCCCGACGCCGTCGTACACCACGATGGTGTCGTCGTGGCCGACGCCGAGCGCACCCACATCGCGGGCAAATTGTGCGGCGTCGGGCAGCATATGTGGCAGCGACGTTGAATGATCCGCGACGGCGTCGATGTCAAAGAATACCGCGCCCGGAATGTGGCCGGCGAGGTACTCCGCCTTGGCGTCGCGCTTGAGGGCGGGCAGGTAGAACGAGCCGTCGACCACGGTGATGCCGGGTTGTCCGAGGCGGGCGGCGAGCCATTCGGTGGAAACGAGCCACGGGGAGGGGAGGGTCATGTTTGGTTTCCTGCCGGTCACGCGAACGCGATGCGGACGCGCCGGTTCTGTTTGCCCTTCTTCTCGATCTGGACGACCCGCACATCGCCGATCTCGCGGGTATTGCGCACATGCGTGCCGCCGCAGGGCTGAAGGTCGTAGCCGACGATCTCGACCAGGCGCACGCGGCCGGTTCCTATCGGCGGCTTCACCGACATGGTCTTGACCAGACTTGGCTTGGCCGCGAGCTCGTCGTCGGTGATCCAGTACGAACGCACCTCGGCATTGGCGGCGATCATCCGGGCGAGCCTCTCGGTGATCTCGTCCTTGTCGAGCCCGGCTTCGGGAATGTCGAAGTCGAGCCGCCCATCGGTCTCGCCGACCGCTCCGCCGGTGACCGGAAACGGCAAAGCCGCGGACAATAAATGCAGCGCGGTGTGCATGCGCATGCGGGCGTAGCGCCGGTCCCAGTCGATCAGGGCATGTACCGGATCGCCGACCCGGAGATCGATGCCGGTGGTAACTGCCGGCTGATGGGCGATTTCCGTTTTGCCCGGGTCAGTGAACGTCGCGTTGGCGATCAGGATCGGAGCGCCGCCGGCGGTGACGACGCCGCCGTCCGACGGCTGACCGCCGGACACGGCGTAGAACACCGTTCGATCAAGCACGATTCCTCCCGTCTCGGTCAAACCGACGACGGTGGCGCTGCATTCCTTGAGGTAGGAGTCCTCGCGAAACAGGCAATCGGTCGGCATGGCGTCCCGCCCAGCGAATCATACAACTTGGTACGGTACATTTAGCGCGGATTGCCGCTCAAGCCACGGCGGAACGGGAAGGTTCTTTTCGCGCAGGAACGTCGGATTGAACAGCTTGGATTGATAACGTGTGCCGTAATCGCAAAGGATGGTGACAATGGTGTGGCCCGGCCCGAGCTCTTTGGCCAGCCGAATCGCGCCTGCGACATTGATGCCGGTCGAGCCGCCCATGCACAGCCCTTCGTGCTCGAGCAAGTCGAAGATGATCGGCACCGCCTCCGAATCCGGGATCTGATAGGCGGTGTCGATCGGGGCGTCGTCCAGATTCCGGGTGATGCGGCCCTGGCCGATGCCCTCGGTGATGGAGGAGCCCTCCGACTTGAGGACGCCTTGCGTGTAATAACTGTAGAGAGCCGCGCCCATCGGATCGGCCAGTGCGATGCGCACGTTCTTATTGCGGTCCTTTAGCGCCATCGCGACGCCGGCAAGTGTGCCGCCGGTCCCGACCGCGCAGGTAAAGCCATCAACCTTGCCGTCGGTCTGCTGCCAGATTTCCGGGCCGGTGGTCTCGATGTGGGCCTGCCGGTTGGCGATATTGTCGAACTGGTTGGCCCAGATCGCGCCGTGCGGCTCGGTCTTCGCCAATTGCTCGGCGAGCCGACCCGAAATCTTCACGTAGTTGTTCGGATTAGCATAGGCGACTGCCGGCACCTCGACCAGCTCGGCGCCGCAAAGGCGCAGCATGTCCTTCTTTTCCTGGCTTTGGGTGTCCGGGATCACGATCACGGAACGGAAGCCCAGCGCGTTGCCGACCAGCGCGAGCCCGATTCCGGTATTGCCGGCCGTGCCCTCGACCACCACGCCACCGGGCCGCAGCGTGCCGCGCCGCACCGCGTCCTGAATGATGAACAGCGCCGCGCGGTCCTTGACCGACTGGCCGGGGTTCATGAACTCGGCTTTGCCCAGGATCGTGCAGCCGGTGGCCTCGGAGGCGCGCTTGAGCAAGATTAACGGCGTGTTGCCGATGGCGCCGACGATTCCGTCGCTGATTTGCATAGGCGATCCAATGGGCAGGAAGGGCCAAGCGTAGAGGACCCCAGGTGCGCCGACAAGCGTGCGGGGGATCGGAACGCCAGGCCGGGCCACGAGCAGCCCTCGCGACAAATGCACGCAATCGCGAAAGAGTGTTGAAACCATAGAACGGCTTTGGCGGATGGCCGCACCAGGTGTTCACGCATTTTTTGCCCGTAGAACAGAAGGTGCCGGGTAATGAATTCGCCCGGCACCTGCCATTTCCCAGCCTCAATCCGGTAGCGGTCCGATGGATCTCGACGTCAACACGCTGTTTCTCGTGACCATCTACGTGGAGGCCATTCTCGGCCTGCTCTTACTGTTTGCCTGGGTGCAGAACTTGCAGATCCGGGCGGTGGCCTGGTGGGGCTCAGCCCATCTGTTGCGGGCAGCCTCGATTGCGCTGTTCGGGATGTACGGTTCGGTTTCCGACGTGATCTCGATCGATCTCGCCAATGCGTTGCTGTTCGTGAGCTTTGGCGTCACATGGACCGGTGCACGAGTGTTCGACGGGCGTCCGGTGCTGCCGATGTATCTGCTGGCGGGCCCGGCGCTTTGGCTGGTCGTCGTGCACCTCCCGAGCTTTTCCGGGGATATGGAGATTCGTTTCCTGCTCGCCTCGGGGATCATCACCACCTACACGTGGCTCGCCGCCTACGAGTTCTGGCGCGGCCGTGACGAGCCGCTGGTATCGCGCTGGCCGGCAATCTTCATGCTGTTCGCGCACGGCGCGCTGTTCCTGCTGCGCACGCCGCTGTTTGAAATCCTGCCCTGGTCGACCGCAAGCGAGGTCATCGGCAGCGTCTGGATGACCGTGCTGAGCTTCGAGGCGCTGCTGTTCACCATCGCCATCGCCTTCATCCTGCTCGCCATGGCGAAGGAGCGTACCGAGTACCGCCACCGCACCGCCGCCATGGTCGACCCACTGACCGGGCTGGCCAACCGTCGCTCCTTCCTCAACGACGGCACTGAACTGGCGAAGCGGCTCGGTGCCAACCGGTCGACCGCGGTTCTGTTGATCGACCTCGATCATTTCAAGTCGATCAACGATCGCTTCGGGCATGCAATCGGCGATCGCGTGCTGCAGGTCTTTGCCGACACCGCTCGGGCTATTTTGCGCTCGACCGACACCATCGGACGTCTCGGTGGCGAGGAATTCGCGGTCGTCCTTTATGACGTCGGACGGGAAAAGGCGGTGACGCTTGCCGAGCGCCTGCGCTCGACGTTCGCCGAGTTGGCGGGCGAGGTCGACGGCCGTCCGGTCGGCGCAACCGTCAGCATTGGCCTCGTGGTGAACGGCGACAAGCAGTTCAACCTCGGGGACTTGCTCGGACAAGCCGACCAGGCGCTGTATTACGCCAAGGAGCGCGGCCGCAACCGCGTCGAGGTCGCAACGCTCGATCTGGTCCTGCGCCAGTGGGACCGCGATGCCGTGCCGGTCGCCGCTACTACCACCACCACCACCACCACGGCTAAGAGCGCTGCCTGACCGTGGCTCGTCTCACAGCACCAAAATAACATCGATCGCGGCTCCCGGCCGCCATTTCGGCTTCGAACGCTGCCTTACGCCTGCGCGCGGCGATGTCGTACTGGCATACCTTTGACGATGTGCGTGAAGTTCCCAGCACCCGGCGCGATCGCGGTTGCGTGCAAGTCGCAACGTTGCTAAAGCCCGCGCCCCAGCCAAAATTTGAACGAGACGAGATGCAGCAAAGCACCGAACGGATTCTCACGACCCATGTCGGCAGCCTGATCAGGCCGCAGCCGCTGCAGGACTTCCTACGCGCGAAGCAGGCCGGCAAACCTTATAATCGCGAGCTCTACGATGCGTGCCTAGCCAACTCGGTGGCCGACATCGTCCGCCACCAGGCCGAGGCCGGCATCGATGTGGTGAGCGACGGTGAATTCGGCAAATCGTTCAGCTGGTCGCAGTACGCGCTGGAGCGCCTCAGCGGCTTCGAGCGGCGGCCGGTGAAGTACGGCGCTAACCCGTTCCAGCGCGGCGCCGACCGCGAGCGCTTCTCCGAATTCTATACCGAGCTCGATGCTCGCGAGGAGCCTGCAACGCGGATGGATTCAGTCTGCGTTGGCCCGATCTCCTACACCGGGCAGGCCGACCTTCAGCGTGACATCGACAACTTCAAGAACGCCCTCAAGGATACCAAGGTCACCGAGGCGTTCATGCCGGTTGCGGCGCCGGCAAGCGTCATCCCGGATCGCAAGAACGAATATTACAAGAGCGACGAGGACCTGTTACACGCCATCGGCGCCGCCATGGCCACCGAATATCGAATGATCGTCGAAGCGGGCTTCGTGCTTCAGCTCGACGATGCGCGCGCCGCAGTGACCTACGACCGGATGGTGCCGCCGGCGAGCTTCGCCGAGTATCGCAAGTGGGTCGAGACTCACATGGACGTGCTCAATGCGGCGATTGCCGGCCTGCCGCCGGAGCGCATCCGGTACCACGTCTGCTGGGGCAGTTGGCCTGGGCCGCACACCAGCGACGTGCCGCTCAAGGACATCGTCGATCTGATCCTCAAGGTGAATGCCGGCGCCTACGTGATCGAAGGCGCCAATCCGCGCCACGAACACGAGTGGAAAGTCTGGCGAGACGTCAAGCTGCCCGCCGGCAAGGTGCTGATCCCGGGCGTCATCAGCCACGCCACCAACGTGGTCGAGCATCCCGAACTCATCGCCGAGCGCATCGGTCGCTACGCAGCGCTGGTCGGGCGCGAGAACGTGATCGCCGGAACCGACTGCGGCTTTGCGCAGGGACCTTTCTACCGGCGGGTCCACCCTTCGATCATGTGGGCGAAGCTTGAAGCGCTGGCCGAGGGCGCGCGGCTGGCGAGCAAGCAGTTGTGGGCGTGAGGCGACGTGCGTCTCCGTTCGTCCTCGCGAAAGCGAGGACCCAGGGCAACACCACCAAGAGCAAGTGACTGGGTGCCCGCTTTCGCGGGCACGAACGGTAAAGATCTGGCCTCCAGCGACTACAGCTCGCGCTCGAGGATCTTGTGGTCGACCGACCACGGGCCGCTGCCGCGAATGACGAAGTAGAATGCGACGACCCCGAGCAGGATCGGATATTCCATGCCGCCCGCGCTCCAGAAGAATCCCTTGGCGGAGGTGAACTTGATCGCCACCAGCATGAAGATCAGCACGGCGGCAGCGGCAAAGCGGGTGAACAGACCGATCACCAGCATGATGCCGCCGATGAATTCGGTGAGCCCAACCAGCGTGCCCCAGAATATGCCGGGCGAATAGCCGATCTTGTCAAACAGCGCGGCATTGGCGGAAAGTCCCATGCCGCCGAAAGAGCCGAACAGCTTCTGCATTCCGTGGGGAATGAGAATGCCGCCGAGCGCGATGCGCAGGATCGGCTCCGCAAACTCGGCAAGCGCGCTATAGAGCCCGCCGAGCGCAGGAAGATAGAGACGCGGTGTCGCGTTGGCCATGACTTCCCCCTAATGCGGTTTCCTCGATGTCCCGGCCTTCACCGTTGTGCGGTGGGCGAGGACTGCGTCCGGTTGCTGTTCTGGACGCTGGGCGGCGAGCTTACGAGCCGGCGCTCCCGGTGCAAAGGCCAAAGTCAGGGAAGTGCCGACGCGCTGCCCACTCCTGGCGGCGAAGCGCCTCATTGAAGGACCGGAGGCAGTTCGCTATAGCTCGACACAATCACCGGAAAAACGTGGAGGGACCCCAATGACGATATCGTTGCGCAAGCTTGCTCTGGCCTTACCCGTACTGGCGCTCGCCTGGTCGTCGGCCGCGCCGGCGCAGGAGTATCCGTCGAAGCCGATCAAGATCGTCGTGCCGTTCGGCGCGGGTGGTCCGGCCGATGTCTATTCCAGACAGCTCGGCCAGCATCTGAGCGAGGCCCTCAAGCAGCCGGTTGTGATCGAGAACAAGCCAGGCGCAGGTTCGATCATCGGGTCGGATGCGGTCGCGAAGTCGCCCCCTGACGGCTACACGCTGCTGGCGATGTCGAATACCCACACGGTCAACGAGTCGCTGCAGCCGAACAAGCCGTTCCAGTTGATGCGCGATTTCGTTCCGGTCGCCGGCATGAACTATTCCGATCTGCTGATGGTGGTTCATCCCTCGGTACCGGCGAAGGACCTCAAGGAGTTCATCGCGCTCGCCAAATCGAAGCCGGGCCAGCTCAACTATGCCTCGTCGGGCACCGGCACGCCCTATCACATGGCGGGTGAATTGTTCAAAGCGCTGAGCGGCACCGACCTCGTGCACGTGCCGCACAAGGCGTCAGGCGAAATGCGCAACAGCGTCCTCGGCGGACACGTTCAGATGGGATTCGACGCGATCACCACCATGGCGTCGAACGTGAAGGCCGGTCAGGTGCGCGCGCTGGGCACTTCGGCGTCGAAGCGCTCGACCGTCCTGCCGGATGTTCCGACCATCGCCGAGGCCGGTGTGCCGGGATACGAGTCGACGATCTGGCTTGGCATCATGGCGCCGGCGGGCACGCCCAAAGCGATCGTCGACAAGCTCAACGCCGAGATCAACAAGGTTATCAACCGTCCTGATGTGAAGGCCGCCTGGGACAAGCAGGGCGCGGTGGCGCTGACGATGTCGCCGGCGGAGTTCGATGCGTATCTGCGCAAGGACATCGAAAAATGGGCCAAGGTGGTGAAGGAGTCCGGCATCAAGGCGAAATGACCTGTGCTTTGAAGACCGCCCTCGAGGTGAGCGATGCGTCGCAACCCTGACGCGGTGTTCAACAAGCCCGGGCATCTGATCCGGCGGCTGCAGCAGATCGCGGTCGCAATCTTCGTGGCGGAGACGAAGGAATTCGACATCACGCCTGTGCAGTACTCTGCGCTCCTGGCGGTCGAGATGCATCCGCGGATCGATCAAACGACGCTGGTCAACATTATCGCTTTCGATCGTTCGACGATCGGCAGCGTGGTCAGCCGCCTGGAAAGCAAGAAATGGATCAAACGTGCGGCCGGTTCGGATGACCGACGCACCAAGCGGCTGACCATCACTCCGCAGGGACGCAAGGTGTTGCGCGGGATTGATGCATCGGTGGCGTCGGCGCAGAGACTGATCCTGGCCCCCCTGCGGCCGGCGGAGCGTCCGGTCTTCATGAGCATGCTGAAGCGTCTCGTACGTATCAACAATACCTTGAGCCGCGCGCCGTTGCGGACTTCGCCGCGAGCGCCGCGTCCGAAATGACAACGGCAAGAGTACATTGACGTGGCGGGAAAACCGTCAGTATACTGATTAAAAAGTAGCTCGTGCGAGCAAGTTGAACGCACTCGGGCAAGGTCGCAAAGGGAAGCGCCGTCAACGAGGCACAGCCATGAAGCGCAGTACCGATCGAATTCTGACCACGCACGCCGGCAGCCTGTCGCGGCCGGCCGATTTAATCGAATTGAACCGGGCGCGTGCACAGGGCGAAAAAGTCGAGGGCGCCAAGTACGCGCAGTGCCTTGCGTCGGCAGTTTCCGACGTCGTGCGCAAGCAAAACGAGCTCGGCATCGATATTCCGGACGACGGCGAGTTCGGCAAGCCGATGGCCTCCAACTACGACTATGGCGTTTGGTGGAACTATGCCTTTGCTCGGATGGAGGGGTTCGTTCCGGCAGAGTCGGTTCCGGAATCCAAGCACAAGAGATCCAGCGTTGCCGATCTTGCACTGACCACGATCAGCAATCGCCGGGACTGGCAGAAATTCAGCCAGTTCTATACCGATCCCGAATCAAGCGGTACGCTGCTCGGAAGCGCGGCCCGTCGGCCCACGCGGCGGCCTGTCTGCAACGCGCCAATTAGGTATATCGGTCACGCAGCGATTGAAGCCGACATTGCCAATCTCAAGAAGGCGATGGCTGCGGCCGGTGTCGACGAAGGCTTCATGTGCTCGATAGGGCCAGGAAGCTTCGCGCGGGGCGAGAACCTGCATTACAAGACCGAGGAGGAGTTCGTCTTTGCCTCTGCCGAGGCGATGCGGGACGAATACAAGGCGATCGTCGACGCCGGGATTGTCCTGCAGATCGATGATCCAAGCCTGCCAGACAACTGGGACATGGTCGATCCCGAACCGCCGCTCGACGAATTCAAGAAATTCGAGCGCGTGCGCATCGAGGCTCTGAACCACGCGCTACGGGGCCTGCCGGCGGACCGCATCCGCTACCACATCTGCTGGGGAAGCTGGCACGGGCCGCACACCACCGACATTCCGTTGCAGGATATCGTTGACCTTGTCCTGGCCGTCAACGCAGGCGCCTACTCGGTGGAGGCGGGAAATGTCCGACACGAGCACGAATGGCGGGTGTGGCAGGACGTCAAGCTGCCCGATGGCAAGCTGCTCATTCCGGGCGTCGTCAGCCATGCGACTAATATCGTGGAACACCCCCAGGTCGTTGCCGACCGGATCGTGAGATACGCGAAGGCCGTCGGGCGGGAGAATGTGATCGCCGGAAGCGATTGCGGATTCGGCGGCCGGATCCATCCGCAGATCGCGTGGGCGAAGCTTGCAGCCCTGGCTGAAGGCGCCAGGCTCGCGAGCGACGAACTTTGGCGATAGACTGTCGGCGGTAATGCCCAATCGGACTGCGCTTATTGCGCCGATGGGCCACACGCCGAAAGTATCAGAGAATTCATAATGCCGCGGCGTCAAGCCGGTCAGGAGGAGACCATGATCCCAGCAATGAAGTTCTCCGCCATCCTGTGGGGTTTGGCCCGGCTGCTCAACTACACCGCCCGGAAGCACCCGGAATTTAGCGAGCGGCTGAAGGAGCGCAACTTGGTCGCCCGGATCATGGCGCGCGACGAGGAAGTCGGCCGCTGGTA
Organism: Xanthobacteraceae bacterium; assembly: GCA_050179645.1. Taxonomy (GTDB): domain Bacteria; phylum Pseudomonadota; class Alphaproteobacteria; order Rhizobiales; family Xanthobacteraceae; genus VAZQ01. The sequence continues at coordinate 10,012 of JBFXEX010000006.1, read as the reverse complement.
CGAGTTCCGCGACGGCAAGGTCCGGTCGGGGATGGGCCGGAAGAAGAAGGCGGACGTGACGCTCGCCTTCAAGAACGCCTCGCTCGGCGCCGACCTGTTAATGCCGCCGATCAACTGGCTCGATCAGATCAACGCGCAGAAGGATTTCAAGCTCACCGTCGACGGCCCCGAGGATCTCACCAACTGGTTTGCGCAGACCATCATGGCGAGCCAGTCCGCCGGGCTCGACATCGGCGAGAAGATGCCCGACGGCAGCATGCGCTACTGCAACATGACGAACGGCGGGCCGGTGTTCGTCTACGTCAAGGACGGCAAGATCGTGCGGATGACGCCGATCGACCTCGCCAAGGACGATGGTGCGTCGTGGACCATCCGCGCCCGCGGCATGGATTTCACGCCACCGCGCAAGACTACGCTTGCGCCCCATGGTCAGAACGCCAAATCGATCGTCTATTCGCCTGACCGCCTGCTCTATCCGATGAAGCGGGTCGACTTCGATCCGAACGGCGAGCGCAACCCGCAGAACCGCGGTAAGTCCGACTACGTCCGCATCTCCTGGCAGGAGGCGCTCGACCTCGTCGGTAGCGAGATCAAGCGGCTCAAGCGGCAGTACGGTCCAGGCGTGATGGCGGTGTCGCATGGCTCCCACCACACCTGGGGTAACATCGGCTACTACCTTTCGGCGCTGTTCCGTTTCCGCAACGCGGTCGGCTACACGCAGATCCACCACAACCCGGATTCATGGGAAGGCTGGTACTGGGGCGCCGTGCACCACTGGGGCTACACGCTGCGCGTCGGCCAGTCGGAGACCTACGGCACCGTCGAGGACTGCCTGCAGAACTGCGACATGATCGTGTTCTGGGCGGCCGATCCGGAGACGACGTCAGGCTCCTACGGGGCGCAGGAAGGCACCATTCGCCGGCAGTGGCTGAAAAATCCCAAGCTCGGCATCAAGGTCGTTCACGTCGACCCGTACTACAATGCATCTGCCCAATTCCTCCCGGGCAAGTGGTTCGCGCCGAAGCCTACCACGTCGGTCGCGATGGCGATGGCAATCGCCTACGTCTGGATCAAGGAAGGCCTCTACGACAAGGATTACGTCGCCTCACACACCGTCGGCTTCGACAAATGGGCGGCCTACCTCACCGGCGAGGAGGATGGCATCGCCAAGACCCCGGAATGGCAGGAGCAGGAGACCGGCGTTCCGGCCAAGGACGTGCGTGCGCTCGCGCGCGAGTGGGGCGGCAAGCGCGTCTATCTGGCGCCGGGCGGCTGGGGCAACGGCCACGGCGGCGCCTGCCGCAATCAGACCGGCATCCAGTGGGCGCGCGTGATGGTGTGCCTGTCCGCGATGCAGGGGCTCGGCAAGCCCGGCTGCAACATGGGCAATCTCCAGTGGGGCACGCCGGTCGACTTCCAGTTCTATTTCCCCGGCTACTCCGAAGGCGGCATGTCGGGCGACCTCGAAGGCACTGCGCTGCCGATCTCGCTCTATCAGCGCATGCCGCAGCTGCCGACCATGAACTCGGCGTTCCAGCGCATCCCGCGGCTGTCGACGCCGGAGGCGATCACCGACGGCAAGGCCGAGGGCTATCCGTGGATCGGCAAGTCGATCGAGCACCAGTTCGCCCGCTTCGCCTATCCGGCGCCCGGCCAGGCGCCGGTGAAGATGATGTACAAGTACGGCGGCTCGATCCTCGCCACCATGAACAACACCAACCGCTGGGTGCGGATGTATCAGTCGGATGCGCTGGAGTTCGTGGTCAACCAGTCGATCTGGTTCGAGGGCGAGGCCAAGTTCGCCGACGTGATCCTGCCAGCCTGCACCAATTTCGAGCGCGTCGATATTTCGGAGTGGGCCGGGCTCGGCGGTTACGGCCATCATGGCCAGCAGCAGCTCAACCACCGGGTCATTATCTTCCAGGCGCCGGCGATCAAGCCGCTCGGGGAGTCGAAGTCCGATTTCTGGATCTTCAATGAGATTTGCAAACGGCTGGGACTCGCCAACTATTTCTCCGAAGGCGTCAACGAGATCGACTGGGTGAAGCGGCTCTACGATGCGTCCGACATGCCCAAGGTGCTGTCGTGGAAGAAGTTCATCAAGCGCGGCTACTACGTCGTGCCGGCCGAGAAGGAGAAACTGCGAGCGCCGGTGTCCTTCCGATGGTTCTACGAGAACCGCAAGAAGGACGTGCCCGAGGCCCAGCCGCTGCCGTCCGACTACGCCGGCGAGTATCTCAAGGGCCTGCAGACCCAGTCCGGCAAGCTCGAGTTCGAGTGCAACAGCCTCAAGCGTTTCCACGATCCGGAGCGGCCGCCGATCGTCAAATACGAGCCGTCATGGGAGGGCCCGCATTCGGGCTCGATGTACGAGCGCTATCCGTTGCAGATGCTGACGCCGCACTCGAAGTACAGCTTCCACACCCAGGGCGACGGCAAGGACTCGTTTCTGCTCAACATCGAGGACCACCGCGTCAAGGTCGACGGCTATTATTATTGGGTCATGCGGCTCAATGCCGACGACGCCAAGGATCGCGGCATCAAGAAGCACGATCTCGTCAAGGTCTACAATGACCGCGGCGCGGTGATCTGCGCGGCGTTGCCGACGCAGCGGCTGCCGCGCGGCGTGTGTCACGGCTACGAGTCGTCCGCGGTCTACGATCCGATGGGCGAGCCCGGCAAGTCGGTCGATCGGGGAGGGTGCCTCAACCTGCTCACTCCCGAGCGCACGCAGACCAAGACCACGCACTCGATCGCCGGCGCTAACGCGTTGGTACAGGTCGAGGTCTGGGACGGCCGCATCGAGCATATGTCGGAGACGTTCGCGCGGATGGAGAAGGACAAGGAGATCAAGCGCACGCTGCAGGAGGCGGCGTTGGTCCCGGCGAAGTGAATTTGGCAACAGGATGCACGCCTTCCATCGTCATTGCCGGGCTTGACCCGGCAATCCATCCTCTTGCGAAGGCAGATGGATGCGCGGGTCAAGCCCGCGCATGACGGAGCAAAGATAGAGGCCCAGTACCGTCATGCAAAAATGGAACATGATCATCGACGTGGCCGAGTGCACCAACTGCAATCTGTGCACGCTGTCGGCGATGGATGAATACGTCGGCAACGACTTCCCCGGCTACGCCGCACCGATGCCGAAGCACGGTCACAAGTGGATCAACATCCTGCAGAAGGAGCGCGGGCAGGTGCCGATGATCGACATCGCCTACGTTCCGACCATGTGCAATCACTGCGACGATGCCCCCTGCCTGTCGAAGGGGGCGGATGCGGTGAAGAAACGCGACGACGGCATCGTGATCATCGATCCGCAAAGGGCCAGGGGGCGACGGGACCTGGTGGAAAGCTGCCCTTATGGTCACATTTGGTGGAACGAGGAACTGCAGATCCCGCAAATCTGGCCGTTCGATGCGCATCTCATCGATCAGGGCTGGCAGCAGACCCGCGGCCAGCAGGCGTGCCCGACCGGCGCCATGCGGTCCATCAAAGTCGAGGACGCCGAGATGGCACGGCTCGTCCGCGAGGAAGGTCTCGAAGTGATGAAACCGGAGGCGGGCACCAAGCCGCGCGTCTACTACAAGAACCTCTGGCGCTACTCGAAATGCTTCATCGGCGGTTCGGTGTCGGCGGAGGTCGACGGGGTCGTCGACTGTGTCGAGGGTGCAAGCGTGCGCCTCCTCAAGAGCGGCCATCTTGTCGCTGAGACCGCGAGCGACAATTACGGCGACTTCAAATTCGATCGGCTGGACGAGAACTCGGGCACCTACCAGATCGAAATCGTCGCGCCCGGCCGCGGCAGGAAAACCGTCGAGGCCAGGCTCGGCGCCAGCGTCAATCTCGGCGAGATCAGGCTGTAGGCGCCGCTTACCACTCCTCCGTCATTCCGGGGCGCCGCGTAGCGGCGAACCCGGAATCCATGTTCTAGTGCGACAGCCACGCTTTGGATTCCGCGATCGCGGGCTGTGCCCGCGCCCCGGAATGACGCAAAGGCCAGGAGTTCATGCTCTATCAGTCCACTCCGCTTGTCTCGCCGGCGCTTGGCGTCATCTACGAAACACTGGCGCCGTGGACCGAGGCGCTGCTGCGTGCGGTCGTCGGCCTGAGCTTGGTGCCGCATGCCTTGCGCAGCGCGTTCGGCATGTTCGCAAATACCGGCACCAGATCGCATAATCTCAAGGAGTTCTCGGCCGAACTCGACAACGGCGGCTACCGGCCGGGTTGGTTCTGGGCGCGGGCCATTGTCCTGACGCAACTGGTCTGCGGGCCGCTTCTGGCGCTCGGCCTGTTCACCCGCCCCGCGGCGCTGGTCATCTTCATCTTTCTCTTCGTCAGCAATTTCGAGCGCTGGCGCGTGGGCCGTTATTTCTGGAACCAGATGGGCCTCGAATTCACCCTGATGTGGACCGTCGCCGCGCTGTATTTTCTGATCCATGGCGGCGGCGTGATCTCGCTCGACCACTTCTGGCTCAAGCGCGAATTCTGAACCACCGCCCCCGGGGTGTGAGCGCCGGGAATTCTGCGCTAAGCTGCCCGCAATGCTGCCGGGAGACGATGAGGGTTCGCGGCCTGGACCGAGGGATGCCATATCCAGCCTCGCTGATAGCTCGTCGGCCGAATTCTTACTGGCAGGCAACAAGAGCGATGACTGAGGGAGAACCGCCGTGAACGTCCACACCAAGGCTTCAAGTGAAACCAGCATGTCGACGGCGGAATGGGCTGCCCGCGTCGATCTCGCCGCGGTGTACCGGCTGATCGCGCATTGCGGCTGGGATGACGTCATCTATAACCACTGCTCGTTCCGCGTGCCCGGCGAGGACCGCAAGTTCCTGATGAAGCGGCACGACCTGTTGTGGACGGAAGTGACCGCCTCCAACCTGGTCAAGGTTGACATGCACGACGACCTCGACGAGTCGGCGGGCGTTAACCGCCCGGGATTCACCCTTCACGGCGGCGTGCTGCGCGGCCGGCCGGACGTGAACTGCGCGGTGCATGTCCACACCCAGACCGGGATGGCAATCGCCGGCCTGCGCGGCGGGTTGCGGATGGTGTCCCAGCAGGCGATGCGGTTCTATCGCCGCGTCGGCTATCACCCGTATGAGGGCATTACCGAGGACTTTGGCGAGCGCGAACGCATCAACACCCATCTCGGCAACAACCGCGCGCTGATCATGCACAATCACGGCCTGCTCACCGTCGGCAAAACCGCACGCGAGGCCTTCATCCTGATGAAGTACCTGATGGAGGCGGCCGAGATTCAATTGCGGATGGAGGCGACTGGTGGCGCGCTGATCGAGATTCCCGCGGAGGTTTGCGAGAAGACTGCGGCGCAATACGAGAAGCACGACAGCGGCCGCGGCGCGGCCGACTGGCCGGCCTATTTCCGCATGCTCGATCGTATCGATCCGAGCTACCGCAACTGAATGCCGGGAATCGTCCGGTCCATCGTATTGGAGAGACCTATGCTCGATGTGGTGAAGCGCCAGGATGCCGGCTCCGCCGTTCCGTTCGATGCGGCCCGGCTCGACCGGATCATGGACGAAGCGGGGCTCGATGTCCTGCTCGCGACCTCGAAGCACAATGTGCAATACCTGCTCGGCGGCCACCGCACGTTTTTCTTCGACTACATGGACGCCACGGGCCTGTCCCGCTACCTGCCGGTGTTCGTCTACGTGAAGGGCGCGCCCGACAAGGCGGCCTATTTCGGCCACCGCTCTGAAGGATTTCAGAAAGAGAACAAGCCGTTCTGGGTGTCCGAGGCGGTGACGACGTCGTCGGGTTCGGTCGACACCATGCAAAAGGCGGTCGACTATCTGCGCAAGGTCGGACCGGGCAAGCGGATCGGTGCCGAGCTCGCGTTCCTCCCGATGGATGCCGGTGCCGTGGCGTGGCGCAGCCTCGGCGAGATCAAGGATGCGACCTTTGTGCTGGAGCGGCTGCGGGCGATCAAGCGTCCGGATGAATTGGAACAGCTACGCATCGCCTCCGAGCGCGTGATCGAGTCGATGCTTGCCGTCATTGCCGGCCACGGTCCCGGCCACACCACCGCGGAACTGACCGAATCGCTGCGTCGCGAGGAGACGATCCGTGGTCTGACCTTCGAATATTGCCTGATCACTGCCGGCACCAGCCTCAACCGCGCCCCGTCGAACCAGAAATGGGGCAAGGGCGATATCCTCTCGCTCGATTCCGGTGGAAACTTTCATGGTTATATCGGCGATCTGTGCCGCATGGCCATTCAGGGCGAGCCGGATGCCGAGCTCGAGGACATGCTGGCCGAGATCGAGCAGGTCCAGCGCGCGTCGATGAAGCCGATCAAGACAGGTGCCATGGCCAGCGTCGTCTACGGCGCTGCAGAGCCACTGGTGCGCAAGTCAAAATACCACAACCACATGCACTTCCTCGCCCACGGCATGGGATTGGTCAGCCACGAGGCGCCCCGCCTCACCGCGACCGGGCCGGTGCCTTATGATGCCTACGACGCGGAGCGTCCGCTGGAGACCGGGATGGTGATCTCGGTCGAGACCACGCTCGCCCATCCACAGCGCGGCTTCATCAAGCTGGAGGACACCGTGGTGGTGCAGCCGAACGGCTTCGACATCTACGGCGAGGGCGGCCGCGGCTGGAACCGAGGCGGCACCGCGGTCGCCTGAGCGGCCGGTCAACCATCAATGTGAGATCGCAGCGCGCTCTTGGCCGCGCTTGAGGGAAAGGTGCGTGCGGATCGATCCGAACGATCAGATGGTGAATGCGATCAACGCGACCGCACCGATTCCGGCCAGCAGCACCATGAGACTGATCGGATCGAAATCGAACCAGCTTCCGCTCTGTACCCGCATGACGCGCCTCTACCCGTTCGGGACGTTGTTCTGATTTATGCCGGAGGACATCGCCGGCCCGTCCAAGTCGTGCCGCCGAACCGGACTGTTCAGAACCGCACGCCGACCTGGATAGAATGAACCAATCTTATTCTGGACACAATCCGGATCGTCACAATTATGAATATTTGGTAAATGCGCAGGTGTGGCCTCAGTGCGTCATGATCGCCAGCGGGCAATCTTCGTCTGCACAATTGTGCTGGCCCTGAGGCACTGCGGTTAGCGCAACAGTCCGGGCCGCCGAATCAAGGCGGACGTTGCTCAGGCGCCAGGCAAACTGGGTGCGGCGCAGCGTCTTTTCGTCGAAGCGGTCGTGATAGGTGATGTCGCCTAGCACGTAGCCATGGAGCTTGCCTTCGCCGATCTGCCAAAGCTGAGCCGGGCTGAAGGTGCATTGCGCATTGGCGGTGGCGTGCGGCCCGATCGTCAGCGGCAGCTTTTCGATCTTGTCCTGGAACAGCAGCGTCCAAGGCTCTTCGACGGGCGCGCTCGCCGTGACGCATCGCATGAAGAACCGCAGATTTTTAGTCGGCGTGTTGCCGCTGTTGGTAAGCACTGCCGTGAGCAGGAGAGCGGCAGCGCTGCGGTCCTGCGGATCGGGCACAATCGCGGCCTGCGGCCCGGTGACGTGGACGAAGGCACGCTGGCTGGCCACATGGTTCTGCTTCGCCAGCATGGCCTGCCAGATCCCCATCGCGGCGGCGCACCCCGCCAGCACCAGCGCCAGGATCGAGATCACCAAGGGCGCGCGGCTCGGCCGGACGGGCTGCCAGGCAGGGGCGGTCGATGCGACCGGCGGCGCCATTGCGGCGGGCGGAGTGGTTGCGACCGGCGGTGCTGACTCGGCGGATGGCGAGGTGGCCGCGGCGGGTATCGCGTCGGTCTTGGGCTGGTCCGGCATGCGACGACACTACCACGCGCCGGGGGCGGCAAGCATCGCCCTCCGCCGCGGTTCAACCATCATTGATATCGAAGAAGTGGCTCCCCTTCCTGGATACGTATCGAACCATGTGTTTAGCCCCGGAGCCAGCTTTTAGGCGGATTTTGGAGGATATCCGAGGGTTGCGCTTCGCCGCCTAGCCCACGCGGCTCTGATTGGGGGGCAGGGCGGGTCGGGCGGAGCGTGGCAGCTCCGCCCTGGTTGTTCAGAGGTCGACCTGTTCCGCGATCGAAAGGGCGTCATCAACCTCGATGCCAAGATACCGCACTGTGCTCTCGATCTTGGTGTGGCCGAGCAAAAGCTGTACCGCGCGCAGGTTGCCCGTCCGGCGGTAGATCAGTGTTGCCTTTGTTCTTCTCAGCGAATGGGTGCCGAACAGATGAGGGTCTAGCCCGATGCTGGCGATCCAGCCGGACAGCAGCCGCGCATATTGCCGGGTGGTCATCCCCAGACCACGCGAGCCAGTGAAGAGGAACTCGCCAGGCTTCTTGTCGGCTGTCCTGAGATAGGCGTCGACCGCCTGGCGTGTCTGTTCCGTCAGTTCAAATCGGACAGGTCGTCCGGTCTTTTTCTGGCGTACAGTCGCCCGGTCGACGGAGTAGCCGTTTGGGGCCACATCCTCGACCCGGAGGGCTACGACGTCGCAGCCTCGCAACTTGCTGTCGATTGCCAGATTGAACATCGCCAGATCGCGCACTCTTTGGTCAATCTGGAGCTTGGTCCGGATAGCCCAGACGTGTTTTTGCCGAAGTGGTGGCTTGGCTCCTATCAGTTTCCCCTTATTCCAGGGTATCCGGCGGGGTGCCGGTAGCGGGAGGTTTGCAATTTCGTCCATGGTCATACTCCTCGGTTACAGAGGAGGATGAGTTTGTCGATGCTCCCGAAAGCTCGGAAAATGCGGACGCTTTTGGGGTACTTCGGACACGGATAGGCGGGCGACATCAGCGCGCCGGGGCGCTAATGACCCACCCCGGACATTCATGTTGGAGAATCGTTGCAGTGCGAGCTGACGCCTGAACCCCATTTCAGCCACACCGGTTTCCTGATTTGATAGCTTCAAATACGGCATGGTCCTGAGCCCAGGAGGAGGCGATGCGACGGCGCGATTTCATCGCAGGACTTTCAGGATTGGTTGCGTGGCCGCACGCGGCGCGTGCACAGCAGCCGTCGATGCCGGTGGTCGCCTATGTCAGGAGCACCACGGCCGCCGGTTTCGCGCATCTCGAAGCGGCGTTGCGGGCGGGCCTGAAGGAGGCAGGCTTCGTCGAGGGCCAGAACGTCGCGGTCGAGTTTCACTATGCCGACGACCGGACCGACCGTCTGTCGGCGCTGATTGCCGATCTCGTCCGCCAACCGGTCAACGTCATCGTGGGCAATTCCCTTGCGGCGCGCGCGGCCAAGGCCGCAACCACAACGGTGCCGATCGTATTCCTGAGCGGAATCGATCCGGTCCTGGATGGCCTGGTCGCCAGCCTCAACCGGCCGGGCGGCAACGTCACCGGCGTGAACTTCCTGGTCGCCACGCTGGGAGCAAAACGCCTGGAGCTGCTGCACCGGCTCGTGCCCAAGGCGACGACCATCGCCGCGCTGGTGCATCGGAACAGTCCCCAGGCCGAGACCGAGCGACGCGACCTTCCGGTTGCGGCGCAGGCGCGAGGGCTGCGTTTGCTCATTCTCGAAGTCGGCAGCGCGAGCGACATCGACACGTCCGTTGCGTCCGCCGTTCAACGCGGGGTGGACGCGCTGTTTATCGGCGGCGGCGCGTTCTTTTACTCGCAACGGGATCGGCTGGTCGCGCTGGCGGCGCGCCACAAGCTGCCGGCGAGCTATCCGCTTAAGGAGGCTGCCATGATCGGCGGGCTGATGAGCTACGCCCCCAGCATCGCTGAAGCCTATCGCCACGCCGGCATTTACGTTGCGCGCATTCTCAAGGGCGAGAAGCCTGCCGACCTGCCGGTCATGCAGTCGGTCAAGTTCGAGTTCGTGTTCAACCTCAAGACCGCAAGAGCGCTCGGCCTCGCCATCCCGCCGACGCTACTCGCGCTCGCCGACGAGGTGATCGAGTAAGTGCGCCAGCCGCAAGCTGGTGCGATCCAGCCGGTGCAAGTCCGGCCCAAGTAAGGAGTAGCGTCCGCTTGGTAGCGAGTGTTGCGTGGTCAACGGCGACGTTGGCTGCGAAGCGTACACAGCG
>JBFXEX010000005.1:0-82057 GCA_050179645.1 Xanthobacteraceae bacterium | reverse complement strand
ATATCGGCCGCAATGACCTTCCAGGTCGCCTGCGAGTTGCCCAGCGCGCGCTAGAGCCAGGCGATCTGCGCCGGGCCTAGAATGTAGCTGTCGGGACCGTAGACCTCGGCGTTGTCCTCGCCGTTCGGGCCGCGATAGCTGCGCATGTCGATCATGAACACGTCGAGCAGCGGCCCGTAGGAGACTTTCCGATAGACGCGGCCGGGCTCGACCATGGTGGTGTGGATCGGCATGAATTCGTGGAAAGCCCGGCTGGCGCGCGCCGCCAGCAGCAGCACGCTCCGCTCGGTGTAGTTCTTGCGAAGGTGTTCAGCGCGCGTCAGCATTTCACCGGGCCACCAGTTGTTGGTGACCTCGTGATCGTCCCACTGGCTGAAGATCGGGACTTCGGCGTTGAACTCGCGCACGTTGCGGTCGAGCAAATTATATTTGTAGTTGCCGCGAAACTCGGCGAGCGTTTCGGCGACCTTCGACTTTTCCTCGGTGACGAGATTCTTCCACACACCGCCGCCCGGCATCTTCTGTTCGGCGGCGAGCGTGCCGTCAGCGTAGATCGTGTCGCCCGAGTGGATGAAGAAGTCCGGCCGGTTGCGCCGCATCACAGCGTAGGTGCGCATGCCGCCGCGGGATTCGTCGATGCCCCAGCCCTGGCCGGCGGTGTCGCCCGACCAAACAAACGAGATCGAGCGCCAGTCGGCCGGCGCGGTGCGAAAGCGGCCGACGATCGGCTCGCTTTCGACCGTCGGCGAGGCGAGGTCCTGGAAACGGATGCGGTAGAAGATGTCCTGTCCGGCCGGCAGGCCCTGGAGCAGTGCCTTGGCGGTCAGGTCGCTTTCCGGCAATGCATCGACGAATGCGCCGTGCCAGATGGCCTTGAAGCTGTCGGTCGTCGAAATCTCGACCCGCATCCGCGCCGGACGGTCGACGCGTGCCCAGATCACTCCCGAATCGACCGAGACATCGCCGGACTGCACACCGTGGGTGATCTGCGGACGATCGGCCGCGCGGCTGATCGACGGCCGGGCGATCCCGCCGACGGCCGCAAGCGCCGCGATCGACGCACCGGAGGTCAGAAGCCGCCGCCGGGACAGACTGCGACGCATGCGAATGCCCATCTCGCTCTCCATCACTCCGTTGCCCTGATTCGCGCTCCCGCACGATGACGGCAGGTGCTGACAGAGCTTCATCGAACCCATGACAAGGCCATGACAGGCTGGCTTCGGCGGCTGTCATTCATGAGTCATACGAGCACCCTATCCAAGGCCGGATGACCTTGGTCAGTCTTTCCGCCGGCGCATTCTGCGCCATCGCCACGCTCCTGCACATCGCGAGCATCGCCGTTGTCGTTGCACGGGCCCGGCGGCCGCTGCGACCTTCCGCTGTGCTGGAGCGAGACGAAGGCATCTCGATCGTCCGCCCGCTGTGCGGAATCGAGAATTTCAGCGAAGCCACGCTCGCGTCCTCGTTCCATCTCGCCTATCGCCACTATGAGATTCTGTTCTGCGTCGCCCAGCCGCACGACCCGGTCATCCCGGTGGTTCAACGGCTGATCGATTCGCATCCCGACGTCCCGGCGCGCCTGCTCGTCGGCAACGACCGCATCAGCGACAACCCAAAGCTGAACAACGTCGTCAAGGGGTGGAACGCGGCGAGCTACGCCTGGATCGTCATGTCGGACAGCAACGTACTGATGCCGGCCGATTACCTGCAGGAGTTGTTCGGCACCTGGGCGGCCGATACCGGAGTGGTTTCATCGCCGGCGATTGGAAGCCGCCCGGAAGGATTCTGGGCGGAACTCGAATGCGCGTTCCTCAATACCTACCAGGCGCGCTGGCAGTGCTTTGCCGACGACATCGGCATGGGCTTCGCGCAGGGCAAGACCATGCTCTATCGCCGCGACCTGATCGAGGCCGCCGGCGGCATCCGCGCCCTCGGATCGGAACTCGCGGAGGACGCGGCCTCCACCAAGATCGTCCGCCGGCAGGGGTTGCGCGTGCGCGTCGTCAACCGCCCGTTCGATCAACCGCTCGGCCGGCGGACCGCCACCGAGGTCTGGCGGCGGCAAATCCGCTGGGCGCGGCTGCGGCGCGACACCTTCCTGCCGTTCTTCCTGCCCGAACTATTGGCCGGATGCTTCCCGCCGCTCGCGGCCTTGACGTTTTTGATCATCACGAACGGCTGGCCGCTGCTGTTCGCGCTGCCGGCATTCGTCGCACTCTGGTACGGCGCCGAAGCTTTGCTTGCCGTCATGGCAGGCTGGAAAGTGTCGCGGCGTTCGCCGTTCGCATGGTTGATGCGCGACGCATTGCTGCCGGTGTTGTGGTGCGCGAGCTGGCTGGGGAACGGCTTCACGTGGCGTGACAACCCGATGCGCATCGCCGACCGCGGCTCCACCGCGTAACGCGTGGTGGATAACCCCCACCTTTCGCAGCAACACCTCGGCGAAAGCACGTGAAGTTCGGCTCCCGCATCGTCGCCCGTCATTTGGCTGCAACAGAAATCAGCGAAACCTTCCCACAGGTTATCCACAGGGGCGGTGATGCTTGAACGGACCACCACGAATGGTCCGAGGCGGGTTCGAACACTCTTTCTGTCCGACATCCATCTCGGGACGAGAGGCTGCCAGGCGGAGACGCTGCTCGACTTCCTGCGCTACTATGAAGCGGATACCGTCTACCTCGTTGGCGACATCGTCGACGGATGGCAGCTCCGCAACAACTGGTATTGGCCGCAAGCCCACAATGACGTCGTGCAGAAATTGTTGCGACAGGCGCGCAAGGGCGCGCGTCTGATCTACATTCCGGGCAATCACGACGAATTCCTCCGCGACTACTACGGCACGCATTTCGGCGGCATCGAGGTCATCGAGGACGCCGTCCATGTCGGCGCCGACGGCAAGAACTATCTGGTGATTCACGGCGACCTGTTCGACGTCGTGATTCGCCACGCGCGCTGGCTCGCGCTCCTCGGCAATAACGCCTACGACATCGCAATCTGGCTCAATACCTACTTCAATTCGATCCGCCGGGCGTTCGGGCTGACCTACTGGTCGCTGTCGCAGTGGGCCAAGCTGAAGGTCAAGAACGCCGTCAACTTCATCGGCGAGTACGAAAACACGCTCGCCTCCGAAGCCGCCCGCCGCGGCGTCGACGGCGTGATCTGCGGCCACATCCACCACGCGGTGATGCGCGAGAAGCTCGGCTTGACCTACATCAACTGCGGCGACTGGGTGGAAAGCTGCACCGCGGTGGTCGAGCATTTCGACGGTGCATTCGAGATCATCAAATGGGAGTCCAACCGGACGGGCGATGCCGAACCGGAACTCCCGCTTGAACCGCCGGTCAAACTGCCGACACCGGTGCGGCCGGAGATGCGCGACCTCGATGCTGCAATGACCGTGCTGCGGCTGACGCAGCGGAATAGCTCTCTCTTCGTTCGTCCCCGCGGAAGCGGGGACCCAGAGCCGCAAGCGCCGAGTGTATAACCCTGGGTTCCCGCCTTCGCGGGAACGAACGCGGATAGAGTCGTGCGCCAAGCAAGCAGCCGGCGAAGCGCTTCGGCCAGCTTCAACCCACGCGCCCGCGCGCCCGCAGCGCAATCCACAGTTCGCGCATGCCCAGCGCCAGGACGGCCAGCCCTAGCGGTAGCACGAAATACAGCACGCGAAAGATCAGCAGCGACGCAAGCAACTGCTCCTTCTCGTATTCCGGCAATCCGAGCAGCATGGCGGCATCGAATACGCCGAGACTGCCCGGCGTATGGCTGAGGAAGCCGAGTAGCGTCGCCGTGACGAAGATGATGAACACCGTCGTGAAATCGACCGACGGATGAGCCGGCAGGAGTGTGTACATGGCAAGCGCACCGGCGCTGAGATCGAGGACGCCGATGCCGATCTGCACAAGTGTCAGCGAAGCGTTCGGCAGCGTGACCTGCCAGTTGTCGCGACCGACCACCCGCGGCTGAGGCAGCAACCAGATTACATAGCCGGCGATGACCGCGAGCCCGGTCAGCGCGATCGTCCGGTTGAGCCAGGGCGGAAACTGATTGAGCGTAGAGGCGGCCTCCGGCGCGTACGCCATGCCGATGCCGAGCACGAAGGCGTTGCCGAGCCAGAACGTCAGCCCGGTGACGAACGCGATCTTGGCGACGTCGACCAGCCCGAGGCCCCAGGCCGAGTAGATGCGGAAACGCACCGCGCCGCCAGTAAAGACGGTGGCGCCGAGATTGTGCCCGATGGTGTAGCTGGTGAAACTCGCGAAAGCGGCGATGCGGTACGGCACGCTGTACCAGCCGATCGTGCGCAGCGAGAACAGGTCGTAGAAGGTCAGCGTGATGTAGCCGCAGACCACGAAGATGCCCGCCGTCAGCACGGTCTCAAGCGACGTGGCGTGCAGCGCGGTCACGACCTTGTCGATGTCGATGTCGCGCAGCAGGCGGAACAGCGCCGCGCAGGCGACCGCCAGGATCACCACGCTGATCGCGAAGCCGATGCGGTTCCAGCCGATCCTCTCCCCGACGGTCCGCTTGATGACGCTGATCGCGTTTGACATTCGGGGCTAAGGACCGGGGCGCGGACTGCGATTCGCCGCGTAATCTGCCAAAGCGTTGCAACACCATTGTTACAATTCGAATGCTTTAGATGTGCGCGGCCGGAATTCGCAGACGGCGTCGTCGCTCGCACTTTTACCGTCACATGAATGAGACATAGAATTGCAATTGTTGTCGCATGCGAATCGACAACGCGATGACTTACGGTCACGGGCAGGACGTTCAGCGCCGCCTCCGCGTCCCGGTCGCAGATCCCACCTCAGCCATTGAACCAGTCGCCGGAGCGCAGACCGTCTGATGCGCGTACTCATCGCAACCGATGCTTGGCACCCGCAAGTCAACGGTGTCGTCCGCACCCTCACATCGCTCGCCAAAGCCGCTGCCAAACTCGGCGTGACGGTCGAGTTTCTCTCGCCCGAAGGCTTCACCACCGTGCCGGTACCGACCTATCCGGGGCTGCGGCTTGCGCTGCCCGGACGCCGCGAGATCGCGCGCCGCATCGAGCGGTTCGATCCCGACGCCATCCACATCGCGACCGAGGGGCCGATCGGCTACCGGGTGCGCGCCTATTGCCTCAAGCACGGCCATGCCTTCACCACCAGCTACACCACGCGGTTTCCCGAATACATCGCGGCGCGCTTTCCGCTGCCGGAGTCGTGGAGCTACGCCGCGCTGCGCCGCTTTCACGCCGCCGCAGCCGTCACCATGATCTCGACGCCGTCGCTGATGAAGGAATTGGCGGGCCGCGGCTTCACCAATCTCGGCATGTGGACGCGCGGCGTCGACACCGACCTGTTCAATCCGGCGCACGCCATCGATCTTGGCTTCCCGCGGCCGATCTTTGTCAGCGTCGGACGTGTCGCCATCGAGAAGAACCTCGATGCCTTCCTGTCGCTCGACCTGCCCGGCACCAAGGTGGTGATCGGACATGGGCCGCAGGAAGCCGATCTGCGCCGGCGCTTCCCGGAGGCCAAGTTCCTCGGCTTGCTGGAAGACCGTAATCTCGCCGCGCATGTCGCGGCCGCCGACGTGTTCGCATTCCCCAGCCTGACCGACACCTTCGGCGTCGTGCAGCTCGAGGCGCTGGCGTGCGGCGTGCCGATCGCGGCCTATCCGGTCACCGGTCCGAAGGACGTGGTCGGCGACCATCCGGTCGGCGTCCTGCATGAAGACCTGCGCGAAGCCTGCCTCGGCGCGCTGAAGATTTCCAAGGACGCCTGTCGCTCCTTCGCTCTGACTCGTTCGTGGGAAAACAGCGCCCGGCAGTTCATCGGGCATCTCAAGCAAGTTGCCATCGGCAAACCGCGCACCGCACTAACCGTCGAAGCACCCGCGCGCGGGTCGTTCATCTGAAGGAGAACAAGGCAATGTTGGCCTCCGGCCTGAATGGGCAGACAAAAGTCGTCGGCCCGGAACTCGACAAGGACACCATCGTGCGCGCCTATGCACGCTGGGCCCCGGTCTACGACCTGGTGTTCGGCGCGGTATTCGAGCACGGCCGGCGCGCTGCGATCGACGCCGCCGAGCGCATCGGCGGCCGCATCCTCGAGGTCGGCGTCGGCACCGGCATCTCGCTGCCCGACTACAACAGCCGCAACCGCCTGTTCGGCGTCGACATCTCGGAGCCGATGCTGCGCAAGGCCGAGGAGCGCGTCGCCACGCTCGGACTGCACAACGTCGAGGGCCTGTCGGTGATGGACGCCGAGCGGTTGTCCTTCCCGGACGAATCGTTCGACGTGGTGGTGGCGCAATATGTCGTCACCACGGTGCCCAATCCGGAAGCGACGCTCGACGAGTTCGCCCGCGTGCTCAAGCCCGGCGGCGAGATCGTGCTGGTGAGCCGCGTCGGCGCCGAGGCGGGGTTGCGGCGGACGCTCGAACAATGGTTCGCGCCGACCGCGTCGCGGCTCGGCTGGCGCACGGAATTTCCCTGGGACCGTTACACGCGCTGGGTCGCCGGGCAGGTCAACATGCGCCTGATCGAACGCCGCCCGATGCCGCCGCTCGGCCATTTCTCGCTGATCCGCTTCGGCAAGGTCACTGACGACGCCGCACGCGAGCAACGGCTCGAGGCGCACGCCCACGGCTGACGCTCGACAGGTATCAGCGGGTGCGTAGCGCCGCACCCGCTGCTGGAATCTGCGTGTCTCTCAGTCGAGTTCGCGCGTTTCAACACTAACGGACAAGGACCACATCGATGGCTGGATTTCTGGAGGCACTGCGAGTCCAGCGATGGGACGACCATCGCTATTATCACCACAGCCGCGTCAATCAGGCGCTGCACCTGGTCAGTGCCGTGAGCTTCCTCACCGCCTACGTATTGATGTTCTGGGACCCGGTGGCGGCGGCGCTGATCGGCTGGCTGGTGGCGATGACCTCGCGCCAGATCGGCCACTTCTTCTTCGAGCCCAGGGACTACGACGTGGTGAATGACGCCAGCCACGAGTACAAAGAGGAGATCAAGGTCGGCTACAACCTCAAGCGCAAGGTCGTGCTGCTGACGATCTGGGCGCTGTCGCCGCTGCCCTTGTATTTCGATCCGACGCTGTTCGGCATCTTCGAGCCGCATGCCAGTGCCGGCGAATATATCCGGCACGTGGCGGAGATCTGGCTCGTGGTCGGCCTCGGCGGCCTCTTGTTCCGCACCGTGCAGTTGTTCTTCCTGCAGGACGTACAGACCGGGCTGGTCTGGGCGACGAAGATCCTCACCGACCCGTTCCACGACATCAAGCTCTACCACAAGGCGCCACTCCAGCTCTTGCGCGGCGAGTGGTTCGAGGCGCCGGAAGAAGAGCCGGATGCGCCGTCGGGGAGCTATTCCTGATCTTGAATTTTGACGGGACGCAGTTTCAGGACTGCGTCCCGGCGCCGCGACCGGACCCAAAGCGGTGAGCAACGATCTCTTTCAGAATGCGCCGCTTGATCGACGTGTTGGTCGTTTCGGCGTCCGCCCACCACCAGCCGTCGCGTTGCATCGCCTTGGCGGCCCGTACGAAGCGGGCCGCGACGGCCTCGAAGTCGGCCTCGGTGTAATTCAGGCTGAAGATCAGGCGGCCGGTGCCGATCCAGCTCAGCGCCAGGCCCTCGGCCCGCAGATAATATTGCAGCATCCAATTGTAGCGCGACGGCTGCGTGTAGCAGACCGTCCAGATCGACGACAGGTTCGCGACCTCGACCGGCAGGCCATTCTCCAGGAGCCGCCGGTTGAGCTGCCCGGCGCGTCGGTTCCAGACCTCGTCGAGCCCGCGATAGAGCTCCCGCACACTGTCCTGGTCGAGGTGGCGCAGGAACTCCTGCATCGCCGCCATGACGTAGGGGTGCGAGTTGAAGGTGCCGCGCGCGAAGCAGATGTCGGCAGGACGGTCGTCGCGGAAACGCTTCATCAGGTGCCGGCGCCCGCACACCACGCCGATCGGCAGCCCTCCGCCGAGCGTCTTGCCGTAGGTGACCATGTCGGCCTGGACGCCGAAATATTCCTGCGCGCCGCCGAGCGCGAGCCGGAAGCCGACGAACACCTCGTCGAAGATCAGTACGATGCCGCGCTCGGTGCAGACCGCGCGCAATCGCTTGAGCCACTCGGTGTAAGCCGCTTTGTCGAAGCGTGCGCGGCGCGAACTGTCGACCAGCGACGAGTCGGCCGGCGCGCCGGCGTTGGGATGCAGCGCCTGCAGCGGATTGACCAGCACGCAGGCGATGTCGCGGCGGGTGCGCAGAACCTGCAGCGCATCCTCCGACATATCCTTCAGCGTGTAGGTCTCGTGCGCCCGCACCGGGTTGCCGATGCCGGGCTGCACGTCACCCCACCAGCCGTGATAGGCCCCGCAGAAACAGACCACGTGGGTCCGGCGGGTGTGATAGCGCGCAAGCCGCACCGCCTGCATCACCGCTTCGGTGCCCGACATGTGGAACGACACTTCGTCGAGACCGGAAATTCTTGTCAGCCGCGCGGCGTTCTGCGCCATCACCGGATGATAGCTGCCGAGCACCGGCCCGAGCTCGCCGACCAGATCCTGGCCGCGCTCCAGGCAGCCCTTGTAGAAATCGTAACCGAAGACATTGACGCCATACGATCCGGTCAGGTCGTAGAAGCGGTTGCCATCGAGATCGGTCAGCATGACGCCGGACGACGACTGGACGAACGAACCGCTCTTGAGGTGCTCACGGACGAAACCGCTGAATTGAAACGGCACGCGGTAGGCGCCGGTGAACTGCAGGTCCGAGATGTCGTCGGCGGCCTCGGCTGTCACCTTGGCGGTCTCGGCGAACCGTTCCCGGTAAAGCTCGGCCAGCCGCATGAAGCCGTCGCGCCGGCGGCCGGCGATCTCGTCCGGGGGATCGTCGCAGCTGAAGAACCGGTCCTCGTCGTAGGAATAGGACGGGATCAGCGCAGCGATCCGCCGCGCCATCCGCGAATGTCCGGTCAGCGACGGATGTTTGGCGCGCGACAGTTGCAGTCGCGTCTTGAGCTTGACGAACGAAGCGGCCAGCGCGGTGGCGCCGGCCGCATAGAGCGCAAGGGTGGCGGGGCCTAGTTCCATTGATTCGCAAAACCTAGCCCGGGGATTTTACGGCTACATGACGATCCACTCCCAACTCCTCAGAATCCTGCAGCAGGAGGACATCAACTTCCTTCTGACCAACCGCATTCCGCGGCGGATGCTGACCCGGTTCATGGGCTGGTTCAGCCAGATCGAGCAGCCCCTGGTGCGGGATGCGTCGATCGGCATCTGGCGAGTGTTCTCCGACCTCGACCTCGGCGAGGCCAAGAAGACCGAGTTCAAGAGCATGCACGACTGCTTCGTCCGTGAACTCAAGGACGGGGCGCGGCCCGTCGATGCCGATCCGGCCGTGCTGGTCAGCCCGTGTGACGCCATCGTCGGTGCCTGCGGCCAGATTGCCGGCACCGATCTGTTCCAGATCAAGGGCATGCCGTATTCGCTCGCGGACCTGCTGCCCGATCCAGCGCTTGTCGATGCACATCGCGACGGCCGCTACGTCACGCTGCGGCTGACCTCGAGCATGTATCACCGCTTCCATGCGCCGCACGCCTGCCGGGTCGAGCAGGTGACCTACATCTCGGGCGACACCTGGAACGTCAATCCGATCACGCTCAAGCGCATCGAGAAGCTGTTCTGCAGGAACGAGCGCGCCGTATTGCGGACACGGCTCAACGCCACCGGCCAGCTCGTCACGCTGGTGCCGGTCGCCGCCGTACTGGTCGCGAGCATCCGGCTGCACTTTCTCGACACGCTGCTGCGGGACGGCCCCGGCGACGTGGCGTGCGATGCGACATTCCGGAAGGGCGAGGAGATCGGCTGGTTTCAGCACGGCTCGACCATCGTGCTGTTTGCGCCGGGCGAATTCACCTTGTGCGATCAGGTGCGGGAAGGCGTGACTATCCGCATGGGTCAGCCGCTGATGCGTATCCCCCGTCAGCGCTAAGGCAGGTTTCGTTTCGCGGAAGCGAAACTCTCTCCGTTCGTCCCCGCGAAAGCGGGGACCCAGAACCATACTGTTGAGTGCCTTGCCCCTGGGTTCCCGCTTCCCGCGAGAACGAACGGAGTTAGAGTCCGTATCAACTCGACGGGATAGGCCCTAGATCACCGGCACGGCCAGCACCGGGCACGGCGCATTGCGGATCACCCGCTCGGTGGTGCTGCCACGCAGGGCATCGAGCACGCCATGATGACCCGCGGTCGGCATCCCGATGAGATCGATGTCGAATTCGATGGCGGCGTTGACGATCGCTTCCACCACATTGCCCGATCGCAGAATGACCGGCGGCAAGGGCGTGCCTTGGGACAATTCGGCCGGCAGCGGCGGAATGGTTTGCCCGACGTGGATCAGATGCAGCGCAGCGCCGTCACGGCCGACCAGATCGACGAAATTCTGCACCACCTCCACGGCGTCGCGCGGCGCCGGCGAGAAGTCGACCGGGATCAGCACACGCCGAAGCTGAATGTCGCCATTGATCTGGCTGACGAAGCCGCGCGCGCCCTGCGTCATGAACAACGCCGGGATCGCCAGCTGACGGAGCACCACCTCGGACACCGAACCTCGCAGCCAGCGTTCGATGCCGTCCCGGCCGTGGGTCGCGAACACCACGAGGTCGCACGGCTTCCTCTCCAGGTAGCTCAGGATGCCCTGCGCCGGGTCCTGCCAGCGCACCGTGACGCTGTCGACCACGAGCCCAAGCTTTTCGGACACAACCCAGGGCGGATCGTCGGCGCCCGCAAGCCCCCACTGCACCAGCAGCCGCCGGACCTGCGGAAACGCCTGCGCAGCGCCGCTGTCGCGCTCGGTGATGTGCAAGAGGTGCAGTTCGCTCCGGGCTGCGAGCGCCACACGTAGCGCGTGCGCAAGCGCGGCACCGCTCAGATCGGAAAAATCCGTCGGATGCAGGATCGAACCAATGGCTTGCGGCATCCGCCTACCCCGGATTGTGAGATATTCCGGCTTGCCCGTATGGCATGGGCGGCCCGGCTGGGCCATCCGGAAAACTTCGATTCTGGCTTTGGCGCGACGGTCGGAAATCCAATCGGAGTGCGGGTCACCGCCGATACGGCTCTACTTGGGCGGTCGGTGTAGGATACTGCCGCAAAACACTTCCGGCCCCGCGTTCGGCGGTGCCACTGGGTGCCGGCTGCAATATCAGCGCACATGCGCCCGGAGAAAATCATTCAACAATGCTGAAACAGCGGCCGGCTGTTCGACCGGAAGCATGTGGCCGGATTCGGGAATGAGCTGATATTTCGCGCCCGGGATGAGGCCGGCAATCTCCTCCATACCGGCCGGGCGCGTCAGCACGTCCTCGGCGCCGGCCACGACCAGCGTCGGCACATTGATGGACGGCAAGTCGTTCGACAGATCGAAGTCGTAGAGCGCTCGGGTCGCGGCGTTGAGCGGCTCCGTCGGCATCTCCGAACGCCAGGCGTAGAACCGCGCCAGTTCCGCTGGATTCGCCGCGCGCCATGCGGGCGAGAAGATGCTCTCCGCGGCGATCTTCGCCGCAGCCTCGGGCCCGAGCTTATCCATGGCGACGATCCGCGCCTCCATATTGTCGCGCAGGGACGGCGCCGACTTGCACGACGTCGAGATCAGGACCAGCGCCGAGACCAGGTCGGGACGCAGCAAGGCAAGCTTCTGCGCCACCATGCCGCCCTGCGACAGCCCGACGACGCAGACGCGCTCAAGACCAAGCGCATCCGCCAGAGCGGCGTAATCCCGCGCGAACATCGCCATGTCGTAAGGCCCGGCGGGCTTGTCGGTTCCACCGTGGCCGCGCGTATCCACGGCGATCATGCGGTAGCGCGGCGAGAACCGCTCGACCGTCGGATTCCAGAGCGAATGGTCCCAACCGAGCCCATGGAGCAGCATTACAGGAGGCCCGCCGCCGGCCTCCACGATCTTCATCGTCAGATCGCCCGCCTTGACGAGCCGCTCCGTCGCACCCGACGGCAATGGAAACCATCCGCTCATACGTTCAACCCCCCGCTGGAAGCACTGACCAGACTCTACCCGCAATTGCTCCGCCAATACCATTGCTCGCAGACCGCCGCACTGGCCTTACGATCGAGAGCGGCTATAAATGACATTGCCGGCTTTCGAGGACCCATAATGGCTGACCGTCTTGGCTATCGATTGAAGCTCGGCATCGTCGTTCCGTCGACCAACACCATCGTGCAGCCCGAAACCGACGCGATGCGGCCACGCGGCGTGACCAATCACATCGGCCGCATCCATATCCCCGACCTGCCGCTGACCAACGACACTGAATTCGCGGAGATCATGACCGCGATCGAGCCCGACCTGTTGGGCGCGGTGGACCGGGTGATGTCCTGCAAACCTGCGCACGTAATCATGGCGATGTCGATCCCGACGTTCTGGGGCGGCATGGCGGGCGCCGGCCAGTTGCTGCAGCGCCTGAAGGCCCGCGCCGGCGTACCGGTTTCGCTCGGCTCTCTGGCATGTGCGGAGGCGCTGCGGAAATTTCCCCACGTCAAGAACATCGGCATTCTGACACCCTATCAGCCGGTCGGAGATGCGCACGTCGCCCGGTTCTTCGAAGAGAACGGCTGGCGGGTCAAGGCCGTCCACAGTCTCAAGCGGCCGAGCGAGGTGTTGATCGGGCATGCCACCACCGCCGACCTGGTCGACGGATTGAGGGCATTGGCCGCGCAGGACGTCGACGCCATCGTCCAGGCCGGAACCGACCTCGCCATGACCGACATTGCGGCCGAAGCCGAACGCTGGCTCGGCATCCCGGTGCTTGCGATCAACGCTGCGACCTATTGGTCGGCGCTCCGCGAAAGCGGCATTGCCGACCGCGTCCAGGGGTTCGGCAGGCTGCTCGAGCAGTACTGATACTGAATCCTGCTGCGTGAGAAATATTCGAGGGGCGCAGCCCACCGTCATTGCGTCCTCGCCTTTCGCAGGTGAGGGTAGCGAGGTCCGAGCCGGGTGAGGGATCGCTTTCTCGACCATCTCCGGGACCCCGCACGCCCGCGCATTCGCTCGGTTGGAGGAGCCAATATGACCGCAAGCCCTGTCACATCGCCCAGCACGGTGCGAGAGAATGCGGATGTCGAGATCGTGCTGCACCCGATTCCGAGCGCTGGCAGCGCGCCGTACATCGTCGCGTACGGGCCCGACCGCCATCTGTGGTTCTGCGAAAGCGGCACCTCGAAGATCGGCCGCTTCGATCCCGACAGTGGACGCTTCACCGAGTTCGACCTCCCGACGCCGAACGCGAGACCGATCGGCATTATTCCCGGCCCGGACGGCGCGCTCTGGTTCTGCGAGAACGCCGGGAACAAGATCGGCCGCATCACCACGGCGGGCGAGATCACCGAGTTTCCGGTGCCGACGCCGGGCGCCGGCCCGGACGGTATCGTCTGCGGGCCCGACGGCAATCTGTGGTTCTCGGAAGCACATCTCAGCCGGGTCGGCCGCATGACGCCGCAAGGCGTGGTAACGGAATTCTCCGAAGGTCTCACGCCAGGCTGCCGTCCGCTGTCGCCGGTGGTGCGCGACGGCGACATCTGGTTCAGCGAATACGAGGCCGGGCAGATCGGCCGCATCACCATGGATGGCCGGGTCACCGAGTACCCGATTCCGACGCCAAACTGCGAGCCGCGCGCCATGGCGGTGCATCCCGACGGCCATATCTGGTTCGTCGAGACCAAGGCCAATGCGCTCGGCCGGATCGACCGGGCGGCGTTCATGACCGAGTGGCCGGTCGGCACGCCCAACGCCTCGCTGCGCGGCGTCTGCGTCGCCCCCAACGGCGACCTGTGGTTTACGGAAAACTTCGCGAACCGCATCGGCCGCATGTCGCCCGACGGCCGTGTCATTGGCGAATACGAGATCGGCGGGGCGAACTGCGGCGCGCGCGCCATTCTGGCAATCCCGGACGGCCGTCTGTTCTTCTCGGCGCACGACGCGGGCGCCATCGGCGAAGTCATCCCGAAGCGGTAGGGAGCTTGGTGTCCCGGGCGCTGCGCAGCACAAGCGAAGCGCGGTGAGCGCTGCAGACCGGGACCCCGGTTTCTTTCGGGCTTTGTTGTAACCGGGTGGAGAAATGGGAGAATGACATGAGCACAGACCGAACCCTCGAAGACCGTATCCGCGCCATCGAAGACCGGCTCGAAATCTACAACCTGATCGCCAGCCATCCGCCGAGCGCGGACACCGGCGGCAGGGATCACATCGCCTCTTGCTGGGTCGAGGACGGCGAGTTCGACCGTGGCGCCGGTCTCTCCAGCCCGCGTGGCCGGCAGGCGCTCGCCGAGCATGTGACGAGCCCCGGTCATCAGGCGGCGATCGCCGGCGGGCTCGCGCACTTCACCGGCCTGCCGTTCGTCAAGATCGACGGCGACACCGCGACCGTTATTTCCTATCTGCAGATTCTGGTGCCGCAAACCCAGGGCGATCCGGTCGAGGTGCCGAACCACGGTGCATCGAAGGGCTTCCGGGTGCATCGCATGGCGGCCAACAAGTGGGAGCTTGTCCGCACGCCGGAGGGCTGGAAGTTCAAGCGCCGGAGCATCCGCCTGCTCGACGGCTCCGAACCGGCGCGCGCGATTTTGCGCGAGGCTCTGCGCGCGTGATCTCACGTTGTGCCGGAGGTGCCGCGCCGATGGTAGGCCCTCTCTCCTTGGGAGAAGGTGGGGGCGAAGGGCCTCTGCGTCCATTGTGCTCTTCCCCACTGCCCCCGTTCCCGGCGCACCGAACTCTCCCGCGGCGGGAGAGTGACGGAGTGCGTCGCACGTCCGCGATATAACAACCTCAGGTCTTGCGGATGCGGAACACCAGCGTCTTGCCGTCGCGCGCGCTGTCTTCGAGCGTGTCGCCGGTCTGGTTGACGAGATTTGGAATGTCGATGGCGGCGAGCGGATCGGTGCATTCCGCGATCAGCAGGTCGCCGGCCTTGAGGCCGGCAAGCGCCTTGCGGGCCCGCAGCGCCGGCAGCGGACATTTAAGCCCGCGTAGATTGATGGTCTTCTCCACCATATGTTCGGGTCTCGATTCGATCTCCAGGCAGCAGCCAACGTGGCTGGCCGCAGCGGCGTCACAATATACGGCGTGAGACCGCGATGAAGGACGAATTGCAAGCGCTGCAGCGGATCGCCCGGCTCACGCCGGTCGCCCATGTGCTCGACCGCATTGCCGCGCTGGTCACACCGATGCCCCCGCGCGACATTGCGGTCGCCGAGGCGGCCGGGCGGGAACTCGCTGCGGACGTGACGGCGCTGCACGATCTTCCGATGACGGCCATTGTACTGCGCGACGGCTATGCGGTCGCGTCCGAGACGACAGCCGATGCGGGCGGCTACACGCCGATACTGCTGCCTGCGGTTCATCGTGTCGCTGCCGGCGACCCGCTGCCGCCCGGAACCGATGCGGTTGCAATGCCGGATGCCGTGGCCCTCCAAGGTGACAGACTTGAAATTCAGGCGCAGATCACGCCCGGCGAGGGCGTGCTGCCGCCGCAGGGCGATGTCCGCGCTGGCACCGTCCTGCTGAAGGCCGGCGCGCGGCTGCGCGCCATCGACGTTGCGGTACTGTCGGTGGCCGGGATCGAGCGCGTGCCGATACGCGCGCCGCGCATTCTTCTCCTGCGCGCCACTGCAAACGCCGATCCCGTGCTCGAAGCCGCATCGGCGATGATCGCACGCGTGATCGCCGCCGACGGCGCGGAGATCATGCGCGCAGACGAAGCAGCGCGGAACGATCTGACCACGCACATGGAACACCCGGACGCCGATGCCATCGTGGTGATCGGCGGCAGCGGCAGTGGCACGTCCGATCGCAGCGTCCATACGCTGGCGCGCGTTGGCCGCGTCGAGGCGCATGGCATCGCGATCGCGCCGGGCGAGACCGCCGCATTCGGCCTCATCGGCTCGCGCCCCGTCCTCATTCTGCCTGGGCGGATCGACGCAGCGCTCGCCATCTGGCTCGTGCTCGGTCGGCCGATGCTGGCGAAGCTCGGCAGATCGGCAGTGCCCGAACCCACGTTCACGGCGAGGCTCACCCGCAAGCTTGCCTCTAACTTGGGACTGACTGAGGTGGTTCCAGTGCGAATGCAACCGAGCGGCGCCGAGCCCATAGCTTCAGGCTATTTGCCGCTGTCGTCGCTCGCTCAGGCCGATGGTTGGATTTTGATTGCCGCGGACAGCGAAGGCTATCCGCCGGGCGTGGAGGTCGTGATAAAAGCGTGGCCATGAGCGACCGGTCGCGCGTCCCGTCCAGGGAACAATCCGAGCAGGATCTGTTCGCCGCTGTCCGCCGCGCGGCACGGCAGGAGCAGTTTCTCGAAGTCGTCTCCGCCGACCAAGCGCGCGCGCGATTTGCGCATCATCTCGACCTGACGCCAATGCCGGCCGAGGCCGTCGCGCTCGGCGCCGCGCTCGGCCGCGTATTGGCGCACGACGTTCTGGCGCCGATCGACGTGCCGCCGTTCGACCGCGCCAATGTGGATGGCGTTGCGCTGCGTGCTGCCGACGTTGCGGGCGCGACCGACACGGACCCGCGGCGGCTCATTCTCAATCGCGAAGTCGTGGTGTGCGGCCACGCGCCGAAGCTGGCGGTCAGTTCCGGAACCGCGACCACGATCGCCACTGGGGGCGTGGTGCCGCGCGGCGCCGATGCCGTCGTGATGATCGAGCACACCGAATTGGTCGACGACCCCGGCGCGCCCGCAATCGACGTGCGCCGCGCCGTGACGCCCGGCCAGTTCGTCTCATATGCAGGCTCGGACATTGCGCGCGGCGAAATCGTGCTCCGCCGCGGCACGCGCATCTCGTCGCGCGAGATCGGCATGCTGGCGGCCTGCGGCATTGCCGAAGTCGACGCGGTGCGGCGGCCACGCGTCGCAGTGCTGTCGACCGGCGACGAACTCGTGAGCCCCGGCCGGCCACTCGGCCCTGCCCAGGTCTACGACAGCAACGGCGCCATCGTAGCGGCGGCTGTCGCGGAAGCGGGCGGCGAGCCAGTACCATTCGGCGCGTTTCCGGACGACGCTGCGGCACTCGAACGCGCAGTGCGCGTCGCGCTCGAATCCTGCCACATGGTGCTGCTGTCGGGCGGCACCTCAAAGGGCGCGGGCGATCTTTCGCACCACATCGTGTCGAAGCTCGGACCCCCCGGCATCCAAGTGCACGGGGTCGCGCTCAAGCCTGGCAAGCCGCTCTGCCTCGCGGTATGCGGCAGCAAGCCGCTCGCGGTGCTGCCCGGCTTCCCGACGTCTGCGATCTTCACCTTCCATGCCTTCGTCGCGCCGGTGATCCGCGCGCTCGCCGGGCTGCCGCCGGAGGCCGCGCGCACACTCGAGGCCGAGGTGCCTGTGCGCATTTCGTCGGAGTTCGGCCGGCAGGAATTCGTACTGGTGGCGCTGACGGCCGGCGAGAGCGGGCCGGTGGCGTTTCCGACCCAGAAGGGTTCTGGCGCGGTGACGAGCTTCTCGCAGGCCGACGGCTTCCTGGAGATCGACGCGCTCGCGCATGCACTCGATGCCGGCACGCGCACGCGCGTCACGCTGATCGGCGACAGCACCGCGATGCCCGATCTTGTCGTTATGGGCAGCCACTGTGTCGCACTCGACACGGTGCTTGGCGCGCTCGCCGAGCGGGGCCTCACTGCCCGCACCATCGCGGTCGGCAGCCAGGGCGGCGTTACCGCCGCGACGCGCGGCGAATGCGATCTGGCGCCTACGCACCTCATCGATCCGGCGACAGGCATCTACAACGCGCACCTGCTGCGTCCTGGCCTTGCATTGGTGAAAGGTTGGCAGCGGATGCAGGGCCTGGTCTATCGCCCGGGCGACGCGCGCTTCGCTGGACGCGACATCGCGGACGCGATCGAAACTGCCGTCGCGGATACGGACTGCCTGATGGTCAACCGCAATGCCGGCGCCGGAACCCGCGTGCTGATCGACCAGTTGCTCAGCGGCAAGCGGCCGCCGGGCTACAGCAACCAGCCGCGGTCGCACAACGCGGTCGCAGCTGCCGTCGCGCAGGGCCGCGCCGACTGGGGCATCGCGATTGAACCGGTGGCCAAGCTCTATGGCCTGGCATTCACGCCGATCGCGCCCGAGGATTACGACTTCCTGCTGGTCGAGAAGCGGCGGCAGCGCCCGGGCGTGCAGGCCTTCCTGGAAGCGCTACGCGACGATGCGGTGCGACAGAAAATCCGCGCCCTCGGAATGCGTCCCGCGTACATCTAATTTTCGGATAGACTGTTGCAATGCTGTTTCGGGTTTTGGCCGCCTTTGCCATCGTCGTCTCGTCAGCCCCCGCAACTCAAGCGCAGTTGCGCGGGCATGGCGGCCCGGTACGTGCACTCGCAATCTCGCCCGACGGCAGGACCGCCCTCTCCGGCAGCTTCGATACATCCGCGATCCGCTGGTCGCTGGAGCGCAACGCCGCCATGCAGGTGCTGCGATTCCACAACGGCGCCGTCAATGCGGTGGCGCTACTGCCGGACGGCCGGCTCGTCACCAGCGGCGAGGATGCGCGCATCGCGATCTGGATGCCGGGCGCGGCGCAGCCTGCGCGCGTGCTGGAGGGGCACACCGCGCCGGTCGTCGCATTGGCCGTGTCGCCAGATGGACGGATGCTTGCGTCGGCGTCGTGGGACCGCACCGCGCGGCTCTGGTCGCTCGACGGCGGAGACGTGCGGGTACTCGAAGGCCATGGCGATAACGTCAACGGCGTGGCATTCACGCCCGACGGCCGCGCGGTGTTGACCGCCGGCTATGACGCAACGCTGCGCGTCTGGCCGCTGACCGGCGGCGGCGCGCCAGCGGTCGTTGCGCTGCCGGCCGCACTCAACTCGGTCGCCGTAGCGCCCGATGGCGAGATCGCGGCCGGCGGCGCCGACGGCGCGCTCTATCTCCGTGCACCGGACGGAGCCGATCGGGCGCGGGTCGAAGTCGCACAAATGCCGCTCATCGCGGTGGCCGTATCGCCCGACGGCCGGCTGATCGCCGCAGCCGGTATTCGCGGCTCCGTCGCCATTGTCGAGCGCCCAACGCGCAAGCTCGTGCGTACTTTGGTCGGCCCGGGTCTCCCGGTGTGGTCGGCCGCGTTCTTTCCCGACAGCCGCACGCTGCTCACCGGCGGTACCGACCGCATGATCCGCCGCTGGGATGCGGTAACCGGCGAGCCGATTGGCGACACGATTATGGGCGCGCCGAAGGACCCTCTTGCCGCCTATGCGGGCGATCCGGGCGCCGAGGTCTTTCGCGCCTGCGTCGCGTGCCACACACTGAACGAAAACGACGGCGTGCGCGCGGGGCCGACCCTCGCCGGCATCTTCGGCCGCAAGATCGCGAGCCTGCCGGGCTACAATTTCTCCGAGGCGCTAAAACGGCTCGACATCGTCTGGACGCCCGAGACGGTGGCGAAGCTGTTCGAGGTCGGGCCGGCGCAATACACGCCCGGCACGAAAATGCCCGAACAGACCATCGGCTCGACCGCCGATCGCGAAGCGCTGGTGCGCTTCCTCGAAAAAACGACGCGGAAGTAGTTAAGCCCGCAGGCGGGCGGGCGCCTTCGCGCGGAAGTGCGGCATAACTTCGCTGGCGAACATTTCGAGCGACGCCATCGCCTTGTCGTAGCCGTACCACGGCGGATAGTGCAGCATGACCGAGCGGATGCCGGTCAATTCGCGAAGCCGCTCGATCTTTTCGATCACGGTCGCAGGCGAGCCGTGCAAGATGATGTCGCGGTTGAGCGCATCGTAGTCGCGCTGGCTGGTCGCGCCACCGTCCGACACCGTCCCGAGATAGCCCGAGGTATGGCCGCTGGAGAAATGCTTGAGGTGGCGCATCATGCCGGCCTCGCTTTCGCGCTTGGCCTTGGCGTCGGTTTCGGCAAGATAGGTCCAGCGCACGACGTCGGCATGGCCGCGCGCCGGATTGGTGCGCAGCGCCGCCGGCGTCTCTTCGAGATGCTTGCGGTACCACGCGGTCTGACGGCCGAGTTCCTCGAACGGCGTCCAACTCGACAGCATCAGGCCGCAACCCATACGGCCCGCGACCGCAATCGAGCGCTCGGTCGCACCGGCGAGGAAGATTGGCGGATACGGCTGCTGCACCGCGTGGGGGAAGATTTCGTATGCCCCGTCGACCTTGTAGCGGAAGTGCTTGCCCTGGTGATCGACCTTCTTGTTCTGCAACAGCTCGAACAACAGCGGCAGCGCCTCCTCCTGCACGTCGCGGCGGTTGTCGAAGTCGAGACCGAAGCCGTCGAACTCGTATTTGCGATAGCCCGAACCGAGGCCGAGCACGAAACGCCCGTTGCTCAGGATGTCGAGGAAAGCGGCATTCTCGGCGACCCGCATTGGATTGCCGAGCGGCAACGTCACCACCGCGGTGCCGATCTTGATCTGCTTGGTCAGCGCCGCAAGGTAACCGGCATAGACGAACACGTCCGGCATGATGCCGTATTCGTTGCTGAAATGATGCTCGGCCACCCACGCATAATCGAAGCCGAGTTCGTCCGCCCGCAGCACTTCCCGCGTCACCCGCGCATGGACGTCGCGATGCGGATAGGGCTCGACGTCGACGTTGGGATGCGACGTGAACAGAATGCCGAATTCCATGATCTCTCCCTGCGGGCTTCTGCGGCCCTCATTTCCATGGGGCATCATCCCATTGTCGAACGGACCGCGCCAAGCAGAATTTCTGCGAAATTCCGCAGTCAATTCGCGTTTGTTCCCGCTTCGCGCAATGCTCCCGCGACGTCGATGACGGCCTCGCGCTTTGGCTGTCCGGATGCGACCACCCGGCCGACGACGGTGGCGCGCGTATGGCCGGCTGAGTGGAGCGCCACGACACACGCCTGCGCGCGCTCTTGTGGAACTCCGGCGAGCAGGCCGCCAGCGGTTTGCGGATCGAACAGCACCGCCAGCGTGACGGTATCGGCGGGGCGGAACAACATCCGCGCCAGCGCGAGGTTCTCCGGCAAGAGCGTCGACGCAATCCCGCCGCGCGCCAAATCGAGCGTTCCGTCGTAGAGCGGTACCGCGGCGAGATCGAGCATGGCTTCGGCCAAGCTTGCATTGAGGAGCTCGCCGAGGTGACCGGCAAGGCCGAAGCCGGTCACGTCGGTCATGGCGGTGGCGCCATGATCGGTCAGAACCTTCGCGGCCAACCGGTTCGAGCGGCGCATCTCGTCGAGCGCAGCCGCAATCCACTCCGCACGCGCCCGCGCCTGCATCGCGGCGGCAAACAGAATGCCGGTGCCGACCGGCCGCGTCAGAATGAGCGCATCGCCGGAGCGCAACCCGGATTTGCGAAGGATCTCAATCGGCTCAACATCGCCGGTCACCGACAGTCCGAACGCGAGTTCCGCACCCTCGCTGGAATGACCGCCAACCAGCGCGACACCGTCGCGGTCGAGGCTGGCGCGCACGCCGGCCAGAAGCTGGAACAACGTCTCGGCTACCTTGCCGGACGGCGCCGGAGGAATGACGGCGGTCGCCAGCGCGTGACGCGGCTCACCGCCCATGGCGTAGATGTCGCTCAGCGCGTGATTGGCGACGACCTCACCGAACAGGTAAGGATCGTCGACGAACGCGCGGAAGAAGTCGACGGTCTGCACCAGATAACGTCCCGGACGGGGCGCCGTCACGGCGGCATCGTCGGGGGCATCGAGACCGATCACGACGTCGCCGGCAAGCGCCGGCGCAAGGCGCGACAGCGCACGCGCCAAGGGGTCGGGCCCGATCTTCGAGCCGCACCCGCCGCAGCGCATTTCCTCCCTGCCGGTCGCGGGCCCGGCATTGCGGTCCGCCGCTGCACGCATCCGGGCCATCATCGCGTCGGTGTCCTGGTACATCCGCATCCAGCGACGGTCGATCCAGTCCTTCAGCGTCCACACCCAGGCGCCCTCGGTCTTGAACCAGCCGCGCGACGCAACGGCATACCGCTCGCCGGTCGAGATCAGGGCGAGATAGCGCCGCTGCGGCCGCCACGGTTTCATCGACTCGCCACGAGCACGGCGGCGGAGATTTTCGGCGAGCGGCGGACCGGCGCGCACCGCGAAGACCCCGGCCTTCTCGCGCGGCGTCTCGATCAGCCCGGCACAATCGCCGGAGGCGAATACGTCGGGATCGTTCAGCACCTGCAGGCTCGGCCCGACCGCCAGGAAGCCCCCGGGATCGAGCGCAAGCCCGGTGTCTGCAAACCATGGCGGCGGGGCCGCAGCCGTGGTTGCAAGCACCGCGCCGACGACGAGCGGCGGCGCATCTTCGAATTCGATCCGATTGGACCCAATCGCCCGTGCGCGCCGGTGCTCATGGAGTTCGATGCCGCGCTCACACAGGATGCGCCGGAACGCTTGGCGGACGCGCGTATTGTGCGTGGCGAGGATCTCGCCGTCCGTCACCAGCACGAACGAGAACCGTTCGGGGTCGGTTCCGCCCGCAGCCGCGTCGGCACGCAAGCGCGATCGCACGGACAGCAGAAGTTCCACGCCGCCCGCGCCACCGCCGATTATTGCGATTCGCCGCGGGCCGTCGGGATCGCGGCATCGCTGCAGCAGATCGTCGAACTTGCGCAGGAAGTCGCCGATCGGCTTGACGGCGATGGCGTGCTTGGCCGCCCCCTCGATCGGCGCCAGCGCCGGCGTGATGCCGACATCGACCGCCGCGATGTCATAGGCCAGTGGCGGGCGGCCCACGAGCGATACCTGCTTCGCGGCGCGGTCGAGCCCGACCGCTTCGGCATGGATGAGCCGCACACCGGTAGCAGCCGCCAGCCGCAGCAGGTCGATATGCGCCTCATCGCGGGTGTACAGGCCGGCGATCACGCCGGGCAGCATTCCAGAATACGGTGTCTCGAGGTCGCGGGTGACCAGGGTGAGCCGGACGCCGGGTTCGGGCCGCATCGCGAATGCCTTGAGCACATGCACATGCGAATGCCCGCCGCCGATGAGGACGAGATCGGTACCGACGGGGGGATTACGGCTCATCGAGCGAACACACTCACGGATCGAATGCGCCCCAAGACTAGCAGCCGCCTCTTCGGCCGACAGCCCTTGCCGCCACGGACCGCCGAAGCTGGAGATCCGGCGGCGAGGTCACGGCGTCCGCTTGAGTTCGCTGCAGCTCACGACGCTCCCTCCGGCACTTCCGCCAGCTTGCCGATAGCAAAACGACAGGGTGTTGTCGTCGACAAGCTGGCCGTCCAGATACCCATCACGGTCGACCAGCACGACGGTCTTGTGGTCTTTACCGGTCAGTTCCCCGATCATCGGTTCGCGCGTATTTTCGCTGTTGCCGATAAAGGTCTGCACGCCCCAGAATCGTCGGCCCTCCTGGTTGGTCACTTCGATCACCAAATCCTTCTCGAACATGCCCGGCTTTTCGAACGTCCCGCGATTCGACGGCCAATGTGGCGCCACGCCGGCAACGATCGAGTGAGTCTTTCCGACCCATTTGCCCTTGATGTTGGGGATTTGATCGGCGGCGCCGGCCGTACCCGCCATCCATGCCAGGAGCGTCAGGGCACCCGAGATCGCTGCCCCGGTGCGGGTGGTTCGCGTCATGTGTCTTCTCCGATGATGAAGGTGAATAGTTTCGGCAGATCTTAGCGTTGCATGACCGATTCTCGATCGTCCCATCATAGCGGCAAAGCAGCGATTCCACACCCAGGGCCCCTTGCGTCGCAACCGCAGGCGAAGTCTCATGCAACGCAGAAGAAAATTGGACCGGCAAGGAGAGAACCAATATGGCGGCAAGCGAGCGCGGCGCCATCGAGCCGGAGAAACCATCTGGGCGATGCGCGGGCACCGGCGACCAACGCTCGTGAGTGCAGCGGGATTGTGCCCCTAGCAATGGAATCATCGGCAGCATCAACCATGGACGAACGTTTCACCTTCATCCTCAACGGCAACCCCGTTCACGTCGACACCGACGGCGCCAAGCCGCTGCTGTTCGTGCTCCGCGACGAACTCGACCTGCGCGGCAGCCGGTTCGGCTGCGGCACCGAACAGTGCGGCGCCTGCATGGTGCTGATCGACGGTAAGCCGGAATATTCCTGCGCGCGCGAAGTCGCGACCGTGGCTGGCCGCCGGATCACCACCGTCGAGGGGCTCCAGCAGGACGGCGAATTGCATCCGGTGCAACAGGCATTCCTCGACGAGCAGGCCGGACAGTGCGGCTATTGCCTCTCCGGCATCCTGGTTTCGGCGGCGGCGCTGCTGGCGAACAACTCCAGGCCGAGCCGCGCCGACATCGTCGCCGCACTCGATCCGCATCTCTGCCGCTGCGGCATGCACAACCGCGTGATCCGCGCCGTCGCGCGTGCCGCCGGAGTAGCGTCATGATCGCGAACACTTTGCCGCAGAGCCTGATCGACAATCCGATCCTGTCGCAATGGATCGCGTTCGAGGAACAGGACCGCGTGCGCGTCGGCAGCGGCAAGGTCGAGATCGGCCAGGGCATCCTGACCGCGCTCAGCCAGATCGCCGCCGAGGAACTCGACGTGGGTTTCGAGCAGGTGCGGCTGGTGTCGGGCGAGACCGATGTCAGTCCGGGCGAAGGCTTCACGTCGGGTAGTTATTCGATCGCGGTCGGCGGCGCTTCGATCCGCTTGGTCTGCGCCGAGGTGCGCGCACTGTTCCTCGACCGCGCCGCCGAGAAGCTCGACTGCAAGGCGAGTGAGCTTTCGGTCGAGAACGGCAAAATTCTCCGCGGCGGGCGTGACACCGGCCTCGGCTACTGGTCGCTCGCCGGCGAGGTCGCGCTCGACCGGCGGGCCAGCGGCACCGCGCCGGTGAAGCGGCCGTCGAGCTACCGGATCGTCGGCCGCAACATACCGCGCGTGGACCTTCCGGCGAAGGTGGCGGGCGCTGCCTTCATCCACGACATCGTGCCGGACAACGCGGTGCATGCGCGGGTCCTGCGCCGGCCATGGCGTGGTGCGCGACTGGTCGCGCTCGACATCGATGCGGTGCGCCGCGCCGCCAAGGCTCCGATCGACATTCTGCGGGAGGGCGATTTCGTCGCCTTTACCGCAGCAAGCGAGATCGCCGCGATGCGCGCGGCAGATATGGCCCGCCCGCTGGCGCGCTGGGACGGCGGCACGCCGGCACCCGATGACATCGGCGAGCCGGACTGGCTCAAGGGACAGCCGTCCCGCGACCGCACCGTGGATACGGGCCGCGCGACGGAAACCCAGCACGGCCGTGTCGTTGAAGCGCTCTACAGCCGGCCATTTCTCACCTACGGCTCAATCGGCCCGGCCTGCGGGCTTGCAGAATTCAAGGACGGCGCGCTCAAGGTTTGGTCGCACACCCAAGGGCCCGCGGTGCTGCGCGACTGGCTCGCCCGCGCACTCGGTCTTCCAACAGCAAAGGTTACGGTGTTCCACCGCCAGGGCGCCGGCGCCTATGGCCACAACACCGCCGACGATGCCGCCTTCGACGCCGCGTTTATCGCGACGCGCATGCCCGGCAAGACTATTCGCGTACAGTGGTCGCGCGAGGACGAGTTCATCGGCGCGCCGATCAGCACCGCCATGGCGATCGGGGTGCGCGCGGTGCTCGATGCGCAGCATCGCCCGGTGGATTGGACGATCGAAATCTGGAGCGCACCGCACGCCCAACGTCCGGGCATGAACGGCAACGCCAACTTCACCGGCCTCGAGGCCCTGCCCGATCCGCCGCGGCTCAACGAACTCAACGACGTGCCGGACGAGCGCGGCGGCGGCGCCACCCGCAACGCTTATCCGATCTACGACCTGCCGCGTCACCGGCTGATCCATCATCTCTTGCCGGAAATGCCGCTGCGCACCTCGTCGCTGCGCGGGCTCGGCGCCTGGGCCAACGTGTTTGCCATCGAGTCGTTCATCGACGAACTGGCGGAGGTCGCGGGCGAGGACCCGGTGACCTACCGGCTGGCGCTCCTCTCCGATCTTCGCGCCCGGCGCGTCGTTGAGACTGCCGCGCAGATGAGTGGTTGGTTCGAGCCGCATGCGTTGCCGGAAGGCCGCGCCCGCGGCTTCGGCTTCGCGCGCTACAAGAACCTCGCCGCGTTCGCCGCCGTGGTGGCCGAGGTCGAGGTCGACCAGGAGGTGCGGCTGAAGCGGGTGTGGTGCGCGGCCGATGCCGGCCTGGTGATCTCGCCCGACGGCGCGCGCAACCAGGTCGAGGGCGGCATCATCATGGGCGCGAGTTTCGTGATGAAGGAGCGGGTTCCGTTCGCGGACGGCAAGGTCGCGGCCGCGACATGGGAAAACTATCCGATCCTGCGCTTCTCCGAGGTACCGGAGATCGAGATCGACCTGCTCGACCAGCCGAACGAACCGACCTTGGGCCTGGGCGAAGCCTCGGTCGGACCGACCGGCGCCGCGATCGGCAACGCGGTGGCGCGCGCGCTCGGCAAGCGCATCCGCCACCTGCCGCTGACCCGCGAGCGCATCATGGCGGCGCTGCTGGAGGAGTGAGCGGCCTGCAGGTGGCGCAACCTGTTCCTCAAGCCGTTTCACCGCGTAGCGACCGAGGCACGACTACGGACGCACGCAAACCTCCGGACGGCCGATTGCGGAGGATGATCTCGCCTCCATGCGCCTGTACGATCGAAAGTGCGATCGCCAACCCCAGGCCGACGCCACCGGTCTCCGGATTTCGCGACTGTTCGACGCGATAGAACGGCTCGAATACCCGTGACAGCTCCTCGTTGGCAATGCCCGGACCTTCGTCATCAATGGTGACTTCGATTGAGCCGGGCTGCGGTTTGATTGCAATACGCGCGTTCTTTCCATACTTGACCGCGTTGTCGATCAGGTTGCGGATGGCGCGCTTCAATGCCGCCGGCCGGCAGTCCAGCACAATGCCCGAAGCGGGCTCCATCCTCGCGGACAAGCCGGCGTCGGTCATGTCGTCGACAATGCTTTGGACGAGCGCCGCAACATCGGTCGGCCTTCGTTCTTCTGCCGCGGCTTCGTCGCGGGCGAATGCGAGCGCCGCGCCGACCATCTCGTCCATCTCGGCGATGGTGGCCAGCATCTTCTCACGTTCGGCCGCGTCGTCGACGTTTTCCGCGCGCAAGCGCAAGAGCGTCAACGGCGTTCGCAGGTCATGCGATATTGCGGCGAGCAGGCGTGTCCGGTTTTCGATCAGACCGCGCAGCCGCGCCTGCATGGCATTGAAAGCGTGCGAGGCGCGCCGCATCTCGATCGTGCCGGTCTCGGCTATCTGCGGAGCATTCAAGTCGTTGCCAAGCCGTTCGGCAGCGGCCGAAAGCGTGGCAAGCGGCGCGGTCACACGGCGCACGACCCACACGGATACGACGAGAATGACCAGAGCCATCAGGCCCATCGATAGGAGGAACTGGCGCGAGAACGAGGGCCCTTGCCCGGGCACGGCGGTCGCAAAGGAAAGCCATTGGCCGTCCGGCAGGGGGATTGCGACTTGAAGCCGGTGAAAGCCGCCGAAAGGGCCGAAGCCATGCATCATCGGGCCACCCCCCATCATGGGATGCCAGCCGCGGAACATTGGGCCGTCCGGCGGCAAGGCCGATACGCGCGGCTGCCGCTCCGGTCCGAGTGAAAGCTGGGCAACGAGGAACTCCTTGATCGCCCGCGCAATCGCCGTGTCGTCTTCAGCGGGTTCGAGTGTCGGAGGTTTGGACGACAGCTGAACGCGAAACGTCTGGTCGCTCAATGCCGCGACAATTCGCCCGCGCCAGTCCGGCGGAGCTTCTCCGACGAGACGCGTCAGATTGGCTATGCGTTGAGCGACAGCGAAACCACCTACCGCGCGCACGGCTTGCTCGCGGTCGGCGGAATAGATCCAAGAGCCGACCGCGTGCGAAACGATCAAGCCTGCGAGCAGGATGAGCAGGGTCTGACCGAACAAGCTCTTCGGAAGAAATCGGCTCATTCGTGGTTCACGACGGGTGTGAACATGTAGCCGCCGCCCCATACCGTCTTGATGACTTTAGGATCGCTCGGGTCGAGTTCAAGCTTTTTTCGGAGGCGGCTGATCTGCGTATCAATGCTGCGATCGAACGTATTGGCAGTGCGGCCGCGCGCCAGATCGAGAAGCTGATCGCGGCTCAGCACGCGCTGTGGCCGCTCCACGAGGGCAAAGAGCAGATCGTATTCGCCAGTGCTGAGAGGTACCGTGACCCCGTCGTCACGAAGGAGGTCGCGCGTACCAGCGTCGAGCATCCAGCGGTCGAAGCGGTAACGCTTAGGGCGCTGACCGGTTTTGACCGTCGTGTCCTTGTCACTGCTGCGGCGAAGGACGGCCTTGATGCGCGCGACGAGCTCGCGGCTGCCGAATGGTTTCGACAGATAGTCGTCGGCCCCCATTTCGAGGCCGATCACCCGATCCACCTCGTCGCCCTTGGCGGTCAGCATGATGATAGGGATATTCGATTCCGCGCGAAGCGCGCGGCACAGCGAGAGTCCGTCTTCGCCCGGCAGCATGAGATCGAGCAGAATGAGATCGATCCGACTGTCGGCCATGAGCTTGTGCATGGCGCGGCCGTCGGCCGCGACGCTGACGCGGAAGCCCTCCTTCGTCAGGGCGCGCGAGACGAGATCGCGAATCTCTCGATGATCATCGACGACCAGGATGTGCAGCGGCCCTTGCATCACTCCAATATAGACCTGCGCGACCGGCTGGATCCCTAAAATGTGTCTCCAGTTGTGTCGGCTGCCGCATCTGACATACTTTGTCACAAAAAATTGGATCGCTGAAAAACTTGGGCGACGTCCGGCTTCTTCAATGCCCCATAGCAACGGGCCTCCCTGTTGCGCAGGTATTGGAGACTGTCATGAAGAAGAAGACCTTGGTTATCGGTGCCATTGCATCGGCCGTCGTGCTGGCCGGTGGATGGGCGCTGGCGCAGCCGTTCGTTCATGGCCCCGGCGGCTTCGGCCCCCCGTTCATGCAGGGCGGTGGCGGCATGGGGCCCGGCATGATGATGCAGCACATGGGACCTAGCATGGGGTCCGGCATGATGCGGCATGGGCCCGGAATGGGTCCTGGAATGATGCGCGGTGGGCCTGGCCTGACGTTCGCCGACCCGGCGCAACTCGAGACGCTCAAGAAAGAACTGGGAATCATGACGGCTCAGGAGCCCGCCTGGACCAAGTACGCCAAGACGCTGCAGGACGCAGCGACCGCGATGAAGACCGCGCGTGAAAGCGTCAATCCCGAGGCCATCGGCAAACTCGGTCCGCAGGAGCGGTTCGCGTTCGCGACCAAGATGCGCGAGCAGGCGCAGAAGCAGCATGATGCGGTGAAGGCCGCGGCCGACGAGTTGCTCACCACCCTCGACGATGCGCAGAAGACCAAGGCGCAGCAGAGCCTGCCGGGTCTGGCATTTGGTCCCGGCGCCATGCGCGGCGCCTTCATGCGCGGGCCGCATTTTCGGCACTGAGCCGGCCAACGATGCCGTCTCGCGGCGCAGTTGTGACCGCCACAAAATGAACCCTTCGGGCACTCGGCGCCCGGAGGCTTCCGTGCCAATCAGCGTTCTGGTGCGGCGCCACGCTCAGCCGGGCTTCCCGCCTTGAGCCGCCAGCATCTCCGCCAGCAGGTCGAGCGCGGCGGCGGCGAAGGCGCGCATGTTGGCGACGCGGTCGGCGCTGCCGGTCTCCAGCGTGATCGCGCGCTCGCCGGGTCCCACGACCGCGATGCAGGTGTGGCCGGCGGCGTCGCCATAGCGGTTGCCGGTCGGGCCGGTGGCGCCGCTTTCGGCCACCGCCCAGGTTGCGCCGAAGCGTTCGCGCGCCGTCTGCGCCAGCAGCAGCGCGTAGGGCTCCGTCGACGCCCGCATGCCGAGCTTGCTGATGTCCGGCAGGTCGACAAGCGCCCGCCGCGCGACCTGGGTATAGACGACGGCGCCGCCGAGGAAGTAGGCCGACGCCCCGGGCAGCGCCAACAGCGCCGCCGAGATCAGCCCGCCGGTCGAGGATTCGGCGACCACGATGGTTTCACCCCGTGCCTTCAGCAGCCGGCCCACCTGCTCGGCGCGCGGGATCAAGTCATGCATTTGCAACCTCAATCGTTCCCAGGCACTCGCCCCGCACAACTTGCTCGCAATGGCGCGCCCCGCCTATGATGCCGCCGCGCGCGGCTCGGGGTAACAACAATGGCAAAGAACACAGCAAGGCAAAAGCGCGGACAATGAGCAATTCGAACACTGGCGCCCTCGACGGGATACGCGTCGTCGACCTGACCCGCATCCTGGCGGGCCCGCTCTGCGCCATGATGCTCGGCGACATGGGCGCCGACGTCATCAAGATCGAGCCGCCTACCGGCGACGATACGCGGCGTTGGGGGCCGCCCTTTGCCGGCGACGATGCGGCCTATTTCCTCGGCATCAACCGCAACAAGCGCTCGCTGACGCTCAACATGGCGGTGCCAGAGGGCCAGAAGGTCCTCGCCGGCCTGGTCGAGAAGGCCGACGTGCTGATCGACAATTTCCGCATCGGCACGCTGGAGAAGTGGGGTTTCACCGAGGCCTGGTTCGAGGCGCACGCGCCGCGGCTCATCCGCTGCTCGATCACCGGCTACGGCACCAGCGGACCGCGCGCCGCGCTGC
Source organism: Xanthobacteraceae bacterium (assembly GCA_050179645.1). Lineage (GTDB taxonomy): Bacteria > Pseudomonadota > Alphaproteobacteria > Rhizobiales > Xanthobacteraceae > VAZQ01. The sequence goes on along the minus strand of JBFXEX010000005.1, from coordinate 51,442 downwards.
CCGGCTACGACTTTATCCTTCAGGCCGAGTCGGGCCTGATGAGCATCTGCGGCGAGCCCGGCGGCGTGCCGACCAAGTACGGTGTCGCGATCGTCGACGTCTGCACCGGAATGCTGGCCTCGAACGCCATCCTGGCGGCGATCAATGCGCGCCATCGCACCGGCAAGGGCCAGAAGGTCGAACTGTCGCTCTACGAGACGTCACTGTCGATGCTGATCAACGTGGCGCAGAACTATCTGGTGGCCGGCCGCGACGGCGGCCGTTTCGGTAACGGTCATCCGAGCATCGTGCCCTACACCACCTATCGCACCGCCGACGCCATGATCGCGATCGGTATCGGCAACGAGCGGCAGTTCTCGCGGGCCGCCGAAGTGCTCGGTCATCCCGAATGGGCGCAGGACGAGCGCTACAACAGCAATCGCGCGCGGGTCGAGAACCGCGACGACATCGACGGCAAGATCAACGAGGCTCTGTCCCACGATATTGCCGATGCCTGGCTCGCCAAGCTGATGGCGGTGGGCGTGCCGTGCGGCAGGATCAACACGGTTGCGCAGGCGCTCGACGATCCGCATACCGCGGCTCGCCGCATGGTGGAGACCGTCGAGCACCCGGCCATCGGCACGCTGCGGCTCCTCGGCATTCCGTTCAAGTTCTCCGACACCACCTGCTCGGTACGGCGGCCGCCGCCGATGCTCGGCGAGCACACCGACGAAATCCTCTCGCAGGAATTGGGGCTGGACGCTGCGACGATCGCAGAACTCCACCGGCAGGACGTCGTGTAGGCGCCGGGCGGACGGCTATGGACTGAAGCATGAAAGCGCCGGCCAGGCCGCGAGGCGGATCGTCCAGGCCGCCATGACGTTGAATTCACTCAATAATCTCGCGTAGCATTCAGTTCACCATCTTCCACTGGGGCGCACAGGTGGCATAGGCTTGCCACCAAAGGGCCACGGGCGTAGCCCAGTCTCCGATCCCGACTCGGGGGCCGGAGGGGCCCGGGGCTTCGGTGGTGGGGACCTGATGCCATTGGCACAATTCATGACACGTCCGCGTGCCCGGACGCATTCGCTGCTGGCACTCGCGTTGGTCATCGCACAGGCTGTGCCGGCCTTCGGCCAATCGACCGGCACCGCGAAGCCGCCGACAGCCGGCAAGACGGCCGCCACGGCCAAGGCCGACGCGCCGGTCAGGTCGGCCTGTAACCGAGGCACCTTCCGCGTCATCGTCGATGTCGGACACACGGCCGGCAACCCGGGCGCCAGGAGCGCGCGCGGCGCCTACGAGTATGAATTCAACCTGGAGCTTTCGAGGCTCATCGACCAGAAGCTGCGCGAGGCAGGGTTCGCGAAGACCGTCCTGTTGATCACCACCGACAACAAGCGGCGCGCGCTGTTCGAGCGCGTCCGGCGGGCGCACACGGGGCACGGCGACCTGTTTCTTTCGATTCATCACGACTCAGTACCGGACCGCTTCCTGAAGAATTGGGATTTTGGCGGCCAACAGCTCGCCTACAGCGACCGTTTCAAGGGCCATTCGATCTTCGTCTCGCAGGATAACGGCGACTACCGCGGCAGCGTGCAGTTTGCCAGGATGCTCGGCGAACAGCTTAAGGAACGCGGGCTGAAGTACACGCCGCATTATGTCGAGAAGTTCATGGGCAGCCGCCGGCGGATTTTGGTGGACGCCGACACCGGCGTCTACCGCTACGACCAGTTGATCGTCCTCAAGAGCACCCACATTCCGGCCGTGCTGCTCGAAGCCGGCTCGATCATCAACCGCGACGAGGAACTGGCAATGGCAACACCGGAGCGGCGCGGAGCGATCAGCGCCGCCGCGGTCGACGCCGTCGTGAGCTTTTGCGAGGCCCGCTCGACGCAAGTCGCGAGCGCGCCGCAGCCGCCGGCATCACGGAAAGTCCTGCGAGCCGGCATGAGGGCGCCTGCGAGCCGCCGATGAGACGTGCCACATCGGGTGGAGTGCGGCGCGGCGCCCGCAGTATGTTCTGGTGCGCCGTAGCGTTGGTGGTCTTCGGCGCAGGTCAAGCGGAATCGCAGTCGGTTCGAGCGCCATCGACACGGCAGACCGCGTTGCCGGCGGGATTCGTCTATCTGCGCGACGTGGCCCCGTCGATCGAACAGGACATGCGCTATGCGGGCTACGACAACTTTGTCGGACGCCCCCTGCCCGGCTACGACGCACCTGAATGCGTCCTGCGGCGTGACGTCGCCGAGGCGCTCAAACAGGTGCAGGCCGACCTCGCCGCCGAAAATCTCTCGCTCAAGGTCTACGACTGCTACCGCCCGACGCGCGCGGTGCGCGCGATGGCGCAATGGGCGTTCGACGGCCGCGATACCGGCAGCACCAAGCGGTATTACCCGAAGCTGCAGAAGCAGAACCTGTTCGCGCTCGGTTACATCTCGAACCGGTCTGAGCATTCGGCCGGCACCACGGTCGACCTGACGGTGGTGGAGATCGGCCATCCGCCGGTCGCGGCGTTCGACCGCAATGCCCGCTACGGGTCCTGCATCGGCCCGGCGGCACAACGCGCCCCCGACGACAGCCTCGACATGGGCACCGGCTACGACTGCTTCGATGTCATGAGCCACACCCGGAGCCCGGCGATCACGCCGGAGCAGCGGCGCTGGCGCACGCTGCTGCTCAACTCCATGGCGAAGCGCGGCTTCCGCAACTACCACCGCGAATGGTGGCACTTCAGCTACGGGCGCTCGTCAGCCCAATACGATTTCCCGATCCGTCCGCGCGGTAACTGACCCGATCTCCACGTCATTCCGAGACAGCCGAAGGGCCGGGCCCGAAATCCAATTTTCAAGGATGCGAAAATGGATTCCGGGTTCGCGCCTTCAGCGCGCCCCGGAATGACAGTGGTGAGACTTTGCTATGCGTCGGCGGTCTCGACCGCCGCACCTGTCAAGCTCAGCGCCACAGCCTCGGCGACGCGGATGCCGTCGACGCCGGCCGACAGGATGCCGCCCGCATAGCCGGCACCTTCGCCGGCCGGATAGAGGCCGAGAGTGTTGAGACTTTGCAGCGACGCGTCCCGGCCGATGCGCACCGGCGACGACGTGCGGGTCTCCACGCCGGTCATCACCGCATCGGCGAGCGTGAAGCCTGCAATCTGACGGTCGAACGCCGGCAACGCCTCGCGGATCGCCGCAACCGCATAATCCGGCAGGCATGACGCAAGATCGGTGGGGGTGACGGCAGGTCGGTACGACGGCACGACCTCACCCAGCGAGGTCGAAGCCTGTCGGTTGAGGAAATCGCCGACCCGCTGCACCGGCGCCGCGTAGGTGCCGCCGCCAGCCGCAAAGGCGCGATCTTCCCAGTGCCGCTGGAACGCGATGCCGGCAAGCGCATGCCCCGGATAGTCGGCCGGCGTGATGCCGACGACGATGCCCGCATTGGCGTTGCGCTCATTACGAGAATACTGGCTCATGCCGTTCGTCACCACGCGGCCGGGCTCGGACGCCGCCGCCACCACGGTGCCGCCAGGGCACATGCAGAAGCTGTAGACAGAGCGGCCGTTGCCGCCGTGGTGCACCAGCCTGTAGTCGGCGGCTCCCAGCCGGGGATGTCCGGCGCCGTCGGCAAAGCGGCAACGATCGACCAGCGACTGCAGATGTTCGATGCGCACGCCGATGGAAAACGGCTTTGGCTCCATTGCGACGCCGTGTCGGTGCAGCATCTCGAACGTGTCGCGCGCGCTGTGGCCGAGCGCCAGCACCACGTGATCGGTCTCGATCTGTGTGCCGTCGGCCAGCATCACGCCGCGCACCTGCCGGCCGCCGTCGGGCAGGCGTTGTAGTTCGAGGTCCGTGACCTTGCTGTCGAAACGATATTCGCCGCCGAGCGACTCGATGGTTTCGCGCAGGCGCTCGACGATCGTCACCAGCCGGAAGGTGCCAATGTGTGGCTTGGCGACGTAGAGGATTTCGGGCGGTGCGCCGGCCTTGACGAACTCGGTCAAAACCTTGCGGCCGTGATGGTGCGGGTCCTTGATCTGACTGTAGAGCTTGCCGTCCGAGAACGTGCCGGCGCCGCCTTCGCCGAACTGCACGTTGGATTCAGGATTGAGCACCGAGCGCCGCCAGAAGCCCCAGGTGTCCTTGGTGCGCTCGCGGATGACCTTGCCGCGCTCCAGGATGATCGGCCGGAATCCCATCTGCGCCAGCACGAGAGCCGCCATGAGGCCGCACGGGCCAGCGCCGATCACCACAGGACGCGTGCGCATCGCCGCCGGCGCATGTGCGACCAGGCGATAGCTCAGGTCGGGCGCAGCCGACAGGTGGCGATCGCCGGCGAAGCGCTTCAGCAGCGCCGCTTCGTTCTTGACCTCGAAATCGAGCGTGTAGATCAGGCTGATCGCCTTGCGCTTGCGCGCATCAGCGGCGCGGCGGAACACGGAGCAGCGCACGAGTTCAGCCGGCTTGAGCCTGAGGCGCTTGAGCAGCGCGGCTTCGATCTCGTCCTCGGCGTGATCGAGCGGCAACCGCAGTTCGGTCAGACGAAGCATGCGCGAGGGCCCGGGTTGCACACTCAAGCGCGCAGGAAGTCGAGTAGATGGGTACTGAACTGGCGCGGCTGTTCCAGCGGGGTCATGTGTCCGGCACCCGCAATCCTGCAGAGAGCCGCGCCCGGGATCGTCTCGACCATCAGGCGCGACGAGTTGCGGCAGAGATAATCCTGCTGGCCCAGCAGCACAAGCGTCGGTACCTTGACCGACTTCAGCGTCTCGGTCATGCGGAACAGAGATTTCCGCTTGCCCAGCACCTCCGACAGCGTGTGCCGCAGGCCAGCGGGCGGCGTCGCGCGGATCAGTCCGGCCATATGACGCCGGAAACGCGTCCCGCGACCGGCGTAAAACTTGAACTGCTCGCTGCGAAGCATGTCGGCGATCATCGCGTCGGCGCCCTCGCGCTCCGCGAAATCGATCCAGCGGTTGGCAAGCCATTGAATCTTCCAGACGTCGTCGGCGCCCGCGCCCACATCCGCGAGCACCAGGTGCGAGATGCGCTGCGGCATCCGCGCGGCCATCGCCAGAGCGGGCCCGCCGCCCATCGAGAAGCCGACCAGCGCGACGCGGTCGAGCCTGAGCGCATCGAGAAAGTCGGCAAGATCGCGGACGAGATGTCCCGGCGAATAGCGGACGCGGTCGTCGGGCGCATCGGTGAGCCCGTGCCCGCGCTGGTCGTAGACGATGACGCGATAATGCGGACTCAGCGCCCGGACCTGGTGAAACCACATACGTTTGCCGCAGGCGAGCCCGTGGAGCAGGACGACCGGCAGCCCGTTTCCGACGCTGCGGTAGTCGATGGTGATGTCATTGACCTCGACGCTCGCCACAATCCGCTCGTTGCGCTCCGGCGCGTCATCAGGCAGCTGCTCGAAAGACGGCGAAAGGACCGAACGCCGACGAACGAGATTGGCCTTGGGTTCAACCGGCTTTGCGCCGTCCGGCGACCTTCTTGGCAGCCGGGCGCGGCTTGGCGGCGGCAGCCTCGCGCGCCTGGCCCTTGCCTTGGATCGGCAGCAGCAGCTCGGTCTGGCCGGCGACCCGCTTGCGGCCCTTCTTCGGCTTTCCGGCCGCAACCTCGGGCTTCTCGGCCGATGCCGAGGATGACTTCTCGCGCTGCGGGGTTCGCTCGTTCTGGACGCTGCGGCGCAACGCATCCATCAGGCTGATCACATTGCGCGCCGGTTCCGCGACTTCCTTGCTCTTGGGCAGCTTGAAGCCGGCCTGCTTCTTCCGCAGCAGTTCGACCAGCGCGTTCTCGAAGTGATCCTCGAATTGCGCCGGGTCGAAGTCACCCTTCTTGGTATCGAGAATGTGCTCGGCGAGCTTGAGCATCTCAGCCGGCACCTTGATGTCCGAGATGCCGGAGAAATAGTCCTCGGCCTTGCGGACCTCATAGGCGTAATGCAGCGTGTTACCGAGCAGACCCTTGCCGAACGGCTCCAGCGCGATGACGTGCTCGCGCTTGTGCAGCACGATGCGGCCGAGCGCCACCATGCCCTTGCCTTTCATGGCATCGCGGATGACAGCGAACGCCTCCTGTCCGACGTCGTCATTGGGTACGATGTAGTACGGGCTGTCGTAGTAGCGCTTGTCGATCTGCTCGGACGGCACGAAGCTGTCGATCTCGATTGTGTGCTTGCTCTCGATCTCGAGCGCCTCGACCTCGTCGTCCTCGATCTGGATATAGACGCCCTTGTCGACCTCGTAGCCGCGGCCCTTGTCGGCGGCGTCGACCGGCTCGCGCGTAACTTCGTCGACGAGCTGCTGCCGCAGCCGGTTGCCGGTCTGCTTGTTGATCTGTCGGAAGGAGATGCGTTCGGACGAGGTCGTTGCCGGATTGACCGCGATCGGGCAGGACACCAGGGACAGCTTCAGGTGCCCCTTCCAGTACGCACGCGGCGCCATGGCGCTACTCCGCTGAAATACCGTTACTCAAGTCAAAATAGACTGCCGCCGCCCCTAATTGGAGTCCTGCTTTTGTTCTCCCCGAAGGCAGGCCGACCGAAATGGCTAGCACGGAACTCGTTAAAAGAGTGCGGCAACGGCGGCTCTGACAGCGGAAAACGCGCAACGCCGCGCACACGGTCGCGCGGCGTTGCGATGAATTGAGTGCAGTCCCGCCAGCAAAACCCGGAGGGCGCGAGCAACTACCTAGGTACCAACCTTGTCGGCGACACACCTTTTCGTGTGGCTGGCCTTGGCGGCACCCTGGAGTTTTTGTTTCGTCGAGTCCGCCTCACATGCGGCCAGGGCGTCCTTCTCACATTTGGTCATGAAGCTGGTGAGCGCAGCGCCCGCGAGCTTCTTCTCCGTCGCTTCGGACTTGCAACTCGCCGTCATCATAACCGGGGTCGCGCCGGAGCCGACCTTCTCGGCGACGCATTTCGTTACGTGGCTGGCCTTGGCGGCGCCGCTGAGCTTCTGCTTTGTCGAATCCGCCTCGCACGCCGCGGCGGCATCCTTCTCGCACTTGGTCATGAAGCTGTTGAGCGCCGCTCCCGCAAGCTTCTTGTCGGCCGCTTCGGACTTGCAGCTCGCGAAGGCCGGTGCCGCGCTGAGACATATCGCCAGCGCCAGAGCATACTTCATCATGGGGAATCCTCCTCCTGTCGGCAAAGAGTTGCCGATTCTCATCATATCACTTCTCAATTTGCGGCAGGCCATCGGCAACCGGCGCGATTGAAAATTCTTTCAACCGGATCCGTTGCGGCGGCTGAGCAGGAACACCGCCTGTTCGCCGAGCAGATTCCAGAACCACCACGGCGCGTTGAACCGCAGCGCCCGGCCCCAGGCGTCGAGCGCCACCGCTTTCTCCATCTTCACGCCGGCGACTTCGCAAAGCTGGCGGAAATCCTTGATGGTGCAGAAGTGGATATTGGGCGAATCCCACCACGCATACGGCAGGTTGTCGGTCTGCGGCATGTGCCCGCCGAACAGCAGCTGCAGCCGGATCTTCCAATGGCCGAAATTCGGAAACGACACGACGGCGTGGCGCCCGATCCGCAGCATGTGTTCCAGCACGACGCGCGGATGCCGCGTGGCCTGCAGCGTCTGCGACAGGATCACGTAGTCGAAGGCATCGTCGGGATAGTCCGACAGGTCGGTGTCGGCGTCGCCCTGGATCACCGCCAGCCCCTTGGCGACGCATTCATTGACGCCCTCGCGCGACAGCTCAATGCCGCGGCCGTCGACGCCGCGGGTCTCCAGGAGGCGCAGCAGTTCGCCGTCACCGCAGCCGACGTCGAGCACCTTGGCGCCGGGCGCTACCATCCCGGCGACCGCGATCAAGTCGACGCGCGCGCCGCCCGGCATGCGCACCGCCTCCGCCATCGTGAGATCGCGCTTGAGCCGCTTGAGCATGGCTATGCCTTTGCCGGTGGCAGGCCGCGAGCCTTGGCGGCGCCCTCGAGGAAGCCACGCACGATCGCGAACAATTCAGGCTCCTCGAGCAGGAAGGCATCGTGACCCTTGTCGGTGACGATCTCGGCGAACGACACGCGCGCGCCGCCGGCATTGAGCGCATGCACGATGGCACGCGATTCCGAGGTCGGGAACAGCCAGTCCGACGTGAACGAGATCACGCAAAAGCGGGTCGGCGTGCGCTTCCAGGCATTCGCCAGCACGCCGCCGCAGTCCTCGGCGAGGTCGAAGTAATCCATCGCCCGCGTCAGGTAGAGATACGAGTTGGCATCGAACCGCTCGACGAAGCTGATGCCCTGATGGCGCAGATAGCTCTCCACCTGGAAGTCGGCGTCGAACGAGAATGTCGGGTTGTCCCGGTCCTGGAACTTGCGGCCGAACTTGCGGTGCAACGCCGCATCGGAAAGGTACGTGATGTGTGCGCCCATGCGGGCAACCGCGAGGCCGCGGCGCGGATTGGTGCCCTCGGCGAAATAGCGCCCGCCGCGCCATTCGGGATCGGCCATCACGGCCTGGCGACCGACCTCGTGGAACGCAATGTTCTGTGCCGAATGCCGCGTCGAGCACGCGATCGGCAATGCCGCGAACACCCGCTCCGGGTAGCTCGCCGTCCATTGCAGCACCTGCATGCCGCCCATCGATCCGCCCGCGACCGCGAACAGCGTTTCGATGCCGAGGTGATCGAGCAGCATCGCCTGCGCCCGCACCATGTCGCGGATGGTGATAACCGGAAATTCCAGCCCCCATGGCTGGCCGGTCGTTGGGTTGGTGGAGGCCGGCCCGGTGGTGCCCATGCAGGCGCCGACCACGTTGGGACAGATCACGAAATAGCGTTCGGTATCGATCGGCCGGCCGGGCCCGACCATCGTTTCCCACCATCCGGACTTGCCGGTAATCGGATGCAAGTTGGCAACATGCTGGTCTCCGGTCAGCGCATGGCAGACCAGCACCGCATTACTGCGGCCAGCATTCAGCGTGCCGTAGGTCTGATAAGCAATCTGGAACGGTGCGAGATTGACGCCGGCATCGAGACGCAGCGGCTTGTCGGCCCCGAAGCGCACGAGCGGCGAGCGCGGCCGATCCGCCTCGAACATGCGATCGGAAGGATCAAGCGTGACGGTATCGGCCTCGACCATCTACAAACCCCGCCCCGGCAAAGCGGAATCGCCGCCGATCATCTCGACCGGCAAAAATCTGAGCGGTCGCAACGGGGTTAGATAGGCCCCCTCGGGCGAGAGTCAACGATTTCTTTGCTTTCCCGGGCGGCCGGGCTATGGCTTCGCTTGGTGCGGGCGCGTCCCCGGAGGCCGTCCAACGTGCAGCGATGTACCGCTGTTCGGGGCCCTTCCACGCCATGATTTTGCAGCGGTCCCGAAGTCCGCAACGCCGCACGTCGCGCCGCATTGCGTCCGGGATACCAGGCCATAGACATGACGAAATCGTCCCAGTCCGACACACCCTCGCTCGGCGAACTGCGCAAGGACATCGACCGCATCGATGAGGAGCTTCATCGCCTGCTGATGGAGCGTGGCGAAATCATCGATCGCCTGATCGCCGTCAAGGCGACCCAGGAAACCGGCTCCGCGTTCCGGCCCGCGCGCGAGGCCGACATGATGCGCCGTCTGGTCGACCGCCATCACGGCATCCTGCCGCTCGACACGGTCGAGAGCATCTGGCGGGTGATCATCGCGACCTTCACGTATGTGCAGGCGCCGTTTTCGGTGCACGCCGACCTGTCGGCGGGCGATGCGATCATGCGCGACTCCGCCCGCTTTCACTTTGGTTTCACGGTGCCGTTCGTGCCGCATATGGGCGCGTCGAGCGTGGTCGCGGCGGTGTCCGGCTCCAAAGGCGACCTCGGCCTCGTGCCGGCCTTTGCCACGGCCGGCGGCGGCGCCTGGTGGAATGCGCTTGAATTCGATGCCGCACCGAAGATCATCGCGCGGCTGCCGTTCGTCGACCGCGCCGATCATCCGGCCGCAGCGCCGGTGTTCGTCATCTCGCGCGCCGCAGCCGACGCCATGGTGACGGACGTCGAGGTCTGGAGCATCCGGGTCGCCGGCTGGAACACCGCAACCGCTCACGCGCTGGGTCCACTCGCCGAGGTCGTTGCGGTTCCGGACCGCGCTTTCGACGGCGCTGCCTTGCTGGTATCGGTCCCGCAGGGCGGACACATCGACCAGATCGTCGACACGCTCGTGCAGGCGGGCGCATCGGTGCGCGCCTCGGCCCTCGTCGGCAGCCATGCCACCCGCTATAGGGTCGCAGCCAAAGGCGACCGGCCCGTGCCCACCGGCCGGTGATCAATTTCGGAGTTCAGAAGATGTCCGCCCTGAAGCGTCCGCAACCGCGCCCCGGCGTGCTCGATATCGAGGCCTATGTGCCGGGCAAGAGCACGGCGCCGGGCGTCGCGAAGATCTTCAAGCTGTCGTCGAACGAGACGCCGCTGGGGCCGAGCCCGAAAGCCATCGCGGCCTATAAGGCGGTTGGCGATCATCTCCAGGACTATCCGGAGGGCTCGTCCGCCGAACTTCGCGACGCCATCGGCCGCGCTTTCGGCCTTGATCCCAACCGCATCGTCTGCGGCGCGGGCTCGGACGACCTGCTCAACCTGATCGCCGACGCCTATCTGGCCGACGGCGACGAGGCGATCCACACCACGCACGGTTTCCTGGTCTATCCGATCGCGACGCTTGGCTCGGGCGCCAAGCCGGTCGTCGCGCCCGAGACGAACTACACCGCCGATGTCGACGCGATCCTGGCGCGCGTCACCGCGCGCACCAAGGTGGTGTTCCTCGCCAATCCCAACAACCCGACCGGCACTTATGTGCCGTTCGACGAAGTCAAGCGATTGCACCAGAACCTGCCGCCACACGTCCTGCTGGTGCTCGATGCCGCCTATGCGGAATACGTCCGGCGCAACGACTACGAGGCCGGCATCGAACTGGTCGCCACGTCCGACAACGTCGTGATGTGCCGGACGTTCTCGAAAATCTACGGGCTCGCGGCGCTGCGGCTCGGCTGGCTTTACGGACCCGCGCACGTGGTCGACGCGCTCAACCGCATCCGTGGACCGTTCAACGTCAACGCTCCGGCGCAGGCCGCCGGCATTGCAGCGGTCGCCGACACCGAGCATGTCGAGACCGCGCGGGCACACAACGAGAAATGGCTCGCATGGCTGACCGACGAAATTCGCAAGCTCGGACTTGAAGTAACGCCGAGCATCGCGAACTTCATCCTGATTCACTTTCCGGAGCGGAAGGGCCACACCGCCGAAGAGACCGATGCGTTCCTGACCAGGCGCGGTCTCATCACTCGCCGCGTCAAAGCCTACCAGTTGCCGAACGCACTGCGCATGAGCGTCGGTACCGAGGAGGCCAACCGTCTGATGGTGCAGTCGCTCGCCGAATTCTTGGGGAAGGCGAAGTGACGGGAGCCATTGCTGCGAATCGCTCCTCGCGCCACGGCGGTGGTGCGCTCCCCTCCCACTTGTGGGGAGGGGTTGGGGGTGGGGGTCGTTGTTGGACGTCCGCCAATCATCACTGCTACCCCCCTCCCCAACCCTCCCCCACAAGGGGGGAGGGAGCCGACCCAGTGCGTGGAGGGAGAACGTGAGTACGCCGGCTCCCCTATTCAATCGCCTCGCGCTGATCGGCGTCGGCCTGATCGGGTCGTCGATCGCGCGCGCCGCGCGGGCACAGGGCGCGGTCGGCTCGATCGTCGCCACTGCGCGCTCGCCGGCGACGCGGCGGCGGGTGGCTGAACTCGGCATCGCCGACCAGGTGGTGGAGACCAACGCCGCTGCGGTGGCCGGTGCCGACCTCGTCATCGTTTGCATTCCGGTCGGCGCCTGCGGACCGGTCGCAGCCGAGATCGGCCCGCATCTTGAGCCGGGCGCAACTGTCTCCGATGTCGGCTCCGTGAAGGGCTCGGTGCTGCGGGACATGGCGCCGCATCTGCCGAAGGGCGTGCATTTCATTCCGGCTCATCCGGTCGCGGGCACCGAGCACTCCGGCCCCGATGCCGGCTTCGCCGAATTGTTCGTCGGCCGCTGGTGCATCCTGACGCCGCCGCCAGACGCCGATCCGGCCGCCGTCGAGCGGCTCGCGGCCTTCTGGCGGTTGCTCGGCGCTAATGTCGACAGCATGTCGGCCGAGCACCATGATCTGGTGCTCGGCATCACCAGCCATCTGCCGCACCTGATCGCTTACACGATCGTCGGCACCGCCGAAGAGCTCGGCCAAGTCACGCGCTCGGAAGTTCTACAGTTCTCCGCCGGCGGCTTCCGCGACTTCACCCGCATCGCCGCATCCGATCCGACCATGTGGCGCGACGTGTTTCTCGCCAACAAGGACGCGGTGCTGGAAATGCTCGGCCGCTTCAACGAGGATTTGTCGCTGTTGACGCGCGCGATCCGCAACGGCGACGGCAACGCGCTGTTCGAGCACTTCACCCGCACGCGGGCGATCCGCCGCGGCATCGTGGCAATGGGCCAGGATTCGCCCGCACCGGATTTCGGCCGGCCGCACCCCGACCTGCCGCACGAGCCGCTGCCGCGGCCCTACGCGGCGGAGGAGTGACTCAGCGGAGTCTCTATCCCGTTCGTCCCCGCGGAAGCGGGGACGAACGGAGGGAGTTGTGTGATCACTCCGGCTGGAAATTCATCGCGACGCCGTTGATGCAATAGCGCAGGTGCGTCGGCGGCGGACCGTCGTCGAACACGTGGCCGAGGTGACTGCCGCAGCGGCTGCAATGCACCTCGGTGCGGATCATTCCGTAGCTGTTGTCGCTCGTGGTTTCGACCGAGCCCTCGACCGGATCGTTGAAGCTCGGCCAGCCGGTGCCGCTCTCGAACTTCTTCTTCGACACGAACAACGGCTGATCGCAGCCCGCGCAGGCAAACGTACCGGGACGCTTTTCGTAATTGAGCGCGCAGCTTCCGGGCGCTTCGGTCCCGTGCTCGCGCATGATGTGGTACTGCTCGGGCGTGAGCAGCTTGCGCCATTCGGCATCGGTGCGCGTGACGGGGAAATGCCTCTGTTCCATCTCCGAAACTCCGCTTCCGCTTCGTCTCAAGCGGCGCTGCGATCCAATAACTCAATCGACACGCCTTCCGGCCCACGGATGAAGCACACTCGCGTCCCCGGACGGACCGTGGTCGGCTCACGCGTGAACTCCACACCCTTGGCCTTGAGGTCGGCCGCGATTTCGTCGATGCCGTTGACCTGCAGGCCAAAATGGTCGAGGCCGCGGTAGGGCGTCGTCGGCGGTGTATTGACGCCGTCGCCTGCTTTCACCGGCGCGATGAAAATGTTGGCGCCGCCAAGCTTGAGGTCGATGCGCGGCGCGCCGCCCTGCATGGTACGGACCACCTCGGCGCCGAGCATGCGCTCGAACCACTGGGCCATCGCCTCCGGGTCGGTGGTGCGCAGGTGAATGTGGTCCCAGGTGAACTTCGCCATGTCGGTTTCTCCGTGTCCTGTAGGCACGGCAAACTAGGACATCGCGAGGCGGATTAGAAGCGGCGCGCTATTAGAACAGCGGCGGCGCTTTGCCGACCTGGAACGGCCCGAGATAGACCGCACCATCGACGAACTTCAGCGGCAGCGCGACCGCGGGCTTGCCTTCCAGCACGGTGCGCTTGCCCAGCGAGGCGACCAGGCTGGGCGCACTCTGGCGCGCCAGGTTGCCGAGGCCGGGCATGATCTTGTCGAGCGCACCGAAGGTCGACGCCGCCTGACCCTCGGACATCATGCGGTCGATGTCGAGCTTCTTGAGCGCCTTGTCGAGGTTCACCACCGTGATCTGGAGTTGCCCGTTGAGCCCGCCATTGGGCGAGATGCCAAGTTTGCCGGCGCCGACCGCGATCACGTCATCCTGCTGGACGCGCGCCTTGACGATTTCGATCTGGCCGTTGGCAGCCTGGATTTCGCGGAAGCGGTCCGGCCACGGCTTGGGCGAGAAATCCTTGAGACCGCGCAGGTTCGCGACGATGTCGGCGTCGGACGGCGTCTTCGCCAGCGGATGCAGTTCCGGCGCCGATGCGCCTTGCAGCAGCATCGCAAGGTCGATGATCGGGTTGTCGGTGACCGACCCGCCTGCCAGACGCCCATGCAGTTCGGCGCGCTCGGCGTTGAAGACCGGGACGTTGCCGCCGTCCGCGACCCGTTCGACCGTCGGCGCCTCGAACGAAAACGACACCCGTTCCGGCGCCTCGGGCGTGCCCCGCACGCTCGACTGGCCGAGTTTCCAGTTGGCGACGAAGGCCGGCGCCTTGCCGGGCTCGCCGATCGTCACCGGCCCCTGGATTTCGCTAACGACCAGATTGGGCGCGTAGACCTGGACGGCCGCGAGCAGGTCCTTGGCCTTCAGCGCGACCGGCGGCTCGGTGCTGCGAATCTCGGCGGTCGGGTCGGTGCATCGCACCTCGATGCGGAACGGATAGCCGCCCAGGGTCTGCTTGTCGCAGGAGTAGATGCGGCCCGACTTGGCCTCGCGCTCGCGCCAGCCCGCCAGCGTGGTTTCGGCCTTGGCCGAGGCGAAAAACCAGAAGCCGGTCCACAGGCCGGCCAGAATGATGACCAACCCGACCGGAACGAATACCGGCCAGCGGCGGCGCCGGGTGGTAGACATGGGGTACAATACTTTCGTCATGAACGAGGCTCCCATGCCACCCCAGTGGTGGCCTTGGTGTCAACCTCCCCCGGGCGCCTCAAGAACCCGCGAATGCGGCGTTTCGGAGGACGCCGTAGCCTTATCGGCGTTCATTTCCGAATGCAAAACCGCAGCACTGTCGCACCCCTTCAATCCAACCAATTTCGCCGATAAGGCTGCACCAGCTCATGGATTCGATCTTAGATCCCGCCGCCGGCGATCTCTGGGTGTTCGGCTACGGCTCCCTGATCTGGCGGCCGGGTTTCGCGTTCGTCGAGCGCGTCGAAGCGCGGCTGGTCGGCGCCCATCGGGCGCTGTGCGTGTATTCGTTCGTCCACCGTGGCACTCCGGAGCGGCCCGGGTTGGTGCTCGGGCTTGATCAGGGCGGCGCCTGCCGCGGTATGGCGTACCGCGTGCCGGCAAGCCAGCGCGCCGAAACGGTCGCCTATCTGCGCGCCCGTGAGCAGGCCACCATGGTCTACCGCGAATCCGTACGCTCGGTGTGGTTGCGCGGCGATCCAGAGCGCCGCATTTCGGCGCTCTGCTATGTGGTCGACCGCGGCCACGCCCAATATGCCGGGCGATTGTCGCTCGATCAGCAATTGCACCACGTGCGGCAGGGGCACGGCAGATCGGGCGCCAACCGCGACTACGTCATCGCCACGGTCGCGGCGCTGCAGGAGATGGGCATCCGCGAAACCGAACTGCACCTGCTGGCCGAGCGCCTCAAGGGCATTCACGAATCCGGCAGCACCGTCGCCTCGCCGGCGTAGCCGCGCCGGAGCGGCGGGATGCGCGCACATTTCAAGACTCGTTGAAATAAACTCTTGACCTCGACCTACATTTCGATATTCGTTGAAATATGGAAAAGATGGATGCCGTTTCGGCGCTTGCGGCGCTCGCCCAGGACAGCCGGCTCGACGTGTTTCGCCTCCTCGTGCAGGCCGGTCCGAACGGCCTGCCGGCGGGCGAGATCGCCAGTTCGCTCGGCTTAGCGCCCAACACCCTGACCTTTCATTTCGACCGGTTGCGTACCGCCGGTCTGGTGACGGTACGCCGCGACGGCCGCCAGATGATCTACGCCGCGCGCTTCGAGACCATGAATGCGCTGCTCGGCTACCTCACCCAGAACTGTTGCGGCGGCGCGGTGGATACGTGCCTGCCGTTGCAGTCCTGCAGCCCCGAAGTCGCAACCAAGCCAAAGAAGGAGGTCGCGTAGGCCGCCTCGGGCCGATCGCGTCCCACTTGCCCAGGAGGACCCATGGCCGACCGTCCGTTCAACGTACTGTTTCTCTGCACCGGCAATTCGGCGCGCTCGATCATTGCCGAAGCCATCCTCAACCGGATCGGCCAGGGCAGGTTCCGGGCCTTCAGCGCCGGCAGCCATCCGAAGGGCGAGGTGAATCCGCAGACCATCGCGCTGCTCAAGGGCTTGAACCACGACGTGACCAGCATCCGATCGAAGTCGTGGGCCGAATTCGCCAAGCCTGGCGCGCCGCCGCTCGATTTCGTCTTCACGGTCTGCGACGACGCCGCCAACGAGCCCTGCCCGGTCTGGCCGGGACAGCCGATGACCGCGCACTGGGGCCTGCCCGACCCGGCGAACGCCACCGGCACTGAGGCCGAGATCGCATTCGCTTTCAAGGACACCTACCGGATGCTGAACCAGCGCATCGGCATCTTCACCGCGCTGCCGATCAAGAGCCTCGATCAGTTCAGCCTGCAGAAGCGGCTGCGGGACATCGGGCGCATGGAGGGTGCCACCGGCCGCGTCGCGGAGCCGAGCTGACGATGCCGGCACTGGCGCAGCGCGCTTTCAGCGAATGGCTGGGTACCGCGTTCCTGCTGATGGGCGTGGTCGGCTCCGGCATCATGGCGCAGCGCCTGTCGGGCGGTAACGATGCGCTCGCGCTGTTGTGCAATACGCTGCCGACGGGCGCCATTCTCACCGTCCTGATCCTGGTGTTCGGCCCGCTTTCGGGCGCGCACTTCAACCCGGCTGTCAGCCTGGCGTTTGCACTGCGCCGCGAACTGCCTTGGACGGTCGCCGGCTGGTACATCGCCGCGCAGCTTGCCGGCGCCATCGCCGGGGTATGGGCGGCGCACCTGATGTTCGAACTGCCGGTGGTGCAGTTTTCCGTCACGGTGCGGACCGGTGCCGGCCAATGGTTCGCCGAGGCGGTGGCGACCTTCGGACTGCTGCTGACCATCTTCGGTTGCGTCGCGCGTACCCCGTCCGCGGTCCCGATCGCGGTCGGCCTCTACATCACCGCCGCTTACTGGTTCACCGCGTCGACTTCGTTCGCCAACCCGGCCGTGACCGTCGCCCGGGCGCTCTCGGATACGTTCGCAGGCATTTCACCGTCGGACATGCCGGGGTTCATCGCCGCGCAGCTCGCCGGGATGATCGTCGCCGTGATTGTCGGCCGCTGGCTTTGGGGACAGCCCGAACCGCAGCTCGAAGGCATCGCGGAGGCTCAGCGGCTACGGTGACGGCGCCAGCGAACCGGCCGTAACGCCGCTGTCCGCAAGCTCGCGCCGGCCCTCGGCGACCAGGCGCACGGTGGCGGCCTCGATTTGCTGCTGCATCCGCTCGAAGAACGCATCCTTGTCCAACCCCGGCGGAATCGGATCGAGGATCTCGACCCGGATGGTGCCGGGAAAGCGGCGGAACGAACGGCGCGGCCAGAACAGACCGGAATTGAGCGCGACCGGGAGACAGGTCGTATTCAGTCCGGCGTAGAGATGCGCCACGCCATACTTGTAACGCGGCTCGGCGCCTGGGGCGCGGCGGGTGCCTTCCGGAAAGATGATGATCTGACGGTCGCGCGCCAACTCCCTGCGGGCACTGGCATTCATTGCGGCAAGGGCCTGCGAGCCGCGGCCGCGGTTGACCGCGATCATTTTCGCTTTCCAGGCGTACCAGCCGAAGAACGGAATCCACATCAGTTCGCGCTTCATGATGTAGGCCGGATCGCGGAACAGCGTGAGCAGCGCGAACGTCTCCCACAACGACTGGTGCTTGGAGGCAACCAGCAGCGGCCCTGGAGGGATCTTCTCGAGCCCTTGAAATTCGACGCGTGTACCGCAAACCACCCGCAGCAGCCAGAGATTGGTACGCGCCCAGAATCGCGCCACCTCGACAATCGCCCGGCGCGGCATGACCAGCGTCGGCAGCGCCACGATGATCTGCACGGTGAGATTAAGATAAAACAGGACGTTGAAAACAACCGAGCGGAGAATGACGAGCACGGGCGGACCTTGCGGAGGGGGGCGGTCGGCAGCGTCACGGCGAGTTCGCATGATCCGATCCGAAAGCTCTGCAACATTTCGGGATCATGCTCTCGCCGAGGCGTAACGACGACCCTGGCACACTACCTGGCACGCAGGCGATCGACCAGCGAAGCCAGCGTTTCTGGCTGCGCATCGGGCAGAACCTCCATGCGGAGCTTGGCAAAGACGTATTTCGCGTATTCCGAGACCATCAACCGTGCTGCCGCGACCGTCCGCCACCACGGTTCGGCACGCTGCTTTGCGGTGACGACCGGATAGGGCACGAGCTCGACACCGGGCAGCTGATGCGCAATCTCGGCCAGCGCACGCGGCATGTGATAGTTCGACGTCACCACGATGATCGAGCGAAATCCCCGGTCTTCCGCCCAGCGCTTGGTCTCGATCGCATTGCCGAGCGTGTTGCGCGAGTGATCGAAGTCCACGCAGCAGCGGATCACACGGGTGAAATCGGGATTGAGACGTTGGATTTCTCCGACCGTGGTAGTGCGATGCAAACCGCTGATGAGGAGCCGACGGCCACGCCCGGCGGCCATCAATTCGATCGCGTCCGTCACCCGGGACGCCCCACCTGTCAACACCACGATGCCGTCGGCATCGTGCGTCAACGCCACCTCGTCGTTCGCGACCGACCATAGGAACCAGACGAAACCGAACGCGAATAGCGCCATCGCGGTCAGCGCGAAGCCGACGGTGAACCAGCCGAGACGACGCAGCCACCGGCGAGACGCCCGGCCGGTGGGTCCGGGCATCTTGCCGGACCCGCCATCAGACTTGGAGCCGGTCATCGACATCGCGGTTCATTCCGTAATAGCTGGCATCATAACGCAAGTCTCGACCGGCCGATGGCTGCGCCCCGCTCAGCCAATGCTCTCGATGGTGCTGTTGACGGTGTAACGCGAGGTCGCGGCGGTAATGAGCGCGATCAGGACCACCTGGGCAATGACCGCAACGTAGCCCCACACGCCGATCGAAAAGGTGCCGAACAAGGCCCCGACCTGACCGCCGTCGGCGGTGTCCTGGAAACGTCCGGTCAGGAGCTCGGCGAGTACGAACACGATCACTGCGGCGCCGCCGCCGGCCGCACCGCCCTTCAGTCCAAGCTCGAGGAAGTGCCGTTGAAAGTGTTCGGCGATGAAGCTGCTCTTGGCGCCGATCAGATGCAGGACCTCGATCACCGGACGGTTGGTGGCCATCGCGGCGCGGGTTGCAAACGTCACCGAAAGCACCGTCGCGATCAGCACCAGCGCCAGGACGCCGGCCGCGACCAGGATGGCGGCCCGCGCCATGTTGCGCATCTGCAGGACGAAGCCGCGATGGTCGTCGAGACTGGCCGAGGGCACCTCGGTGTCCAGCGCGGCACGAAGTTGCGGCAGATCGGGGCGGCTGCGCGGCGCGATCCGCACGACGATGATTCGCGGCACCGGGAGATCGTCGAGCCGCAGCCCGGTGCCGAGCCAGGGCTCAAGCAGGCGCGCGGTTTCGTCCTTGGAATACGGCCGCACCTCGCCGATACCCGGGATGGTGCGGGCGATCGCGGCGGCTCTGTCGATGTCGGCTTCGATGTCCCGGCCGGCGGTTGGGCGGATCTGGATGGTGACCTCGCGGGAGACATCCGACTGCCAGTCATTGGCGACCGAGCGCACCATGACGGCCGCGCCCAGGGTCAGCGAGGCCAGGAACGTCATGATGGCGACGACCGCGAACAGCGCCCGCGCCGAGATGGTCGATTGCGGCACGATGGGCGACTGGACGTCCGGCTTGGGAAACGCCGGAACGGCTGGGCTCGCCGGCTGTTCGCCGGCGGCGGCCGGTTCCTTCGCGACGTCATTCGTAGACATGCAATCGGCCTTCGTGCAGCACCAGACGCGGCGCATTGAACTGGTCCATCAGCGCAATGTCGTGGGTGGCGATCACCACCGCGGTGCCGGTCTTGTTGAGCTCGACGAAAAGACGGAGCAGCCGCTGCGCCAGGCTGGGATCGACGTTCCCGGTCGGCTCGTCGGCCAATAGCAGCTGCGGCCGGGCAATGACCGCCCGCGCGATGGCGGCGCGTTGCTTCTCGCCGCCGGACAGCACCGGCGGCAGCGCCCACATCCGTTCCCCGAGCCCCACCCAGTCCAGCAATTCCATCACCTCCTTGCGGTAGCTATCCTCCTCCATGCCGATCACCCGCAGCGGCAGCGCGACATTCTCGTAGGTCGTCATGTGATCGAGCAGCCGGAAATCCTGGAACACGATGCCGATCCGGCGGCGCAGCGTGGCCAACGAATCCTTGCTCAGCGTGGCAATGTCGTGACCGAACAGGGTGATGAGCCCGCGGGTCGGCCTGAGCGCCAGAAACAGGAGCCGCAGCAACGAGGTCTTGCCCGCGCCCGAAGGGCCGGTCAGGAACTGGAACGAGTGTGGGTCCAGCCGGAACGTGAGGTCGCGCAGGACCTCGGGCCCCGGACCATAGCGCAGGCCGACGTTTTCAAAGCGGACCACGATCCCCTCCGTCGTCCTGGGCCGGCTCCCGACGTACCAGCCTCTTGCCCCTTATAGCAGCCATCATGGCCACTGACCGCCTCCAGACATGGCCGGCCCCCCGGCCGCCTACCTGCCGCGCCCCCCTCCCGCACGCGCTGGCTTCCGGTTCGTTAACCGGCCGCCGGGTAGTTTGCACCGGAGGCCTCATCCAGCGGAGCCAAGGAGGGGGATAGCGTGGCACGCATTCTCATCGCCGAAGACGAAGAAGCGATCCGTCATCTTGTCGCCCGTGCACTCAGGCAGGACGGGCACGAGGTCATGATGGCCAAAGACGGCGCCGAGGCGCTCGACGTTCTCGCCCGCGAACCAGGCGCATTTGAGCTTCTGCTCACCGACATCCGGATGCCGGTCATGGACGGCATCGCGCTCGCTCTCGCGGCCACCCGCGACCATCCGGCCCTGACCATCCTGCTGATGACCGGCTATGCCGACCAGCGCGAACGGGCCCAAGGCCTCGACGCGATCATTCATGACGTGGTGGCGAAGCCGTTCACGCTCGCCACCATCCGCACCGCAGTCGCCGACGCGCTGCAGGCGCACGCCGGCCGCGTGCATTAACCCGTCGATCAGAAGTCGCGCAACAGGCGCTCGATATAGTCGAGTTCGAGCTGCGGGCGGAAGCTCTCGCCGAAGCGCTTGCGCAGTTCTTCAAGAATCCGGCGCGCACGCTGCACGTCGATCTCGCCCGGAACCTTGACGGTGGTGTCGTCGCCGTAGTCGCGGCCGCGCAAGGGCCGTCCGAGCGGGTCGGTCTCCTGCTGGGCACGCGGCTGGCCGAGGCGGCCCGGCTGGCCCGGCCCCATTCCCATCCCCATCATCCCCTGTTGCTGCATCTGCTGGGCGAGGTTCTGAGCGCCGCGCCGCAACGCTTCCAGCGCCCGGCCCTGCGAGCCCACGGCGCCGTCGGCATCACCGTCGCCGAGCTGGCCTTCGGCCTGCCCCATCGCCTCGCCGGCCTCGCCGAGCTGGTTGCCGGGGCCGCGCTGTCCTTGCTGCCCCTGCTGCCCTTGCTGATTCTGCCCGAAGCCCTTCTTTCGCAGTTCCTCCATCAGCTTCTTCAGCTGATCGCGCAGCGCCTGCTGGTTCTGCTGCAGCTCTCCCATCTGCTGCTCGCCCTGCTCGCCTTGCTGCCCGCGCTGGCGGTCACGGCGTCTGTCCTGGCCTTCCTGGAAGGTGCGGTCACGCAACTGCTGCTGCTTGCGGATCACGTCCTGCAATTCGTCGAGCGCCTGCATCATGTCGTCGTCGCCGCCGCCATCCATCTGCTGGCCGGGACGGGCCATCTGCAGATTTTCCAGCATCGACTGCAGCTCTTGCAGCAACCGCTTGGCGGCATCCTTGGCGCCGGAGCGGGCCATCTGCTCCAGCCGATCAATCATGCTGCGCAGATCCTGCGGGCGCACCTGGCGGGTATTGGGATCAAGCGGCCGGGCAAGCTGTTGCGGATTCTTGCGCAGTTGCTCGGCCAGCGCCTGCAGGAACTTGTCGAGTGCCGCCCGCAGTTGATCGGTGAGCTTCTTGATCTCCTCGTCCGACGCGCCGCGTTCCAGCGCCTGGCGCAGCGCTTCCTCGGCGGCGCGCAACGCCTGTTCGGCGTCGGAGACGTTGCCGTCCTCGAGGTTGACCGCCATGTCCCACATCCGGGCGACGACGTCGCGCAACTGGTCGTCGGTCTTGGCGCGCGCGAGCTGCCAGAAGATCGAACGCATCCCGAGATAAACATTCGTCTCCATGTTGAAACGCTCGGGCGCAAGCGTCAGGGCATCGAGCGCCGTCAGCACCTGCGCTTGCGCGTCGGCATCGAGCGCCAGGACGCGCCGCTGCTCAACCAGCGCACGCGCTATCGGTTTGCTGAACGGCCGCTCCGGCAGACGGAACTCAAACGGCGCGCTGACGCCTTCGTTGGCGGCCTCGTCGCGCGCCACCAGCGTCATGGCAACATCGGTGCCGGCCCAGGGGTGTTCGGTCAGGTCCTTGAGGGTCTGGCCAACGCCGGCGCGGGTGCGCGCCTGCGGCAGTGCCAGGGTGATCTCGGGCGCGTCAAATAACGCGCGCGGCGGCTGGCCGTTGGTGCCTTCGCTCCGCAACAGCCGGAACCGGGCCTGGGCGCCGACCACGCCGTAGTCGTCTTCCAGTTTGTAGTTGAGCTGCAACGAGCCACGCGCCTGACCTTCCGGATCCTTGGCAAGCGCGATCGTCGGCGGCTTATCCGGAATGGCGGTGAACCGCCAGGTCACGTCGCTCGAGGCGACGCCGCGCACCGAAGCGGAGCCCGCGTCGTTGATGACGAACCGGCGTTCCACGGTGCCGTTCAATGATTTCTGCGCACCGTCTTTCGGCTCTTCGAGCCCGCCGGTCGCAGCCACATCGAGATCGACCTGCCCGGTCGCGCGGATCACCAGCGTGCTGCCCGCCGGCACCGACATCGCCGTCATGGTAGGGACCGGCTCGCCGGTGCGCAGGCCCGGCAGGATCACGGGCGGCTTGCCGGTATAGGTCGGCGGCGACACCCAGGCGTCGATGCGGAAATTGGACGGCGTAATGACGCCATGCCAATCGAACGCCGCCGCGATTCTCTTGAGACGGTCATTGCCGGCCGCAAAGAAGGTCGCCACCACCAGCACGCCCACGAGGGCACGCAACGCATACGGGTCGCGCGACGCGACGCGCGGCACCGGCACGCCGGCCTTGAGCGTCTTAGCCGCGCCCAACGCACGCAGCACGTGTGCGCGCCAGATCGCCGTCGCAAAAGCGTCCTCGGTCGGTGCCGCGATTTCGTCCGCGATGGCGGTCGCCGGTCGATGCAGCCGGCCGCTGTTGCGATCGAGCCGTCGCAACCCATCCTGGACAGTCGGCACGCGCAGCAACAGCAACGGCGCAAACGCCGCCGCAGCCAACAGGAAGAACGCGCCGAGACCGATCGCGCGCCCGATCGGCGGCAGCCAGAGCCAGAGGCCCAACCACGACACCGCGAGAAACAAGCCGATGACGGTCGCGATGCCGGCCAGTGCCGGCCACAACCGTTCCCAGAAGATCGACCAGCGCGCCCGTGACAGCGCGCGCGACAGCACGGCGCCGCCGCCGCGCTCCGGCGGCGAGCCGGAGGACCGTGCGCTGTCCGTGGGATGATCGGTCAAGTTTCTCTCCTGCGGAGAATCTGCCTAATTTTCAATATTAACATGCGAATAGAGCCATTCCAGCGGGCAAAAGGAAGGCACCGATTGTTCAATTCGACGGCATCACGGCAACCCGCGGAACCGGCGTCGGTTCACAGCCAGGGCGGCAAACGATCGAGTGCGATCAGCGTCTCAACCTCGACGCGGGGCCGCACAAGCGCCCATTCCGATTGCCGGACAAGCACTTCGGGGACCAGCGGACGGGTATTGTAGGTGCCGGCCTGCACCGCCCCATACGCTCCCGCCGTCATCACCGCCAGCAGATCGCCAACCGCGACCTGAGGTAACTCGCGCTCGAGCGCGATGAAGTCCCCGGATTCGCATACCGGCCCTACCACATCGGCACGGATCCGGGCTTCGCCCGGGACGGGCGCGCGCACCGTCCGGACGTCATGGTGCGCCTCGTAGAGCGTCGGCCGGATCAGGTCGTTCATGCCGGCATCGACGATCACGAAAGTCTTGGCTTCGCCGCGCTTGAGTTCCAGCACACGCGTCACCAGGATGCCGGCGTTGCCGACCAGCACGCGGCCGGGCTCGAAGATCAGCTTGCAGCCGAGGCCGCGGGTGGCGCGTTTGACGATGGTCGCATAGGCGTCGGGATGCGGCGGCGGCTCGTTATCTTCGCGATACGGCACACCGAGCCCCCCGCCGAGATCGACGTGGCTGATCGTGTGGCCCTCGGCCCGGAGGGTCTGGACGAACTCGGACAGCAGCGCGAAGGCGTCTTCGAACGGGGTCAGGTCGATGATCTGGCTGCCGATGTGCATATCGACGCCGGTGACGCGCAGGCCCGGCAGCCGCGCTGCGTGCGCATAGACCTCGCGGGCGCGGCTGATCGGGATGCCGAACTTGTTCTCGGACCTGCCGGTCGCGATCTTGGCGTGGGTCTTGGCGTCGATGTCGGGATTGACCCGCACCGAAATGTCGACGACCCGGCCCCTGCCGGCAGCGATGGCGGAAAGCCGGTCGAGTTCGCCGTCGGATTCGACATTGACGCAGAAAATGCCCTCGTCGAGGGCCAGCGCGAGCTCGGCGTCGGTCTTACCGACGCCGGAGAACATGATCTTGTCCGCGGGCACACCGGCCGTACGGGCACGCTTGAGTTCGCCGCCGGACACCACATCGGCCCCCGCACCGAGTTCGGCGAGTGTCCTGATTACGGCCTGATTGGAGTTCGCCTTCAGCGCATAGCACACCAGCGCCGGCACGTCGGCGAAGGCTTCGGTAAAGACGCGGTAATGCCGCTCAAGCGTCGCGGTGGAGTAGCAGTAGAACGGCGTCCCGACGGCGCTGGCCAAGTCGACCAGATTGACCCCCTCGGCGTGCAGCACGCCGCGGCGATAGTCGAAATGGTGCATGGCAGACCTGGCGTGGCTTTGGTTCAGACGTCCGCATTGCGAAGTGGCGGCAGCAACGATGGTGCGGATCTCTGAACCGCCACACTAACGGACGGTCAGTCAATCAGAAAATCGAGCGGGCTTGTGCGGTCTGGCCCACGCGTCGGCGGCAGCGGGCGGCCATCGGGCCCGATTTCGGGCGCGGGCTGGGCAGCGGCTGCCGGGTCGATGAGCGTGGCGCCGGGCGGCGCATCGAGCCCGCCTTTGCGCCCGCAGCCGGCGAGGCCGAGCGTCGAAACAAGCGCTCCAACGGCGGCAATGCGCAACAGCGCACGAGGTGACAAACGGCCCACGAACAGGTTCCCCAGCCTCAACAATTCCGCGCGCTTTCCTAGCACGGAAAGGCACCGATCGCTGCCATTCGTACCCCCCAATCCGCGCGAATTCAGGGCATTTCCGGCACGTTCCTGCCGGAATGATTGAAGTCATCCGGGCCTTGCCGCGGAATCCGACCCAGAAACGCTTCCCGCGTCGGTCCCCGCGCCCCCTCAGGAGCGGCCGGCGCTGCGGAAGTTCTTCGCCGCCTTGCCGGCCGACTTGAAGGTCGCGGCGGCCTCCTTCGCGGTCATCCCGACCGTCGTCTCGATGTCCGACAGGCTGCCTCCGGCTGCGGCCGCCAGGATGGCCGAGGCGGCAGCCTTCTCGTCAGGGAACTCGCCGATCACCATCCAGTCGTGATGACCGAAGGTCAGATACCACCCGATCAGCTTGCCTCCAGCGTGCTTGAACAGCTTAGCGACCGCTTCCTCCCGGTCCTCGGGCTTGGACAACATACCTTTAATGGCGTTGGACGTGAAACGGCCGCGCGTGATGTAGATCGGCATGGCATTCCTCCCTGGAAAATCTGTTTGTTTGTTATTGACGCCGAAGCTTACCGCCGGCGCGGACGTGCAGCAATGCGGTCGGGCGGCTCGAACTGCCGATCAAGCCGGCCGCTCTTTCGCCAGCGCCTTGAGCCAGCGGTTAGCCTCCCGGCGGACGTTTTTCGGCGCCGTCCCACCAAGGCTCACCCGGCTGTTGACCGAGTTGTCGACCGACAGCACCGCGAAAACGTCCTTGGTGATCCGCTTCTCGACCGACTGCATGGCGGCGAGCGGCAGTTCGTGCAGCGGCACGCCGTCCGCCGCCGCCTTTGCGACAATCCTTCCCGTCACGTGATGCGCTTCCCGGAACGGCATCTTGAGCGTGCGCACCAGCCAGTCGGCGAGATCGGTGGCAGTCGAATAGCCCTGTCCGGCCGCAACCCGCATGCGCTCCACGTCGGGCGTCATGTCGCGCACCATCCCGGTCATCGCGGCAATGGAGAGACTCAGCGCCGAGAGCGCGTCGATCGCGCCCTCCTTGTCCTCCTGCATGTCCTTTTGATAGGCGAGCGGCAGTCCCTTCATCACGATCAACAGGGCCGACAGGGCGCCGATGATGCGCCCAGTCTTGGCGCGCACCAGTTCGGCGGCGTCCGGATTGCGCTTCTGCGGCATGATCGACGAACCGGTCGTGAACTTGTCGGAGAGCGACACCAGACCGGTGAGCGGCGAGCACCAGATCACGATCTCTTCGGCGAAGCGCGACAGGTGGACCGCGGTGATCGCGGCCGCCGACAGCGCCTCCAGCACGAAATCGCGATCGGAGACCGCATCGAGCGAATTCGCCATCGGACGCGCGAAACCGAGCGCCTTCGCGGTCATTGCGCGGTCGAGCGGAAACGCCGTGCCGGCGAGCGCGGCAGCGCCCAGCGGCGATTCATTGCCGCGCTTACGCGCATCCGCGAACCGGCCGCGATCGCGCGCCGTCATCTCCACGTAGGCGAGCAGGTGATGTCCGAAGGTGACAGGCTGCGCAGTTTGCAGATGGGTGAAGCCCGGCATCACGGTTGCGGCGTGTTCGAGCGCCTTTTCGGCGAGCGCGCGCTGGTAGTCTGCGAGCGCGCCGTCGATCGTGTCGACGGTGGCGCGCACCCACAGCCGGAAGTCGGTCGCCACCTGATCGTTGCGCGAGCGCGCGGTGTGCAAGCGGCCGGCGGCCGGCCCGATCAGTTCGGCGAGCCGGCCTTCGACGTTCATGTGAATGTCTTCGAGCGCACGCTTGAACTCGAATTTGCCGGCCTCGATTTCTGACAGGATCGTGTCTAGACCGTGAGCGATCTTGCGCGCATCGTCCGCCGGGATAATGCCCTGCTTGGCCAGCATCGCGGCGTGGGCCTTGCTCGCGGCGATGTCCTGACGGAAAAGGTGCCGGTCGAAATCGATCGAGGCATTGATCTCGTCCATGACGGCATCGGGGCTTGCGCCAAACCGCCCGCCCCACATCTTGTTGCTCATGACACGCCGCTGCTCGCGATAAGGCCCACGTAAGACGTTGCCCGAATGACCGATCTGCCTACTCAGCCCTCACCCGAACCGAAACCCGCGACGCCGGGCAATGACGCGCGCCGCCGCCGGTTGATCGTCGCGGCGTCGCTGGGAGCCGTGGTCGGCATTGGGCTGGCCGGGGCGGTATACGGGATCGCGGCCTTCCAGCGCAATGCGGGCGATCCTGCGTGCGCGCCGGCCGTGGACATGGCCCGGCGGATCGCGCCGCTCGCCCGTGGCGAAGTGGCGGGCGTGGTGGTGGCCGAACGGCCGCTGCGTCTCCCGGACTTGACCATGCGAGACGCCGCCGGGCAGGAGCGCCGGCTCTCCGAATGGCGCGGCCGTACCGTGCTTCTCAATCTGTGGGCCACGTGGTGCGTTCCTTGCCGGAAGGAGATGCCGGCGCTGGACGCGCTCGAAGCCAAGCTCGGCGGGCCTGCGTTCCAGGTGGTGGCGATCAATATCGACACCCGCGACCTCGACAAGCCGAAGAACTGGCTGAAAGACGCCGGCATCGACCGCCTCACCTACTACGCCGATCCGAGCGCCAAAGTGTTCCAGGAACTGAAGGTTGTCGGCCGCGCGACCGGCATGCCGACTACGCTGCTGGTGGACCCGGCCGGCTGCGAGATCGCCACCCTGGCGGGCCCGGCCGAGTGGGCGAGCGATGATGCGGTCAAACTCGTCACCGCGGCGTTGACGAAATAGCCCGAGCGTGCGGGCTGAAACCGGTCGAACTGGAGCCTGCGAAACCTGAGCCCTGTCGAACGCCATTGACAGCGGCGACCGCGCGCTCTAACACTTAACCAAATGGTTTACCTTTTGCACGCTTCGCTGGACCGGACATTCGCGGCGCTCGCCGACCCGACTCGCCGCGCGCTCCTTGCCCAACTGGGCGAGCGCGATGAGGTGTCGGTCAGCGAACTCGCCCGCCCGTTCACGATGTCGCTGCCGGCCGTCATGAAGCACCTCGACGTGCTGTCGGAGGCCGGACTGATCGCCCGCGAGAAGACCGGCCGTACCGTCGTCTGCCGGCTGCGAGCGGCCCCTATGGCGGAAGCGAGCGAGTGGCTGCACCGCTACGAGAAGTTCTGGTCCGAGCGGCTTGATCGGCTCGCCGCATTCCTGGAGGAGGAGTCATGTCCACCACCGTCGTCAAGCCAAGCCTCACCCTCAAGCGTCGGTTCAAAGCGCCGCCCGCCAGGGTCTACCGGGCGTGGACGGAGCCGGAGCAAGTGAAGCGTTGGTTCGGGCCGGGCGGCGTCGAGGTTCTGCTGGCCGAATTCGACACCCGTCCGGGCGGCCGCTATCGCATCCTCGGCAGGTCGCCCGACGGCAGCAACCACGATGTCAGCGGGACGTTTCGCGAAGTGATCCCCGACGAGAAACTGGTCTACACCTGGGCCTGGCGCTCAACGCCGGAGCGCGAATCCCTCGTCACCGTCAAGTTCAAGCCGGACGGCGGCGGCACCCTGCTGACCCTCACGCACGAGCATTTCTTCGACGAACCGGCTCGCGACCGCCATAACGCCGGTTGGACCGGCGCGCTTGATAAGCTCGAACGATATCTGGCGTGAGCCCCGACCATCTCCCGACCTCCCATCCACCTGAACCGAAGGAGTCGATCATGAAGCTCTATGGCTTCCCGCCGTCGCCCAACACCTGGAAGGTACGCGCGGTCGCAGCGCATCTTCGGGTTCCGCTGGAGCTCGAATTTGTCGACCTGACCAAAGGCGGCTCGCATACGCCCGACTATCTGGCGCTCAATCCGACCGGCCGCGTACCGACGCTGGTGGACGGCGACTTCACGCTCTGGGAATCGACCGCGATCATGCAATACATCGCCAGCAAGTCGGCCAATTCGCTTTGGCCGAACGACGCCCGCGCGCGCGCCGACATCATGCGCTGGCAGAGCTGGGACCTCGCGCATTGGGGCAAGGAAGCCTGCGATCCGCTCGTGTTCCAGCGGCTGGTGAAGAAATTCCTGAACCTCGGCCCGCCCGACGAAGCGGTCGTGGCCCAGGCTCTCGCGTGTTTCCACAAGGAAGCCAAGGTGCTCGATGCGCACCTGGCGCAGCAGCCGTACCTCGTCGGCAAGGACGTCACGCTTGCCGACTTCTCGGTCGCGGCGGCGCTGTTTCATGCGCAGGGAGCCGAAATGCCGCTGGCGCCGTACCGGCACGTGCAGGCGTGGTTCGGCCGGGTCTCGGCGCTGCCATGCTGGCAGCAGACGGCACCGCAAATGCCGGCCGCCGCAGCGTAAGTCGCGAAGCTGGAACAACACGGGCGGCCCGCGGCCGCCCGTTACGCTATCGATAGGACGCGTACAATTCAGCGCGTCGGCACCGGTTTCTCGCCGCGATAATCGTAGAAGCCGCGCTGGGTCTTGCGGCCGAGCCAGCCGGCCTCGACGTACTTCACCAGCAGCGGGCACGGCCGGTATTTGGAATCCGCTAGCCCCTCGTGCAGCACCTGCATCACCGAAAGGCAGGTGTCGAGACCGATGAAGTCGGCGAGTTCCAACGGACCCATCGGGTGGTGCGCGCCGAGCCGCATCGCGGTGTCGATCGCCTCGACGTTGCCGACGCCCTCATAGAGCGTGTAGATCGCCTCGTTGATCATCGGCAGCAGGATGCGGTTGACGATGAACGCCGGGAAATCCTCGGCGACCGCGATGGTCTTGCCGAGCTTGGTCACAAAAGCCTTGGTGGTGACGAAAGTCGGATCGTCGGTGGCGATGCCGCGGATCAGTTCCACCAGCTCCATCAGCGGCACCGGATTCATGAAATGAATGCCGATGAACTTCTCCGGCCGATCCGTCGATGACGCCAGCCGGGTAATCGAAATCGACGACGTATTGGTGCCGACAATTGCCTCCGGTTTAAGCGATGGGCAGAGATTGACGAAGATCTGCCGCTTGACCTCCTCCTTCTCGGTTGCCGCCTCGATCACCAGATCGCAGTCGCCGAAATCGTCGAAATTCTCCGCCGGCGCGATTTTCCTGAGCGCGGCCTGGCGATCCTCCTCGGAAATGCGCTTGCGGGCGACCTGCCGCGCCATGTTGCCGTTGATTGTCGCAATGCCGGCCTTGATCCGGTCGGCGCTGACATCGTTGAGCCTGACCTCAAAACCGGACAGCGCACAGACATGCGCGATGCCGCTGCCCATTTGCCCGGCCCCGATCACCCCAACAGAGCGGATCGCTTGCGCCTTCTCGGCGCGGGCCGCCGGACGTTCTTTGACTTCACTCATGGCCGTGCGTTCGTCCTATTTTCTTTTGATCTTACGCCGATCCGTAACCTGACACCACCGGCCGCCGGAGGTTATCGCCGGCACGGTTAGCGGCCGAGCTTGCCGAGTTCAGCCGCGAGCTCCGGCAACGCCTGGTAGAGATCGGCGACCAGGCCGTAGTCGGCAACCTGGAAAATCGGCGCCTCTTCGTCCTTGTTGATCGCCACGATCACCTTCGAGTCCTTCATGCCGGCGAGGTGCTGGATAGCACCGGAAATGCCAACAGCAATATAGAGTTCGGGCGCCACCACCTTGCCGGTCTGGCCGACCTGCCAGTCGTTAGGCGCGTAGCCGGCATCGACCGCCGCGCGCGAGGCGCCAACCGCAGCGCCCAGCTTGTCAGCCACCGGCTCGATATATTTGGTGAAGTTCTCGCGGCTTTGCATCGCCCGGCCGCCCGAAATGATGATTTTCGCCGAAGTCAGCTCCGGCCGCTCCGATTTCGACAGTTCCTCGCCGACGAACGACGATACCCCGGGGTCCGCGGTCGCGGCCGCATCCTCGACCGGAGCGGACGAGCCGCCCTCCCCGGTCGCCTGGAAGGTCGAGGTGCGAACCGTGATCACCTTGATCTTGTCCTTCGAGCGTACGGTCTGCAGCGCGTTGCCGGCATAAATCAGCCGCTCGAACGTGTCGGGTGCGATCACCTTGACGATATCGGACACCTGCATGACGTCGAGCAAAGCGGCGACCCGCGGCATGACGTTTTTGCCGCTAGTGGTGGCCGGGGCGACGACTGCGGCGTAGGCCGGTGCCAACGCCACGATCAGCGCCGCCATCGGCTCGGCCAGCATGTGTTCGTAGGCGGCACCGTCCGCAATGAGTACTTTCGCCACACCGTCGAGCTTGGCGGCGGCGTCGGCAGCGGCGCGGGCGCCCGAACCCGCGACCAGCACATGGACCGGCTCGCCCAGCGCCCTGGCGGCGGTGAGCGCCTTGTTGGTGGCATCCTTGAGCACCTTGTTGTCGTGCTCGGCAATCAGCAGCGTGGTCATTACGGATTTCCAGTCGGGTTGGTCATGTCGGTGGCGGCGCAAATCACAGGGCACCCGGTCATTCGATCACTTCGTCGGCGAGCGCGAGCAGGCTCGGCGGGAACGTGAGGCCGAGCGTTCCGGCCGTCTTCAGATTGAGGATCAGCTTGAATTGAGTTGGCTGCAGCACTGGCATGTCGGCAGGCTTCTCGCCCTTGAGAATGCGCCCGGAATACATGCCGGCCTGACGGTAGGCATCCGGGAGATGCGTGCCGTAGCTCATCAAGCCGCCGGCGGCAACGAAATCGCGCCACTCGTACATCGCCGGAATCCGCAGGCGCGCGGTGAGCGCAACGATCTGGTTGCGACGACTGTTGAAGAAAGGATCGCCGCCGACCAAGACCGCATCGGCACGCCGGCGTTCAAAGTTCGACAGGGTCTGTTCGATTTCGGCTTCGCTGCTGGCGTGTAGAGCGATCAGGTCCAGGCCGATCGCACGGCCCGCTTCGTTGAGGCGGCGTTCTCTCGCTGCCGTTCCCGGAAAGGTCGGATTGAGCAGGAGCGCGATGGTCTTCGCTTCCGGTATCAGATCCCGCAACAGCCCAAGACGCTTGGGATCAAGGGTCAGCGTAAGCTGGGTCATCCCGGTCGCATTTCCGCCGGGACGGTTGAAACTCTGGACCAGCCCCTGCTCCACCGGATCCCCGCCGGTGAGGAACACAATGGGAATGGTCGACGTCGCGGATTTTACCGCCCTTGCCGCCAGTTCCCCGCCACTCGTGGCGATCACAGCAGGCCGGCGCGCAACAAGCTCGGTCGCGAGGACCGGCAATATATCGTTACGATCCCGCGCCCAGCGGTATTCGATCGCCACGTTCTGGCCATCTATATAGCCTGCATCCCGCAAGCCGTCCCGGAACGCCGCGACGTACGAGGCGAACGCCTCCGGCGACTGGGTGTTGAGAAATCCCACCAGCGGTGGCGGCTGCTGCGCTAGCGCCGCGAAGGGCGCGAACGCGGCCGCGCCACCGAGCAGCGCGACGAACTCGCGGCGCCCAACACCAACGGGCCGCATGGGCCGAGCGTCGGCAGGGGCGCGGGCAATCACAGCAACCCTGCCTCGTTCTTGAGCTTGTCGATCAGTTCGCCGACGGTCTTGACCTTGACGCCGGCCTTGCGGCCTGCGGGCTCGGCGGTTTTGAGCACTTCGAGCCGTGGCGCGATATCGACGCCGTAGCTCTCCGGCGTCTTCTCGTCGATCGGCTTCTTTTTCGCCTTCATGATGTTGGGCAGCGACGCATAGCGCGGCTCGTTGAGCCGCAAGTCGGTGGTGACGATTGCCGGCGACTTCAGCTTGACGGTCTGTAAACCACCGTCGACCTCGCGCGTCACCAGGAGGCTGTCGCCGTCGATCGTCAGCTTGGAGGCGAACGTGCCCTGAGGCCAGCCGGTAAGCGCAGCCAGCATCTGGCCGGTCTGGTTGCAGTCGTCGTCGATTGCCTGCTTGCCGAGGATCACGAGCCCCGGGTTCTCCTCGCCGATGATCGCCTTGAGGATCTTGGCGACCGCGAGCGGCTCGGTGGGCCTGTCGGTCTTGACCAGGATGCCGCGGTCGGCCCCCATCGCCAGCGCGGTGCGGATGGTCTCCGCCGCCTGCTGTGGACCGACCGACACCACCACCACCTCGGTGGCCTGGCCCTTCTCTTTCAGCCGCAACGCCTCCTCGACAGCGATTTCGTCGAAAGGGTTCATGGACATCTTGACGTTAGCAAGCTCGACGCCCGATCCGTCACTCTTGACGCGGATTTTCACGTTGTAGTCGACAACCCGTTTTACGGGCACCAGAATTTTCATGGGTAGTGCGCTCTCGCGAGGGACCAATTGCGGTCGGAACACCAAGCCGCGGCGATCCCGGGCGCCGGGCGAATGTGGCGGCAACCTAATGGCCGCCACCTTGCGGAGTCAACGGAAGCCGTCGGACCGTACGGCGCCGGTGCGCCGCGGGCCGATCTGCACGACGGTGTCCGGCAGGTGCGGACCGCAGTCGAACAATCTTGTTTCGGGCTGCTTCATCAACGGGAATA
The DNA here is from genome assembly GCA_050179645.1 of Xanthobacteraceae bacterium. GTDB lineage: Bacteria > Pseudomonadota > Alphaproteobacteria > Rhizobiales > Xanthobacteraceae > VAZQ01. The sequence continues at coordinate 17,741 of JBFXEX010000005.1, read as the reverse complement.
GCAACGCGCCGGCCAGCATGCCGCCGAAATGGCACCAGTACGCGACCTCACTCTTCGATGCTGCCCCAAGACTCCAGAGTTGGGTCAGCACGAAGAGGCCGATCACCCAATATGCGGCGATCCGCATCGGAATGACCCACACCAGGACGGTCACGCGCGCGCACGGCCGCAGCATGGCGTAGGCGACGACCACTCCGGCGATCGACCCCGAGGCGCCGATCAGTTCGATGTCGGAGTCGGGCGCACTGATCGCGAATACGAGCCCGCCGATCGCGCCGCACAGCAGATAGAACGCAAGATAGCGCCAGCGGCCGAGCTCCCGCTCGATATCGTCGCCGAACACCCAGAGAAAGATCATGTTGCCGAGCAAGTGCCAGAGATCGGCGTGGAAGAACTGATAGGTCAAAGGCGTCAGAGATACAGGCAGCCGCCCGAGCGGCGGCAGGTAGCCGAACAGCGCCGCCGGGATCAGGCTGAACGTGTCGATCAGTCGCTCCAGCGCGAACGGCGTGGCCGCGATCTCATAAAAGAAAATCGCGAGATTACCGGCGATCAGGCACCAAGTGACAACCGGCTTGACGGTTTGCGTGAACGGATTGTCGTCATAGATCGGAACGACCATCGGCGCCCTTTACCGGTTCTGTCCCGGCACCCACAGCACGTCGGTGGCGCCGCGGTCGTTGGCATGCCGACCCGCGACGAACAGGAAATCCGATAGTCGGTTGACGTATTTCAACGCCGCCGGCGTAACGCTTTCGCCCGGCGTGTCGTTCAACTCGACCATCATCCGCTCGCCGCGCCGGCAGACGGTGCGCGCGAGGTGCAGATAGGCCGCCGCGGCGCTGCCGCCCGGCAGGATGAACGATTTCAGCGGCGCAAGCTCCTCATTGAGAATGTCGATCTGCCGTTCGAGCCAGTCGACCTGCGCGTCCGTGACGGTGAGGCGCGCACCGCCCGGTCCCTTGCCGGTTTCGGACGGCATGCAGAGATCGGCCTCGACGTCGAACAGATCGTTCTGAATCCGCCGCAGCATATCGTCGAGCGCCGGATCGTCGCCCATATGGAGCCGGACCAGGCCGATTGCCGCGTTGACCTCGTCCAGCGTGCCGTACGCCGCGACCCGCAAATCGTACTTCTTGCGCCGCTGGCCGTTGCCAAGCGCGGTCGTCCCATCATCGCCGGTGCGCGTGTAGATGCGGTTGAGAACGACCATCGCCGGATTCCGCCGTTCAGTGTGGCGGTTCAGAACTCCGCATCATTCTTGCCGCGAATCCGACCTGCGGGGTTCTGAACCAAAAGCCACACTAGATCAATAAATTGCTGGTGTCTTTGATTCCGAAGTTCGCAAACGGAGGTGCCGAGAAGTCATGCGGACTTCGGAATCGGAACATTAGCGCCCCATTGCCCAGATGGTCACCATGATGACAACGATCGCAACGAATTGCATCAGCACGCGCAGCCGCATCAGCTTCTGTGAGACCTGCGGTGCGCCGCCCTTCATCATGTTGGCGAGGCCGAGGATCAGCACAACCGCGACCACGCCGATCGCGAGCGGGATGAGCAGGTACTTAAGAAAATCGACCATCACGTCCTCTTACTCCAGATGGTGACTCGATGTCCCGTCTTTCAATCTGGCGGATGAAAAATGTTGCGTTTTTAATGTCTCGGCCTAGAGGCTACGATGCTTGCGCCGCGGTCCGCACCGGGGCGGAACCGGAGGAGACCGATGTCGCATTTCGACTGTGCCTGGCCGCTTGACCGCTCATGAGTTCTCGCATTCTCATTCTCGGCGCGACCGGCCGGCTCGGTCATGCGGCCGCCGAGTGCTTCCGCGACGCCGGCTGGAACGTTGTCAGCCAGGTCCGGCCCGGACACGCCAAACTGGCACCACCGCGGACCCGGATCGTCGAGGTCGACGGTCTCGACCACAACGCCGTCAGCGAGGCGGCGCATCGCGCCGATGTCGTTCTGCATGCGCTCAACCCGCACTACCAGTATTGGCGCACGCAGGCGCTGCCGCTCGCCTATTCGGCGCTGGCCGCCGCCGAGCGGGTCGGCGCTACGCTGATCTTTCCCGGCAATCTTTACAATTACGGTTCGCCAGTTCCTCCGGTGATCGACGAAACCACCCCGATGCGGCCGACGTCGCACAAGGGGCGGATCAGGGTCGCCATCGAGGATCGCCTGCAGGAAGCGGCCGAGGAACGCGGCTTGCGCGTGATCATCGTTCGTGCCGGGGATTTTTTCGGCAGCGGTCGCGGCTCCTGGCTCGATCTGGTGATCGCCAGGGATATCACGCGTCTGCGGCTGACCTATCCCGGCCCGCTCGACGCCATTCACGAATGGGCTTACGTGCCGAATTTCGCGTCCACCCTGGTGCGGCTCGCCGGCATCCGCGACCAGCTGGCGCCGTTTGCGACGTTCGGCTTTCCGGGCCACGCGGCGACGGGCCGCGAGTTCACCACGGCCGTCGCCAAGGTCGTGCAGAACCGCCTGCAGGTCAAAAGGATGGGCTGGTGGCTGGTCAAGGGGCTCGCTCCGTTCGTGCCGCTCTGCCGCGAGCTGGCCGAGATCGCCTATCTGTGGAAAGAACCGCACCGGATCGACGGCGACAAGCTGCGCGCGGCGATCGGCGACGTTCCGCATACGCCGCTTGACGCTGCGGTCGCCCGCGCCATCCAAGATCTTGCGGTCAACGCTTGATGGAGCCGATCTCTGGTGCTCCACATCGCCGGACTTGACCCGACCATTCACGTCTTGCTTCTTTGGTCCCGACATAACGACCTGTGCCCGGTAACGGGCATTGCGAAGAATTGAAGGGAGCGCCGCCATGATCGTCGATTTCCAGCACCACTTCACCCCGCTTGCGCTGATGCCGAAGGACATGGGCAAGCGCAAGATCATCACTTACGACGAACATGGCGCGCCGAGCTTCATCATGCACTGGATGCTGTTCGACCTCGACGAACACATCGCGATGATGGACGAGTCGGGGATTGACGTGTCCTTCCTGACCAGCGCCGCTGGTATGTGCGCGCCGCTCGACAAATCGAAGCTGTGCAACGACGCCGCCAAGAAGGCGGAGCGCGATTATCCGGGCCGCTTCATCGGCGCCGCGCACGCCAATCCGCTGGGCGGCGCCGAAGCCTTCCGCGAACTGGCGCGCTGCAAGCACGAACTGGGTTTCCCCGGCGTGGTGATCACGTCCGAGGCCAACGACCTCTATCTTGACGCGCCGGAGTTCGAGCCGTTCTGGACCGAGTGCGAGAAGCTCGGGCTCTTTGTGTTCGTGCATCCGGCGCTCAAGCTCAACCAGACCCAGCAGTTCGATGGCTACGACACCGCGCGCTCGGTCGGCCGCGAATTCTCGCTGGTGATGGCGATGATCCGGCTGATCAATTCGGGCGTGCTCGACCGCCACCCGAACCTGACGATCCATATGTCGCATCTCGGCGGCGGGCTCTCGGCGCTGCTCGGCCGCATCCGCTCCTACCAGGACAAGGATTTCTGGGGCACCGCCGACAATGCCCGCCATGGTGCCAAGGCCAAGCAGGACTTCGACCACTACATCCGCAACAACTTCGTGTTCGATACCGCGGGCTTCTGCGGCGCGCTGGGCGCGGTGAAAAGCGCGCTGATCGAAATTCCGGCGTCGCGCATCGTGTTCGCCACCGACTATCCGCAGGAAATCCGCGACCGTTCGGCGGTGGCCGACTTCGTCAAGGAATTGCGCGCGCTCGGCAAGGATGGCGAGGCGATCCTGTCCGGCAACGTCGACAAGCTGATCAAGGCGCCCGCCAAAGCGGCGTAGTCCGCCGCCCGGGCAAACCGGCGGCTCAATTCGAGCCGTCGAGCAGCCGTCGCGCGATGACTTGCGCCTGGATTTCGGCCGCGCCTTCGAAGATCGAGAGAATGCGCGCATCGCACAGGATGCGCGAGATCGGAAACTCGAGCGCGAAGCCGTTGCCGCCGTGAATTTGCACGGCGTTGTCGGCCGCAGCCCAGGCGACGCGCGCGGCCAGGAGTTTTGCCATCCCGGCCTCGAGATCGCAGCGGCGCCCGGAGTCCTTCTGCCTGGCCGCATGGTAGGTGAGCTGCCGGGCGATCATGATCTCCACCGCCATCATCGCGATCTTGTCGGAGACGCGCGGGAAGCCGGCGATCGGCCGACCGAACTGCTGGCGGTTCTGGGCGTACTGCAGCGCCTCTTCCATCGCGGCCTGCGCGACGCCGATCGCCCGCGCCGCGGTCTGGATGCGCGCCGATTCGAATGTCGCCATCAGTTGCTTGAAGCCGAGCCCCTCGACGCCGCCGAGCAGGTTCTCGGCCTTCACCTCGAAACCGTCGAACGCAATCTCGTACTCCTTCATGCCGCGATAGCCGAGCACATGGATTTCGGTGCCCGACATGCCAGGTGCCGGGAATGGATTTTCGTCAGTGCCGCGCGGCTTTTCAGCGATCAGCATCGATAGTCCGCGGTGACCGGGCTCCTTCGGATTGGTCCGTACCAGCAGCGTCATGATGTCGGCGCGCACCGGATGGGTGATCCAGGTCTTGTTGCCGTAAACCTTGTAGACGTCGCCGTGCCGCACCGCTCGCGTCTTGATGGAGGCGAGATCGGAGCCGGTGTTGGGCTCGGTGAAAACAGCCGTCGGCAGGATCTCGCCGCATGCGATACCGGGCAGCCATTTGCGCTTCTGCTCCTCGGTGCCGGCGCCGAGAATCAGCTCTGCGGCGATCTCGGAGCGCGTGCCGAGCGAGCCGACGCCGATATAACCGCGCGACAGTTCCTCCGACACGACGCACATCGACTCCTTGCCGAGGCCGAGGCCGCCGTAATCTTCCGCGATGGTCAGACCGAACACGCCGAGCTCGGACATCTGGGCGATGATCTCGAACGGGATGTAGCTGTTGGTCTTGTGCCAGTCGTTGGCATGCGGCTTCACCTCGCTGTCGGCGAACTTGCGCATCTCCTCGCGGATCGCCACCAGCGTGTCTTCCAGCCCGCACTCGCCGACCGTCGCGTCGTGGTGATGCGCCATCAATTCGACCAACCGGGCTCGGCGCTCGGCATCGCCGGCCATCAACCCGTCGAGCGGCCGCACCAGCCGCTCCGCCACGGCCAGAGCGGAGAGCCCAAAGTCGACCGGACGCAGCATCTCGCCCTGGCTCATCGGAATGCCGCCCTGGATCTGCGCCAGGTATTCGCCGATGCCGAGCTGGACGATGAGTTCCTCGAGCTCGCCGAGGGTGCCGGCCTCGTGCATGCGCTCCGCATAGGCCGCGAGCTGCCGGATCGCCTCGACATAGGTCGCCAGCCAGGCGAGCCCGTGCGTGGCCCGCTGCTCGCGATCCATCAGCCGGTCGACCGGCCGGTTGTCGACCACGACCCGCAGGCGTACAGCGGCCTTGGCTTCCGCGAGCAGGGTTTCGGAGATCTGCGCAGCGTCCCGGGCCTGGGCGAGAATTCTGACCTCCGCATCGCGGCGGGTGGATTGGTGCAGCATCGAGGTTCTCCGCGCAGCAGTCCCGGCCGGATCAGACTACGCGTGCAGTGCACAAAAGCAATCATGCCGGCGGCATTATCGGCGCGCGGTAATTCCACAGGCCAAGCTTGCTATAAATTTAGCCGTTTCGCGCTTTTCAATCCCCATCTCCAATGCGACCTGGCCGTGTCGCGACTGGCCGCCGGCGATCCCTCATGCGACCGATTGCGAGGTGCGCCGGTTCATGGCCGACGAGGCGGAGGCTTCAAGCTGCGCCCGTTCGTTACCGGGTTGCCAGCCAGACGCCAGCGGCCGCGAACACCATGCCGACAATCTGAACTGGGGTGAGGCTTTCGCCGAACAGCAGGTATGCCTCGATCGCGGTGAACGGCGGGACCAGATAGAGCAGCGCCGCGACGCGCGAGACTTCGCCGCGCCGGATCATCAGCAGCAGCAGCGCAATCGCCGCGATCGACAGCACCAGGACAGAGACCGCAAGCGCGACGAACAGACTGACGGTCGGTTCGAAGCGCATCGGTTCCGTCAGCAGGGCCAGCGGCGCCACCACCGCGAGCGCCCCGACATACTGCAGGCTGGTTCCGGTGCGCAGATCGGTGCGGGCGACGAACCGCTTCTGGTAGAGCGTGCCGAGCGTCACCGAGACGACCCCGACGGTCGCGGCCACCATTGGCTTGGTCGCGCCGGCCAGCGCCGAAGGATCCACGCCGGCCAACCGCGGCATCAGCACCAGGACGATGCCGGCGAAGCCGGCGCCGATGCCCGCCCACTGCCGCCATCCGACCCGCTCGCCAAGCAACGGTGCCGCCAGCAATGCGGTCAGCAGCGGCTGGCCGGCGGTCAGCAGGCCGGCAATCGTGGCCGGCAGCCCGGCAAAGATCGCCCACCACACGCCTCCGAGATAGCCGCCGTGCAGCAGCATGCCGGCCACCACGCTGTGCACGATCCCGCCCGCGCTGGTCGGCCAGGGCGCCCGCATCGCGACCGCGATCAGGACCAGGATCAGGGCCGCGAGCCCGAACCGCGCGGACAGGAAGGTGAACGGATCCGCATAGGGCGCCGCATACTTCGCAACGATGAACCCGCTCGACCACAACAGCGCGAAGGTCAGCGGCGTGGCGCGGATCAGGAAGCTGGTCGGGTGTGCGGACGGCATGCTGGCTGGCGCGCACCATGTCCAATCCGCCCGCGATGCGCCAGACGGAAATTGGCGCCGGAACCTCGACGGCAATCGCACGGATTTGTGGTGCCGAAGCGAAGAATGCCGCTGTAGGAGCACGCCGAATCTTGCATGATTGCCGACGCATCCGCCGCGGATGCCGGGGAGACTTCATGCGACGCCTGTTCCGGATCGTCAGCGAGGCGTTTGATCATTTCAACAATGACGACGCCTGGGCGATCGCGAGCCACATCGCCTTGTCGATCCTGATGGCGATGTTCCCGTTCTTCATCGTGCTCACGTCGATCGCGAGCCTCTTCGACTTCAGCAATCTTGCCGACGAGGTGGCGAAGTTCCTGCTGGCAACCTGGCCGGAGGAGATCGCCAAGCCGATCGTCCTGGAGATCCACAACGTACTCAGCACCTCGCACACCGGCGTACTGACGGTCGGCGCGGTGCTTGCGGTATTCTTTGCTTCCAGCGGCGTGGAAGCCCTGCGGATCGGCCTCAACCGCGCTTACGGCGAAACCGAGTTGCGGCATTGGTTCGTATTGCGGCTGGAATCGATCGTCTACGTGCTGGTGGCTGCGGTCGCGATGCTTGCTCTCGGCATCCTGATCGTGCTCGGTCCGTTGCTGTTTCGCGCGGCCGTGCAGTTCGCACCGTGGCTTCAGGAAATCGAGGGGACCTTCAATCTGGTTCGGTTCGGCGTCGCGGGCGCGGTGCTCATCATCGCGCTGCTGGTTGTTCACAAATGGCTGCCGGCCGGACGCCGCCGGTTCATCGACATCCTGCCGGGCGTCATCGCCACGCTGGTGCTGTGGCTTGCCGCCGGCGTCGCCTTCGGTCGCTACCTGGCGCAGTATTCGTCGAGCTACGTGACCTACTATGCGGGGCTCGCTTCCGTCATGATGGCGCTGGTGTTTCTCTATTGGAGCGCATCAATCTTCATCTTCGGCGGTGAGCTCAATTCCGCGCTCTCCCGCTACATCAGGGCCGCGAACAAGGAGAAGGCCGAGCGCGAGCATCGTCATAGAGATCACCATAGGCATCGGTAAGACGCCGAGCCCGATCGGATCGAGCCGTCGTTGCGAGCGGAGCGACGCGCTCCAGCCCGCATCATGAAGCCTCGATTGCCGCCCCGCTCGGCTTGAGGGCTCAAGCCGGTGATGACTGGACCGATCGCAGCAGAATGCGGACTACACCAGCGGCTCGTCGTCGCCCTCGCCGGCTTCCAGCACGTCCTCGAACGTCCGCAGCCCCGTGCGCGGCGCGTTGACCAGCACCGACATGTTGCCGGGCGGATGCCGGTTGGTGCGCATCAGTTCGTGCGCGTAGGGGATCTTGGCCCAGGGAAACACCTCGCTCATGCACGGATCGATGCGCCGGTCGAGCACGAACTGGTTGGCGGATGAGGCTTGTTTCAGATGGGCAAAATGAGAGCCCTGGATGCGCTTTTGCCGCATCCAGACGTAGCGCGCGTCGAACGTGATGTTGTAGCCGGAAGTGCCGGCGCAGAACACCACCATGCCGCCGCGCTTCACCACCAGACAGGAGACCGGGAACGTCGCTTCGCCCGGGTGCTCGAACACGATGTCGACGTCGCGCTTGCCGGTAATGTCCCAGATCGCCTTGCCGAACTTGCGCGCCTCCTTGACCCACTCGTTGTATTCCGGCGTGCCGACCGTCGGCATCTGGCCCCAACAATTGAATTCCTTGCGGTTGATCACGCCTTTGGCGCCGAGATCGAGGACGTACTGCCGCTTGGTCTCGTCCGAAATGATGCCGATCGCATTGGCGCCGGAGGCGGCAGCAAGCTGCACGCCGAACACGCCGAGGCCACCCGACGCGCCCCAGACCAGCACGTAATCGCCCGGCTTCAGCGTGTGCGGCGAGTGGCCGTAGAGCATGCGATAGGCGGTGGCCAGCGTGAGCGTGTAGCAGGCGGCCTCCTCCCAGGTCAGGTGCGCGGGCTTCTGCATCAACTGGCGCGACTGCACGCGGCAGAACTGCGCGAACGAGCCGTCCGGCGTCTCGTAGCCCCAGATGCGCTGCGAGGGCGACAGCAGCGGATCGCCGCCGTTGCAGTCCTCGTCGTCGCCGTCGTCTTGATTGCAGTGGACGATGACCTCGTCGCCGACTTTCCAGCGCCGCACCTTCTTGCCGACCGCCCAGACCACGCCGGACGCATCCGAGCCGGCGATGTGATACGGATGCTTGTGGCCGTCGAGCGGCGAGATCGGAATGCCGAGGCCGGCCCAGACGCCGTTGTAGTTGACCCCGCCCGCCATCACGAAGACCAGCACTTCGTCCTCGCCGATCGGCCAGGTCGGCAGCACCTCAAGCTGCATCGACTGCTCGGGCGGGCCATGGCGCTCCTTGCGGATCGCCCAGGCGTACATCTGCGCCGGCACGTGGCCAAGCGGCGGGATTTCTCCGACCTCGTAGAGATCCTTGGGACCGTCAAGCGGCACCACGGCCGCCGTGCGTGCAACCGTCGACATGCGCTGTCTCCCGCACCGCACCGATGCAATCAAAATAAACTCCAAACAGTTTGCCGCAATTTATGCTGCGGCGCAACAGAGCCGCGCGGGCGCGTGACCGGCCGATCGCCGCACTTGGAGCGGCCAAAAGAATACCGGCGATATTTGCAATCCTAGCATTGCCTGACGCTGACACTGGTGCCGGCGCGGGCTATCCTTTTGTCGTAGGTGCAACGCGCGCCGTGCCTTTGGGGGCGGCGCCATGTCGGGAGGGTTCGCGCCATGGAAGGTGAAAGTCTGATCGTATTTCTGATCATCGGCCTGATCGCCGGCTGGCTCGCTGGCCAGATCATGAAAGGCGGCGGCTTCGGCATTATCGGCGATCTCGTCGTCGGCGTGATTGGCGCCTTCATCGGCGGCTGGCTGTGGGGTGCGCTCCACCTGCCGGGACTCGGCCCATGGTGGCTGACCGCGATTATCAGCGCCACAATCGGCGCCTGCATCCTGCTCTTCCTCCTCCGGCTGATCAAACGAGCCTAGGCTGCAACAGGCGGACGTTCGGTTGGCGCGAGCGTGTCGCATTGCGGCGGCGCGCTCGCGATGGCTTATTGCGGTCAAATTCCAAGAACCGCGCGGATCGGGAGGGGACATGAACGGAATTTGGCGGATGAGCCTGTTGGCCATGGCGATGGTCGCAAGCGTCAATCCGACGGCCGCGCAGACGCCGGAGGAATTCTACAAAGGCAAGACCGTCGACCTGGTGATCGGCTATCCGCCCGGCGGCAGCAACGACACCTGGGGCCGGCTGCTTGCCCGCCACATCGGCAAGCACATTCCCGGCAAGCCGACGATCGTGCCGAAAAACATGCCGGGCGCCGGCAGCTTCCTCGCAGCCAATACGGCGTTCAACGTCTCGCCGAAGGACGGTACCGTGATCGCCATCGCGGCGCCGACGACGCCGCTCGACGAACGGCTCGGCACGGCCGGCGTGCGGTTCAAGACCGCCGAGTTCAACTGGATCGGCCGCGTCGACTCGCTCGTCAACATGGTCTTCATGTGGAACACGTCGCCGGTGAAGACATTCGCCGACGCGCTGAAGACGCCGGCAACGCTGTCGGCCACCGGCGTCGGCTCGACGGTTTACGTCTATCCGAACGTGACCAACCGCGTGCTCGGCACCAAGTTCAAGCTGATCCTCGGCTACAAGGGATCGGCCGAGGCCATGCTCGCAGTCGAGCGCGGCGAGGCGGAGGGCCACTCGACCTCGTGGGTCGCCCTCAAGGTCGCGCATCCGGACTGGGTCCGCGACAAGAAGGTCTCGATCCTCGTTCAGTACGCACTCAAGCGGCATCCCGAAATGGCCGATGTCCCGACCGTGGTGGAGTTGGCGCAGAACGACGAGCAGCGCGCAGTTCTCAGCGCGGTGGTCAACGCCGCCGAGGTCGGCTCCGCCTTCTTCACCACGCCAGGCGTGCCGGCGGACCGGCTCAACGCACTTCGCCGCGCCTTCGATGCCACCATGAAGGACCCGGAATTCCTCGCCGAGGTGGAGCGGACCAAGCTCAGGGTCAACCCGTTCACCGGCGAGGAATTGCAGAAGCTGGTGCATTCGGTCAGCGACCTGCAGCCAGACCTGCTGGACAAGATCAAGGCCGCCTATTCGGCGAAGTCCAAATAATCGCGACCTCCAGCCCGCACACTCCAAACGCTCGCCTGCCTGCAGAATGCGCTTGCGGGCGAGCGGCCTCTATGCTGCATTGCACAATGGCGAGGCAGCAAAATGACCCAGCCATCGGACAGCAGTAGGCGCGAGCGCGACCGGCCCTGGATGTTCCGCACCTATGCGGGCCATTCCAACGCGCAGGACTCCAACGCGCTCTATCGCCGCAATCTCGCCAAGGGCCAGACCGGCCTTTCGGTCGCCTTCGATCTCCCAACCCAGACCGGCTACGACAGCGATCACGTGCTGGCACGCGGCGAAGTCGGCAAGGTCGGCGTCCCGATCTCGCATCTCGGCGACATGCGCACGCTGTTCGAGCAGATCCCGCTCGACGCGATGAACACCTCGATGACGATCAACGCCACCGCCGCCTGGATGCTGGCGCTCTACATCGCGGTCGCCGACGAGCAGAACGTGCCGCGGGCAAAACTCACCGGCACGACGCAGAACGACATCATCAAGGAATATCTTTCGCGCGGCACGCACGTGTTTCCGCCGGCGCCTTCCATGCGGCTGATCAAGGACACGATCCTGTTCACCACCCGGGAGATGCCGAAGTGGAATCCGATGAACGTCTGCTCGTACCACCTGCAGGAGGCCGGCGCGACGCCGGTGCAGGAACTGGCGTTTGCGCTCGCCACCGCGATCGCGGTGCTCGACACCGTCAAGGAGTCCGGCCAGGTCGAGGCATCTGCATTCGGCGACGTGGTCGGCCGCATCTCGTTCTTCGTCAACGCCGGCATGCGCTTCATTACCGAGATGTGCAAGATGCGCGCATTCTCGGAACTATGGGACGAGATCACCGCGCAACGCTATGGCGTCAATGACCCGAAGCAGCGGCTGTTCCGCTATGGCGTGCAGGTCAATTCGCTGGGCCTCACCGAACCCCAGCCTGAAAACAATGTGTACCGCATCCTGATCGAAATGCTGGCGGTGACGCTCTCGAAGGGGGCCCGCGCCCGGGCCGTGCAGCTTCCGGCCTGGAACGAGGCGCTCGGCCTGCCGCGGCCGTGGGACCAGCAGTGGTCGTTGCGGATGCAGCAGATTTTGGCCTACGAGACCGACCTGCTCGAATACGGCGACATCTTCGACGGCTCCGTCGAAATCGCCCGCAAGGTCGACGAACTCAAGCGCGCAGCGCTCGATGAACTGGGGCATATCGAGCGGCTCGGCGGCGCCATCGCGGCGGTCGAGATGGGCTACATGAAGGGACAGCTCGTCGAGAGCAACTCGCAGCGCGTCGAGGCGATCGAACGCGGCGAGCTGATCGTGGTCGGCGTCAACAAGTTCAAGGAAACCGAGCCATCGCCGCTGTCGGCCGGCGAAGACGCCATCCTCACGGTGCCGCACGAGGTCGAGGCCGAGCAGATTGCGCGGCTCAACGCCTGGCGCGCGAGCCGTGACCAGACGGCGGTCGAGGCTGCGCTCCGCGAGTTGCGGCAGGCGGCGCGCGACGGCCGCAACATCATGCCGGCCTCGATCGTCTGCGCCAAGGCCGGCGTCACCACCGGCGAATGGGGCGAGGTGCTGCGCGCCGATTTCGGCCAGTATCGCGCCCCGACCGGCGTCGGCCGCGCGGCGCGCAACGACAGTCCGGCGCCGGACGACCTGCGCGCCGACATCGACCGGGTGTCGAAGAAGCTCGGCCGGCGGTTGAAATTCCTGGTCGGCAAGCCCGGCCTCGACGGCCATTCCAACGGCGCCGAGCAGATCGCGGTGCGCGCGCGCGACGCCGGCATGGACGTCGTCTACGAGGGCATCCGCCTGACGCCCGCCGAGATCGTCGAGGCGGCGCGCGAGCAGAAGGCGCATGTGGTCGGGCTGTCGATCCTCTCGGGCTCCCACGTGCCGCTGGTCAAGGACGTGGTGACGCGCATGAAGGATGCCGGGCTCGACGACATTCCGGTGATCGTCGGCGGCATCATTCCGCCCGAGGATGCGCAGACCCTGCAGGATGCCGGCGTCGCCGCGGTCTACACGCCGAAGGACTTCGAGCTGAACCGGATCATGAAGGATGTGGTCGGCATAGTCGAAAAGCACGCTGACAAGGCGCTGTAGGATGCATTTTAGGAAATTGCAGGTCAAAACTTTTTCTTCTTCAGCACGATCCTTGTACCGCTTCCTGGTAGGTCCGATAAACGATCCCCCTATTGCAATGTGTGATGGACCATGCGCGTCATTCAGGACCGAGGCAACAAAGGAAGTCTCAAATGGATACAGCGCGCGATCAATGACGCGCCTGACTACTTTGATTCACGCGTACGTTCACAGCTTCCCGACGTGGCCAGGATCGAGTGGCTTTCGCCGCTCGCAGACGATGGCTTTGCCGAATATCGCGATAAATCCTTCCTCGAGCGCATCGGCCATCCTGAGTTATCCGCCGCTCTCAGCGAATTCTGGCCGAGCAGAGGTCCTCAATGGGACGCACTCGGACGTGCCGATGGTGGCGAAATCCTTCTGGTCGAAGCGAAGGCGCATATCCGCGAGATGCTCTCGGAAGGAAGCAAAGCTAGCGAAAAGTCTCTCGATCGAATTTCAGCGTCATTAGACGCAACCGCAGCCGCCTTGCGGGCTAGCCCACTCATTCCGTGGACCGGCGCGCTCTATCAGACCGCGAACCGTATCGCTCATCTGAAGTTTCTCATCGATCACGATGTTCCGGCGCGCCTGCTGTTTGTCTGCTTCTTGGACGACAACGAGATGAGCGGGCCTACTTCAATCGAGGAATGGCAAGGAGCCATTGAACTCAGCCGCTGCCTTCTTGGCTTGCCGCGGCAGCATCTATTGAACAGTCGGATATCGCACGTGTTCATGTCGACAAAGGAAATTGGGCGAGATGCTGACCAGCGGCCAAAAATTCGCTTTGCATGAATATCCGGGGGCGCTGTTCAAGAGCGAAACCGCGCCCGGCGCCGGCATGCAGCAGTCTCGGACCATAGCGCTAACCGCCAACGAGCGTTATGATGCTTTCGGCGCGGGGAGTGCCTCCAGCGCCGCGGTCAGTCCGCTGGGCGACAGCGGCTTAGTGAGATAGCCGTTCATTCCTGCTTCACGGCCAACAACCTCGTCGTCCGCGGTGGCGCGGCCGGAGATGCCGACGATCGGCACCCGGGCCACGTCGCCGCTCAACGCGCGGATGCGGCGCGTCGCCTCGATGCCGTCGATGCCCGGCAGCGTCACGTCCATCAGCACGGCATCGTAGCGCGCATGGGTCACCGCATCGACCGCGGCCTCGCCGGTGCCGACGAAATCGGCGCGATGACCGAGCTCGGTCAGAATGGTGTTGATCACGACTCGGCCGTAGGGGTTGTCGTCCACGCACAAAATATAGAGCGGACGCAGGGCCGCGGCGCGCGTTGACGTCGTACCGCCGGCGACCACCCCGTCCGAGGATTTGACCTCGTCGACGATCACCGAAAGCTGAAAGCGGCTGCCGCCCTCCGGCATGCTGCGAACGGTCAGATCACCGCCCATCGCTTTGGCGATGCGTTTGACGAATGCCAGCCCGAGCCCGGCGCCGCCATAGCGCCGCGCGATCTGCTCGTTCGCCTGCGCAAACGGCCGGAATAATCGCTTGATCTCGTTCGCGCTCAACCCGATCCCGCTGTCGGTCACGGTGAAGATGAGCCGCACGCGGCCCCGCGCAGCGGGTTCACAATTTACCTCGAACCGGATGCTGCCGCGCTCGGTGAACTTCACCGCGTTGTCGATGAGATTTTCCAGCGCAGCGCGCAGGCGCAGCGCATCGCCGATCACCGCAGCCGGCAGGTCGTCGGCGATGGCGCTTTCCGACACGATCGACTTGCCTTCGGCCCGCGCCTTGAGCGTGACCGCCACCGCTTCGGCGAGCCGCTGCGGCCGAACCAGTTCCCGCCGCAAGACGAGTCCCTTGGACTGGGCGCGCGCGGCATCGACGATCAGCGAGGTCAGCAGCGACAGATGCTCCGCGGTGGTCTTGATCGACGTGGCCCAGCCGCGTTCGCGTTCGCCGAGTTCGGACGTCGCCAGCAGTTCTCCCAGCGCCAGGATGCCGGTGAGCGGCGTGCGGATTTCGTGCGCGATGTCGGCGAGCGTGGCCTCGATGGCGCGTGAGTTGAGCGCAGGCGTGCGCGTCCGCGATGTAACCTTGCGAGCACGGCCGACCCCGCCGCTCCCGGCGCGCCTCCTGGCACGTTTGGTCGCCCTTGCCTTCGCCATCCGCCGTCCCCGCCCAAGACTTTCCTGGCATATGCCGATCGCAGCAGTTGCTCAAGCAAGCCCCGCCATGCGCCGGATGTCGACGGGAGTGGCGCCCGCTTCCCGCAACACCCGCAGCGACGTGGAACGGGTTGATTTTGCAAGCTTTCGGCCGTCCGCGTCGCGCATCAGGCGATGGTGGTGATAGCGCGGCGCCGGCAATCCCAGCAACACCTGCAGCAGCCGGTGCACGCTGGTCGACCAGAACAGGTCCTGTCCCCGCACGACGTCGGTCACGCTCTGACGGGCGTCGTCGACCACCACCGAGAGGTGATAGCTGGTCGGGGTTTCCTTGCGGGCTAGCACCACGTCGCCCCAGGCGGCCGGCTGCGCCATAATGCGGCCGGTCTCGCCATCGGGCCCTGCCCCGGTCTCGTCCCAGAACAACCCGCCGGCACGCGCGATCGCGGCCGGCATGTCGAGACGCAGCGCATAGGGCTCGCCGGCATCGCGCCGCCGCCTGCGCTCAGCGGCGGCCATGGCCGCTGCCGACCCGGGATAGAGCGGCGCGCCGTCGGGATCGCGCGGCCAGCGCGCATGCCGCTCGCGGGCGGCGACCAGCCGGGCGATCTCGGCACGGCTGTCGAAGGTCTCGTAGATCAGGCCCTGCGCGTCGAGCGCCTGAAGTGCGCCCCGATAATCGTCGAAATGCTCGCTCTGACGCCGCACAGGTTGTTCCCAGGTTATTCCGAGCCAGGACAGGTCCTCGTAAATCGCCTGTTCGAACTCGGGGCGGCAGCGCATAGCGTCGATGTCCTCGATCCGCAGCAGAAAGCGGCCGCCCGATGCGCATGCCCGGTCGAAATTAATCAGCGCCGAGAGGGCATGACCGAGGTGCAGAAAGCCATTCGGGCTCGGCGCGAAGCGAAAAACAGATTTAGTCATGAGCCTAGAAAACGGTTGCGCGGAGGCTGCAATTGTAGATGCTTCGCGCCGGTCATGTCCTCGTTCATCCACACCGAAGCGGAGCTCGATGCGGCGATCGCGCGGCTCGTTACTGCCGATATGCGCTTCGGTCATGTCCTCGCGGTCGCCGAGCGGCCGCCGCTGCGCCGCCGCGCCGACGGATTTGCCGGCCTCGTCTCGATCGTCGTGTCGCAGCAATTGTCGGTGGCGAGCGCCGCCGCAATCCTCGGCCGGCTGACCGCCGCGATCGACCCGCTGGAGCCCGCCGCCGTCGTGCGCGCCCGCAGCGACAAGCTCAAGCGCACCGGGCTCTCGGCGCCGAAAATCCGCACGCTCAAGGCGATCGCCAAGGCGGTTGAAGCCGGCGACCTCGATCTCGGCGCGCTCGGCCGCCTGCCGGCCGACGATGCGCACGCGAAGCTCACCGCCGTTCACGGCATCGGGCCATGGACCGCCGACATCTACCTTCTGGCCTGTCTCGGACACGCGGATGCATGGCCGGCGGGCGACCTCGCTCTGCAGGAAGCGGCCAGGCTCCTGCTTGAGTTGGAGCGCCGGCCGACCACCAAGGAGATGGCCGCACTCGGCGAAGGGTGGCGCCCCTGGCGCGCGGTCGCCGCGCGCCTGCTATGGACCTACTATCGGGCGCGCAAGCAGCGCGACGGTCTGCTGGTGGCGGCGGCGCGCCCGCCGGCCACACGGCCGGCGCGATCCCGCGCCAAGGCGTCCGGCAAGCCGACAGCGCCGGCAACCCGAAAACAGAACACCAAACGGAGGGCCTGATGGCCGCGCAACTCGACGGGCCACGGCTCGAACCGAAGTCCGGGACAGCCCGTCAGCTCGTCGTCTTCCTGCATGGCTACGGCGCCGACGGCAACGACCTGATCGAGATCGGCCGCGCCTGGCAGGGGCTGCTGCCGCACGCCGCATTCGTCTCGCCGCATGCGCCGGAACCCTGCGGCCAAGCGCCGGTCGGCCGGCAATGGTTCCCGCTCACCATGCGCGATCCCAACGAGCGCTGGGTCGGCGCCAACAAAGCCATGCCGGTGCTTGATCAGTTTCTGGATGCCGAACTCAAGCGCCGCGATCTGCCGCCCTCGGCGCTGGCGCTCGTCGGCTTCAGTCAGGGTACCATGATGGCGCTGCACGTCGGCCTGCGTCGGCCGACCGCACCGTTCGCCATCGTCGGATATTCCGGCCTGCTGGTCGTGCCGCCCGACGCCAACCCTGACCAGTTCGCGTCCGAAGTCCGTTCGCGCCCGCCGGTGCTGCTGATCCACGGCGATCAGGACGACCTGATCCCGGCGCAGGCGCTGTTTCACGCCTCCAGCGGGCTGGCCTCGCTCGGCGTGCCGGTCGAGTGGCACATTTCGCACGGCATCGGCCACGGTATCGACCAGGAAGGCCTGCGCCACGGCGGCGAATTCCTGGCGCGCCGCCTTCCGGCGGCGATGCGCTGACGCCGCCGCATCGCATCGCGAGACCGACAAGATGGATGCGGACACCTTTGCGCTGATCGTCGGCGGCGGGCCGGTCGGTCTTTCGATGTCGATCGAGCTCTCGTGGCGCGGCGTACCCCACATCCTGGTGACCGAGAAACTACAGAACGCGCAGCACCCGAAATGCAACAACACCAACGCACGCTCGATGGAGCATTTCCGCCGGCTCGGCATCGCCAATGAGTTGCGCTCCGAAAGCCTGCCACCCGACGTCGAGCGCGCCTCGGCCTATTG
>JBFXEX010000004.1:0-84016 GCA_050179645.1 Xanthobacteraceae bacterium | reverse complement strand
GCGATTTCGACTGCTTAAGCGCCGTTACTGCCCCGAACTTGTGCTTGCACAAGGAATAACCGTGGCTTGTAATGTGAAAGTCCAAGTTCTCGACGATCAAGTGCAATAACGAGGGGCGGGGAGTGACTTGGCAATAAGCTCGCAGCCGCCCGCGAGCGAAAAAAACGGGAACAACGAAAATGGCGGCTGAACGCACACAAAACCTTCAAGACACCTTCCTCAACCATGTGCGCAAGAACAAGACCCCGCTCACCATCTTCCTGGTGAACGGAGTCAAGCTGCAAGGCGTGGTGACCTGGTTCGATAATTTCTGCGTGTTGCTGCGTCGGGATGGCCACTCGCAACTGGTCTACAAACATGCCATCTCGACCATCATGCCTGGTCATCCGATTCAACTGTTCGAAGGCGGCGATGAGCCTCCCGGCGGGGACAAGGGTTAGTTGGAACCCCGTTGGCTTGAAAAATCCTCCGACCGGCTGAGCCCGCAGGGCTCGGAGACCGGCCGCGCTATCGTCATCGAACCGCACTTGCGCGGCTCGAAGGGTGCCCCGTTGCGCGGATCGGCGACGTCGCGCACGCCGGCTGCAAAGCTCGAGGAAGCGATCGGGCTTGCCCGCGCCATCGATCTGAGCGTGGTCGGTTCCGGGGTCGTGCCAGTCGGCGAGATCCGGCCGGCCACCTATCTGGGCAAAGGCAAGGTCGAGGAGATTGCGGGCCTCGTCAAAACCGACGAAGCGGGCGTCGTGGTGATGGATTGCCCGCTCTCGCCGGTGCAGCAGCGCAACCTGGAAAAAGCCTGGGGTGCCAAGGTCGTCGACCGCACCGGGCTCATTCTGGAAATCTTCGGCCGGCGCGCGCGGACCCGCGAGGGAGCACTGCAGGTCGAACTGGCCCACCTGACCTACCAGAAGAGCCGGCTGGTGCGGTCCTGGACCCATCTCGAACGCCAGCGCGGCGGCTTCGGGTTTCTCGGCGGACCAGGCGAGAGCCAGCTCGAGACCGATCGCCGGCTGATCGAGGAGCGCATCGCCCGCATCGAGACCGAACTGGAGAAGGTCAAGCGTACCCGCAAGCTTCATCGCGCCAGCCGCAAACGCGTGCCGTATCCGATCGTCGCATTGGTCGGCTACACCAACGCCGGCAAATCGACTCTGTTCAACCGCATGACGCGGGCGAGCGTGCTGTCGGCCGACATGCTGTTCGCGACGCTCGATCCGACGCTGCGTGCGGTCGATCTTCCGAGAGGGCTGCGCATCATTCTGTCCGATACCGTCGGCTTCATCTCCGACCTTCCGACCATGCTGGTGGCGGCGTTCCGCGCAACGCTCGAAGAGGTGATCGAGGCCGACGTGATCCTTCACGTGCGCGACGTATCGCACGAGGACACCGAAGCGCAGTCCCATGACGTCGAGGACGTGTTGCGGCAGCTCGGGATCGAGCCGGGCGAGGGGCGCCGCATGATCGAGGTCTGGAACAAGATCGACCGTCTGGACGAGGCCTCGCGCGAGCGGCTGCTTAACCGCGCCGATCGCCAACCCGCGGAGCGGCGGCCGGTGCTGGTGTCGGCGTTGACCGGGGAGGGGGTAGATCGCCTCACCGCGGAGATCGAGACCCGGCTCGCCGCCGGCCGGATCACCATCGACCTGTCACTCGACCCGGCGGATGGCGCGGGCCTGAGCTGGTTGCATCGCCATACCGAAGTGATCTCGCGAGGCATGGGCCCGGACGGCCGCCTGGCGGTTGTCGTGCGTGCCGATCCGGCCAATGCCGACCGGGTCCGCACCAAATTCGGGCTGGCGGTCGCGGCGCCCGATTGAACCGTTACAGGCGCAACTGGCGCCCCTGATACAACCCTTCATTTCACATTAACGCGATGGCAACCTGTATCTGATTAGCATCGTCAGGCTGAGAAATGAATTTGCCGCGCATCAAATTGCATTCGACCATGTGGCAAAACAGATCACATCCCCGATCGCCGGTCCTGAAGACCGGGAAGATTGCAATCGCCCAGACGCCGGAGAACGCGGCGGACATTATTGACTGCGCGGTGTTTGACCTCAGCGCCGGCGGCGCATGCATCCTTGTGCCGAACCCGGCGCAAATACCTGATGTGTTTCAGATGTCGGTTGGCCCCAACGACGTCTACACCTGTCGGGTGGTTTGGCGGGCTCTCAAGCGGATCGGTGTGTCGTTTCAAGTGACAACGGGGAGCGGACAGCCTTTCGGCTGAGTTCCTGTCGCCAGCGTATGGCGTGCGCCCAACGGCTTTTCTGGCGTTTGGCGGAGCTGCACATGCAGAATATGTTTGTTGCCACAGTCATCTATTTCTTCGTGACGTACGGGCTCGATGCCTATGCGTTCAACGGCAAATACTATGGGGCGATGTTGGCTGTCATCTCTCGCATCTATCAGCATGTCCAATAACTGCGGCGGGCCATCGAGCGGCCCTGAGCTGGAAGCGGCGGGCAGGGCAAATCATTCTCCCGCTTCGGCGGCTTTCGCGCGATCCCAAAGTGCGTCCATCTCGGCGAGCGAGGACGCCTCGGGCGTCTTGCCGCGTTCCGCCAGCGCCCGTTCGATCGCGCCAAATCGGCGCTCAAACTTGCGGTTGGTGGCGCGCAGGACGGCCTCCGGATCGGCATCGAGATGCCGGGCGAGGTTGACCACGGCGAACAGCAGATCGCCGACTTCGGCCGCGGCTTCGGTACGATTGCCAGCTGCAATTTCGGCTTCAATCTCGGTTGCTTCCTCGCGGATCTTGGCGAGAACCGCGAGCGGATCGTTCCAGTCGAAGCCAACGCGTCCCGCCTTGGCCTGAAGCTTCAACGCCCGGGTCAGGGCAGGGAGCCCGACCGGCACGCCAGCCAAGGCGCCTGCCGGTTCAGGCGCGTCTGCCACCGGGCCGCCCCGGCTGACCTTCTGCGCCTTCTCCTCGGCCTTGATCCGCTCCCACAAACCCTTGACCGCCTCGGGCGTCTTGCTGGCTTCATCGCCGAAGACATGAGGGTGCCGCCGGATCAGTTTTGCGGTCAGGGTCTCCACCACATCCCCGAAATCAAACGCGCCTTGCTCCTGCGCCATGCGCGCATGAAAAACGACCTGCAGCAGCAGGTCGCCCAGCTCTTCGCGCAGGTCGTCGAGATCGCCGCGCACGATGGCGTCAGCGACCTCGTAGGCTTCTTCGAGCGTGTACGGCGCGATGGTCGCGAAGTTCTGCTCCAGGTCCCACGGACAGCCGCTGCCTGGCGTGCGCAACGCCGCCATGATGGCGATCAGCGCGGCGATGTCGCGAGAAGGAGTCATCGGCGGATTTTCCGTGAGGCGGGGTGCGCTGGGACCGTATCACGGCCGGGCCGGTTCGGACGCCGGCGGCCGGGGGAGAACTGGGGACAACATCCCCGGCGCCATCGAGGTCATCCAGGCTGGGACCAATACGATTCGCATAAGAGATATTATGGAATATTTATAGGGATGCGAATCCAGCTTCGTAACGGATCGGAAAATCCAGTTGGAGCAAGGTCTTCTGGCAAATTCTTGCGGTGGTGCGCGATCTTGGCGGCGTTCAGGTCGCCGGCAAAACCAAGTTCAGGCCGTCGAACGCCGGTTCGACGTGCGGCGGCAGTTGGCCTTTCAGCACCTCGTAGTCGAGGTCGCTGTGCAGGTTGGTCAGGATGGCGCGGCGTGGCTTGATGCGGTCGATCCAGGCGAGCGCCTCGTCGACGCTGAGATGACTAGGATGCGGCCGGTAGCGCAACGCGTCGAGGATCCAGACTTCGGTACCGGCGAGCGCCGCCACACTGTCGTCAGGAAGCCCGCTGAGGTCGCAGGAATAGCTCAGCCCGCTGAAGCGAAAACCGAGCGAGGCGATGTCGCCATGCTCCTGCAGGATGGGCAGCACGGTGATACTGCCGCCCTTCCCTTCGATCGTCACAGGGAGGCCGGGCATGAGGCGGTGCTCGCTCACGATCGGCGGGTACTCGCTGCCGGGCGGCGTGGCGAAGCAATAGCCGAAGCGGGCGTGCAGGGTCTGGGAGGTGCGCTCGTCGACATAGACGTCGATCTTGTGACGCTGGCGCATGAACATCGCGCGGAGGTCGTCGATGCCGTGGGTGTGGTCGGCATGTTCGTGGGTGTAGAACACGGCATTGAGCCAATCGACCTCGGCCGCCAACAACTGTTCACGCAGATCGGGCGAGGTATCGACCAGCACGCGGGTGATGCCGGTTTCCTCCCGTCGTTCGACCAGCAGCGACGTGCGGCGGCGGCGATTCTTAGGGTTCGTGGGATCGCAGACCCCCCAACCGAGAGCCGGCCGGGGAACGCCCCCGGACGAGCCGCAGCCGAGGATCGTGAACGTCAGTGTCATCCGGTAGGTCAAGCCTGGGCGGGTGCGGCTTGCGCCGCTCTCGGCGCGCCGGCGTCAGGGCGCGGCACCTTTGAGAACAGCCGGAAGAAATTGTCGGTGGTTTGCCGGGCGATCTCGTCGAACGACATGCCGCGGGTCTCGGCCAGCACTTTGGCGGTCTCGACCACATAGGCAGGTTCGTTGCGCTTGCCGCGAAACTTGCCGGGCGCGAGGTAAGGTGCGTCGGTTTCGACCATGATGCGGTCGGCCGGCAGGCTCATGGCGACGGCACGCAGGTCCTCGGACTTCTTGAACGTCAGGATGCCGGTGAACGAGATCGATAGCCCAAGCTCGATGGCGCGCGCGGCGAGCCGCGGGCCACCGGTGTAGCAATGCAAGATGGCCGGGAAGGCGCCCTTCCCGGTTTCCTCCTCGAGGATCGCCGCCATGTCGTCGTCGGCATTGCGCGAATGGATGACCAGCGGCAACCCGGTCTCGCGCGCCGCGGCGATATGTTCCCGGAAGCTCTTCTCCTGCGTCTCGCGCGGGCTGTAGTCGTAGAAATAGTCGAGCCCGGCTTCGCCGATTGCGACCACCTTGGGGTGCCGCGCGCCGGCGATCAGATCCGCACTGGTGACGTCCTGCTCCTCATGCGCGCTGTGCGGATGGGTGCCGAGCGAGCAATAGACATCGGGGAAGCGCTCCGTGATCGCCAGCAGTTCGCTGTGCCGTTTCACCCGCGTGGAGATGGTGACGATGCGGCCGATGCCGGCCGCCCGCGCACGCCCGACGACACCGTCGAGGTCGTCGGCGAAATCGGGAAAATCGAGGTGGCAGTGGCTGTCGACGAGCATCTGGCTTATTTGGGAGCGCTGACCTCGGGTTCAACATAACGCGGGAACACTGGTACAGGCGTCGGCAGCGGCCGTCCGGGGGTGATCCGCCGGCTGTTGCCGAGCGTGTCGAACCCGCGCTCCGTCTCCGGGACCCCGATCTGATCGAGCAGCTTGCCGGCGGACTCCGGCATGAACGGCTGGGCCAGGATGGCGACCTGACGAACGACCTCCGCGGTGACGTACAGCACGGTGCCCTGCCGCACCGGATCGGTCTTGGCCAGCGCCCACGGCGCCTGCTCGGTAAAATACTGATTGGCGTGCGCCACGACCGTCCAGACGTAAGTCAGCACATGATGAAGCTGCTGTGTCTTCATCGAGTGCCGCGCCCTGCCGATCATGCTGTCGGCAGCGCCGAGCATGGCTTCGTCTTCCGGGCTGAAAAGTCCGGGCTGTGGCAGCGCGCCGTCGAACCGCCGCGCCACCATGGTGAGCGAGCGCTGCGCCAGGTTGCCGAGATCGTTGGCGAGGTCGGCATTGATGCGGTTGACGATCGCCTCATGGCTGTAGGTGCCATCCTGACCGAACGGCACCTCGCGCAGGAAGAAGTAGCGCACCTGATCGACGCCATAGGCGTCGCACAGCGCGAATGGGTCGATGACGTTGCCGACCGACTTCGACATTTTCTCCCCACGGTTGAACAGAAAGCCGTGCGAGAAGATGCGCCGCGGCACCTCGACGCCGGCCGACATCAGGAATGCCGGCCAATACACTGCGTGGAAGCGCACGATGTCCTTGCCGATGACGTGCAGATCGGCCGGCCAGTAGCGCTTGAATTTGGCGCAGTCGGTGTCCGGATATCCGACCGCCGTGATGTAATTCGTCAGCGCGTCGACCCACACATACATGACGTGTTTGGGATCGCGCGGCACCTTCACGCCCCAGTCGAAGGTGGTGCGCGAGATCGACAGGTCCTGCAGGCCGCCCTTGACGAAGCTCAGGACCTCGTTGAGCCGCTCTTTCGGCAGCACGTAATCGGGCCGCTCATAGAGCTTGAGGAGCTTGTCCTGGTAGGCCGAGAGCCTGAAGAAATAGCTCTCCTCCTCGACCCATTCGACCGGGGTGTCCTGCGGGCCGACACGCACCCCCTGCTCGTTCAGCTTCGTCTCGGCCTCGTCGTAATAGGCCTCGTCGCGCACCGAGTACCAGCCGGAATACTTGTCGAGATAGATGTCGCCATTTTCCGCCATCTTATCCCAGATGCCGATCGACGCCGAGTGGTGACGGTCTTCGGTGGTGCGGATGAATTCGTCGTTCGACAGGTTGAGGCGCTTCACCATCGCCTGGAAGCGCGGCACATTGCGCTCGACCAGCTCGCGCGGCGAGAGATTCTCCTTGCCGGCGGTCTGATGCATCTTGATGCCGTGCTCGTCGGTGCCGGTGAGGAAAAAAACGTCGTAGCCGTCGAGCCGCATGAAGCGGGCGATCGCGTCCGTGGCGATCGCCTCATAGGCGTGGCCGATATGCGGCACGCCGTTGGGATAGGAGATCGCCGTGGTGACGTAGTATCGGGGCTTGCCCGAGCTTTCGACGGCCGTTGGCGCCGCTTTTTTGGTAGGCCGGGCGGCCTTGGGAGCAGCAGGCTTCGACGCCGGAGTCTTGGTGACCGCGGGTTGCGGCGCCAGCGTCGGCACGAGAGCCGGCGGCGCGGCCTCGGGCTTCACGGCCCTTGATGCTGCTTTTCTCGTGCGCTGCCCGTTGGTTAGGGGATTCGCTGCAACCGCTTTCTGGCGCTTCTTCGCGGCGGTCTTCGTCGGCTTCGGCGCGGACTTGGCCTTTGCTTTCGACGTCTTGGCCTTGTCGCCTTGCCCCCTTGCCGGCGCAGCCTTGCTGCCCTCCCTGCCTTTAGGTTTCGATTTTTTTGCCATGGCGCGCACGTTCAAGAAAAAGAGCTTCGGAATGTCCGGTCAAAGACGTGATGGCCGGGACGGGCCCGGCCATCGGCATTTGCAAAGTACCTAACAATGGAGCAACGGCTCGGCAAGCATTCCGAGCCGCGGGTCATGGCGTCCGGGTCAGCGGATTGAGCACGGAGAGATCTGAGTATCGGCTGAAATCGCGATCCGCCGACCAAAGCTGCCGCACACCGTGCTGCCGGCAAAGCGCCGCGATGCGCGCATCGTGCAGCCGGGGGCCGGTCACCTGGGTGGCGTCGAGGATGGATTTCAGATCCGTCCAATGCTGCTCGGACTCCGCCAGCAGCGCGAGGGTCGGCGATTCGAGCCAGGCTTCGACCTGGTGGATCGCGATGGGTAGCGGACTTGGCGGATCGAATACGCGCGGATGGGTGACGATGGCGATGAATTCGTGCAGGCACGGCCAGGGGATCGCCCATTGTGCCCCGCCTTCGGCCAGTCCGGTCAGGCAGCGGACAGCGGCAGCATGGAACGGCGCATCCTCGCGATGGGCGTAGACGAGGATATTGGTGTCGACGGCGATCACCCCCCGCGGCCCTCGTAAGCGACGTCGCGTAGCCGGTCCCAGCCCGTCCCTACCAATTCTGGCCGCAGGCCCCGCCCCGCGAAGCTTGCTTTACGCAGCCGGAACGCAGCCTTGCGCTTCTTCTCGGCGATCACCTGACGCAGCCCCTGCTCAACCAGCGCCCGCAGCGTGGTGCCTTCACGGGCCGCGAGCTTGCGGGCTTCGTTCAGTAGGGGATCGGCGATATCGAGCGTCGTCTTCATCAGCAATATCGCTGTATCATAAAATATGGGCACCCATATCTAACATGATTGCAGTATGGCCGCAAGCCGAGGCGGGTGGTCTTCTTGAGGCGCAGTCCCTCCCCGCTCGTCCCCGCGGAAGCGGGGACCCAACGCAAAATGTCCATCAGACAAGAAAACTGGATGCCCGCTTGTGCGAGCATGAGCGGAGGGAGTGTGGCGCTGGATCAGATACTAGCCGCGGACGGCGTCGGCGAGGGTGCCGAAGACGCTGAAGACCAGCGGCCGGCGTTCCAGGTTGTATTCCTGGGCGTCGCGCGCGGTGGCATTAATGCTCTCCCACGCCTGCGCCACGCGGACGAGCCGCGCCGGTTCGCGCGGCTCTTGATCCAGCCGGGCGCACAGCCAGGCGTTGACGGTATCGACGAAGGCGGCGAGCGGCGCTGCGTCGGTGCCGGCGAGGCGGTCGCCCAGCGCATGCAGCGCGCGCGGATCGACCGCCGGCAGCCGATCGAGCAGCGCGACGATCCGGTTGCGCAACTCCAAAGCATCGTTGTCGAGCAGCGCCAGCGCGCGGGCGACGCTGCCGTCGGCTACCATCGCGGCGGTCTGAATGTCATCCTGTCCGTCCGGACCGAGCGCCGCGGCCGCCGCTTGCTCCACCTCTTCTGCCGCCAGCGGGCGCAGCGGCAAGAGCCGGCAGCGCGAGCGGATGGTCGGCAGCACCCGGCCGGCGGAATGGCTCACCAGCAGCAGGAGCGCGCGCCGGGGCGGCTCCTCCAGAATCTTGAGGAGTGCGTTTGCCCCCTCGCTGTTCAATTCGTCGACACAGTCGACAATGGCGATCCGCCATCCCCCCTCGCCCGGCGTCGAGCCGAAGAACGTCACGGTACGCCGCACGTCGTCGACGGCGATGTCCTGGCGCAGCTTGCCGGTCTTCTCGTTGATGGTGCGCCTCAGCACCAGCAGATCGGGCTGGGCCTGCGCGGCGATGCGGCGTGCGGTCGGGTGGTCCGGCTCGACCGCGAGCGAGGTGGCGCTGCGTACCGCGGGCGCGTGCGGATCGGGATGAGCGAGGACGAAGCGGGCCATCCGGTAGGCGAGCGTCGCCTTGCCGATCCCGGGCGGGCCGGTCATCAGCCAGGCGTGCGGCAGGCGTCCGGTGCGATACGAATCGAGCAGCGTCTGCTCGGCATCCCGGTGGCCGAACAATTGCGCGGTCATACGCGGCCGGATGATTTCGGCTTCGTCGGCCTCGCCGCTCATGTCACCGCGCCTTCGAGGGCAGCCGACTTGGCGGCAGGGTGAAGCCGCTCGTTGATGGCGCTCCAGATGCACTCGGCGACTTCGGCCTTGGACAGGGTCGCATCGATCAGGACGCAGCGCTGCGGCTCGACATCAACGATTTGTCGATAAGCCTCGCGCAGCTCTTCATGGAAGGCGAGCGACTCCGCCTCGAACCGGTCGGTTTCGTTGTCGCCCCGCCGCTTGTGCGCCCGGGCCAGCCCGACATCGGCGGGCACGTCGAGAATGAACGTCAGATCGGGCAGGATGTCGCCCACCGTGGCGCGCTCGAGCGCCCGGATCAGCTTGGGATCGACGTGGCCGAGCGTCCCCTGATAGACGCGGGTCGAATCGATGAAGCGGTCGCAGACGACCCAGGCGCCGCGCTCCAAGGCCGGTTCGATGGTGCTGCGGATATGGTCGCCGCGGGCAGCCGCGAACAGGATCGCCTCCACTTCGGGACCGAGCGGTTTGGCGGCGCCCGATAGGAGCACGTGGCGGATCGCCTCCGCCCCGGGCGAGCCGCCGGGCTCGCGCGTGCGCACGACCGCGATGCCCAGCGATTTGAGCCTGTCGGCCAGCAGCACCGCGTGGGTCGACTTGCCGGTGCCCTCGCCGCCCTCGAAGGTGATCAATCGTCCGCGCATGAGGCTCCATTTTGCACCCTTGCCGCGAGCCCATGGCCCGGGAGAGGTGTCCCCTTTCCTGGGGGGAGATCAAATGCGGTGAGCCTGCACCATCCCGGTTCGCTTCGATAGGGCGGACCCGGGCGGCTCAGCCCCGCCAGCGGAATCATAACTTCTGGAAACCTGCGCGGAACAGGCCGATGACCAGTTCGGACGCGGCGTCGATGGCGCGCTTGTGGATCGGCCCAGGCCCGACGTTGGCCGCCGCCTGCAGCGGGACCTCGAGCGCCAGCACATCGTTGCGCCAGACCTTGAGCGTGCCAATCTTCTGGCCCTCCTCGACCGGCGGGCGTACGGGGCCGTTGTAGACGACACGCGCAATGATCTTCTCACGGACGCCACGTGGAACCATCAGCTTGACAGCCTTGCCGGCGACCAGCGGCACACTGCTCTGCTCGCCGCCATAAACTTTGGCGTTGGCGATCTCCTGGCCTTCGGCGAACAGCATGCCGGCTTGGAAGTTACTGAAACCCCATTCGAGCAGCCGCTTGCCCTCGTCGGCCCGCTCCTTCTCGGTACGCAGCCCGTTGACCACGACGATCAGGCGCGTGCCGTTCTGCACCGCCGAGCCGACCAGCCCGTAGCCGGCTTCCTTAGTGAAACCGGTCTTCAGCCCGTCGGCGCCGATGCTCATGCTGAGCAGCGGATTGCGATTGTACTGACGGATCTTGGTCCAGGTGAACTCGCGCTCGCTGTAGATCTTGTAGTAGTCGGGATAGTTTTCGATGATGTGGCGCGCGAGCTTGCCGAGTTCGCGCGAGGTCATCAGCTGCTTGGGATGCGGCAGCCCGTTGGAGTTGCCGAATGTCGACTTGGTGAGGCCGATCTCCCGCGCGCGCTTGGTCATCAACTCGGCGAAATCATTCTCGCTACCGGAGATGCCTTCGGCCAGCACGATGCAGGCATCGTTGCCGGACTGGATGATGACGCCGTGCAGCAGGTCGTCGACCGCCACCTTGCTGTGGATCGGGAGGAACATCGCCGATGTCCGCGAGGGCGCCCCACCCTTTCGCCAGGCATTGGTGCTGACGCTGAACTCGGTCGTCGGCTTCAACCGGCCTTGTTTGATCTCGTTGAAGACGACTTCAGCGGTCATCAGCTTGGACAGGCTGGCCGGAGGAATGAGATCGTCCGCACCCTTCTCAAACAAAACGCTGCCGCTTTCGCCCTCGATCAAGATGGCGTGAGGTGCTGCAGTCTGAAACCCGTCGGTGCTCTTTGCGCCGGAAACCGGGTTAGCGGTGCGCGGTCCGGAAACTGGATTGGCCGCGGCAAGAGCCGTTGCCATGACGCCGGCGAGAATGCCGAGTGCCGCCCATGCGGCCAACCGCGGACGAAGCATGTTGCGCAACTTCAAAGCCCTGCCTTTGCGGATCGCGGCAAGTCCTGCGTGGCCATGGCCCACATGCCCTTCCTGCCCCAAACCATGCTTATCAATCGTTAGCCGGGGGAATCAATGCCGCCGGTGCGTCAATTTTGCGGCTCGTCAATAGAGCCCGCGGCCGCTCATCATTCCCCCCGGGCCGGATTGTGTCGGCGCAAAACTCGAGGTGGGAACCTGGTCGGTCGGTTGTGCGGCCGGCCGTGCAGACGCCTCGGTCCGTAGCCGCTCCTTTGCGGCCTTAGAGGCCGGCTTGGCAGAAGCTGCCCGCACGATCGGCTTCGATTCGGCCGATGCGAGTTGCGGTGCTTCGCGCGCCATCGTGGTCCCAAGTGCAAACGGCCGTTCGGTCGGCAAAGGCGTGGCGGTTGGTCGCGCCGGCAGGAACGGCTTGGCAGAAGCAACCATGACGTGCGAGGGCGCGGGCGCCGGCGATCCATCGCGCAAAGTCGCCAGCAGCATGCGGTCATCGCTGCCTTCGACTGGGGCCTTCCCGACATATTCGAATCGCACACGCGCGAGGCCGCGGCCGTAGAAGTCGAGCGCCTTTGCGGTGCCGACCGAGACATCGACGAGGCGGTTGTGCACGAAGGGGCCGCGATTGTTGACCCGCACGATGATCGACTTGCCGTTGCGGAGATTGGTCACGCGGGCATAGCTCGGCAGCGGCAGGGTCGGATGCGCCGCGGAGTAGCCGTTCATGTCGTAGGTTTCGCCGTTCGCCGTGAGGCGGCCGTGGAAGTCCGGTCCGTACCACGAGGCAATGCCTTCGGCGCGGTAATTCGGTTCATCTGCCGGCGCGTAAATCCGGCCATTGATCATGTAAGGCTTGCCGATCTTGCGGTGGCCGCCGCCTTTGGCAATCTCGGCGTCTTCCGCGATCCGCTGAGTTTTAGCGTCCTTGCGTGCGAATTTTTCCGCAGCCGAGCAGTTGGCCAGCGCCAAGCATCCCACTGCGAGCATCCAGAACCGCACGGTGCGGCCGAACGAACGGCGAGCGGCGATGGCAGCTGTCACGTGTGCCTGCGAGCAGGCCTGTATGGCACGCCCCATCCGTGTCCCCGACCTGCACGCCCCTCTCCGCGATCTGTCGTCCGCCAGGATGCAAGACTGCCTGGCCGACGGTAACGGACGGAACGTAATGCAAACCCGCTGCGTGCAACGTCCCCGTCGCAGCCGGTTCCCCGAAGCGACATAACGCCTGCCGAACACGGCGAGATTGGGGCTTGGCGAAATCTGGGGCTTGGTTCGGAGACGCGACGCGAGAAATCGCGAGATGCTTCGGCTCGCAGGCGCAACCGTCGGGGCAAATGAAAACCCGCCGAAGATTGCTCCCGGCGGGCCCATGTCATCAGCGCCAATGCTGCACCGGTACATCCGCGGCAAGCCGCACTGTCGCGATGACCCTCTCTGTCTATCGGACGATCATGTCATTACGATGATGACGGAATGTTTATGTTCGGGTGTGGCGAATTCGCATCGCTTCACAGTGTGGCCGACGACGCCAGACTAATGTGCGACCGCCGCATCCAGGAATACGGCTGCTTCGGTTCGGCGGGCCGCTCGCGCGAGAGATCGAACAGGTTGGTACCCGCCCTGCCCCCGGCATCGATCAGCGTTTCCAAATCGCAGGTCGCGGCAATCGCCAGGCCGATGTCGCGCAGGTGCGCCCGGCTATAGCAGAATGCCGCCAGGCTCCCGCGCGGGCCGGGCGGCAACTGGGACACGATGTTGTCGATTTCCTGGATCGGCGAAATGTATAGGCGCCCGATCAACTCGTCCGGGACGGGGCAGCCTTCGTGCTCGGGGACCATGATCAACCTCCTGTTTGCTCTAACCCGGAATATTTTCCAACAATTAACGAGGCGTTAACTCCGGCGGCCGGTGCTATGATGGTTGGCGGGTGTCGCGGAAATGCAACGCACCTGTGCCGCGTTGACACCCGGTCGCACTCACGCTTTGCTTGAGCAACGAGCGTCCCCGGCTCGAAGGATTACCACCATGTTCCTCGCCCCCATCCCCGCCGCGGTCGCGTCGCACCTCGTGCTCGCTGCCGCGGGCGGCAGCATCCCGACGATCGACATCCACAACACCTGCCGGGTTGCCGCCGGCGCGATGGTCAGCCTGATCGGCGGCACCACGACCGAGAACGCGCTGAGCGCGTGTCTGAACTCCGAGCAAAGCGCACGCGAACTGATCGTCAAGGGATGGTCGACATTCTCACCCGCCGACCGGACGCAGTGCGTGCGCCCCAACGTGTATCTGCCGAGCTATGTCGAGTGGATCACCTGCCTGGAGATGGAACGCGACGTGCGCAAGATGCGCCAGCAGGAGCAGGCTAATCGCAGCCGCTGAATGCGCCGGGTGATTCCGGCATGAGGGTTCCGCCGCGTGTCCGGTCGCGTGCGGGCCGTGCTGTCGCCGACCTGATGAAGGCGATTCAACCGCCACTGCAATAGGTGCAGCCGGCCTCCTGGGCGCGGTTGACGCCCCACACCCCTGACGGAAGAATTGCAATCCCGGGAACGACATTGGCGGCCCATTCCTTCGCCGCCTCGGCCGCGCTTACCCCGGCGTTGCCGGCGAGCATCCTGCTCTGAAATTTCAAGGCGACATCGCAGCAGCCGAACACCACGCCTTTCGCCAACTGGCGATCGACCGCCATGTCGTCAAGCGGCAGGATTCCGGCCCTTGGATGCAGGAAGGGGTTCTTGAGCGCCGGCGCTTTGGTCTCCGGGTCGATGAGCTTGAACGCCTCCCCGATCTTGTACCTGCGCCAGATATCGTCTCCGACGGCGATCGGGAATGCAGCATGGCGCAGCACAATGACAGCCGTGGCGGCGGCTGAGTCCGGACCGAGCGCGCCGTTCGTTGCCAGGAACGTGTAGGCAAATTCCAGCGGGGCACCGTCGTTGATGGTGTAGGCGTCGACGAGCTGGCGACGACGCCCTTTCAGTGCGCCCGGCCAATCCGGCTGGCTGGACTGCGTCGCAGGTTGGGCCTGCGATGGACGAGCGACCAAAGCCGCGAGCGCCGCGGACATCACGCCTGCCATCCGGCGGATGAACGCGCGCCGCGGCGTTGCGCCGATTCTATGGGCTGTCCGTTCGTTCAATGCCGCCTCCATGATTGACCGGACCCGCAGCCCAGTCGGGCAGATCATGAATTGGCGGAAGGGGTGGGATTCGAACCCACGAGGGAGCGCAAACCCCCTGGCGGTTTTCAAGACCGCTGCCTTAAACCACTCGGCCACCCTTCCAGCTGAATAAATTCAACAACTTAGCGTGCCACGGATGCTCGCAAATGTCAGGATCGCGCAGCGGATTGCCAGCCGCGAGCATCTTGTTCTGGTGCCGCGGCCCTGTGGCCACCAGAGCCCATATCTAAACGGGCTCTTTTTTGCCATTTTTTTGTTAACACTTGGCCTTGCTAGCGTTAGCGACAGCAGTTGTGCAATGGGGATTGCGCTGTCGTCATCGTAAAACGGGGGGTCTTCAAATGCGAGAATCCTGCGCCAGTTCCAATTTTCAGCCTTCGATCGCTGAACGTCTTGAATTCATCGCTCAGCGTCTTGAAGGTGTGGCTTGGGTAGGCCTGTTCGGACTCGCGTGTTTCGCGGGCTTTCTCATCATTTCAATGTGACCTGGAGCAAACGCCATCCTTCGCGCCGCCTAGATGGTGTTCATGTCTGATCAAGGCAAAGACTGGTCGGAACTTGACATCGCCGATTTGAGAAACTGCGCTCAGCGAGGCATCACGCTTGAAGGTGCGGCCACGTTGCTTGGCCGCGACCTGCTCGAAGTCGCGCAGAAGGCGCAGGAGATTGGCTTGACGTTGCAGCTTGCCAGTCGGGATCATTTGCCTCGCCATTTGTAATGCCGGCCAACGTTTGCTCTAAATTTTGAACGGCGCGCGCGAATTCGTGCAGAGCTCCAAACCGGGATCGGAGGTGAAGTGCGCGAGAATAGCGCCGCAACGGGCCCCGTAGCCTTGGCGCCCCCGGTCAGCCTTTCTTAGGACGACGACGGTAAATTCGTCGCCCATGAAGCCGACCACATCCGTAGCCTTGGCGCTTTGCCTTTCCAGCGTCGTGGCCGTGGCGCAGCCGAGCAGTTCCGGCAATCAGGGGGCATCGTCGTCAGGCTGGAAGCCGATGGGCGAGACCGGATGGAAGCCCCTCGGCGAGAGCGGCAGCAAGCCGATGGGTCAGGACGGCTGGAAGCCGCTTGGCGGGACTGGCTGGAAACCGACGGGTCAGGACGGCTGGAAGCCGCTTGGCGGGACTGGCTGGAAACCGACGGGTCAGAACGGCTGGAAGCCCCTGGGCGAGAACGGCCACAAGCCTCTCGGCGAGAGTGGCTGGAAGCCTCTGGGCGAGAACGGTTGGAAACCCACGGGCCAGAATGGCTACAAGCCGCTTGGCGAACTCGGCTTCGTGCCATTGGGCCGGTAGGGCTCATCCCGCGAATGCGCTTGCCCGCTTGCCGCCGCTGGGCTAGCCCCTCCCCATGTCGTCGCAAACCACCGTTACGCCGGGCTTCGCTCCGCCTGCTCCTGCAGCGGACTTGCGCGCCCCCAAGGTGAGCTTCGTCTCGCTCGGCTGCCCGAAGGCGCTGGTCGATTCCGAACGCATCATCACGCGATTACGCGCCGAGGGCTATGCGCTCGCTCGCGAGCATGCCGGCGCCGATCTCGTCATCGTCAACACCTGCGGCTTCCTCGACAGCGCGCAGGCGGAATCGCTCGCCGCTATCGATGCCGCGCTCACCGACAACGGCAAGGTGATCGTCACCGGCTGCATGGGAGCGGAGCCCGAGAAGATCACCGATCGCTTTCCGCGCGTGCTCGCCGTCACCGGGCCGCAGCAGTACGAGAGCGTGCTCGACGCCGTGCACCGCGCGGTGGCGCGGCCGCACGACCCGTTCCTCGACCTGGTGCCGCCGGAGGGCATCAAGCTCACGCCGCGGCACTACGCTTATCTGAAGATTTCCGAAGGCTGCAACAACCGCTGTACGTTCTGCCTCATCCCGACGCACCGGGGCGACCTCGTCTCGCGGCCGGCCGCCGACGAGCTGCGCGAAGCCGAACGGCTGGTGGCGGCGGGCGTCAAGGAATTGCTGGTCATCTCGCAGGACACTTCAGCCTACGGGCTTGATCTGCGCTATGCCGCGAGCCCTTGGCGCGGCCGCGAGGTGCCGGCGCGGTTCCTCGATCTGGCGGCAGCGCTTGGCGAACTCGGCGCCTGGGTGCGGCTGCACTACGTCTACCCCTACCCGCACGTCGATCCGGTGATCGAACTGATGGCGGCGGGCAAGGTGCTGCCCTATCTCGACATCCCGTTCCAGCATGCGCATCCCGACGTGCTGCGCCGGATGCGCCGCCCGGCCGCCCAGGACAAGACGCTCGCCCGCATCGCGGCCTGGCGCGAGACCTGCCCGGAGCTGACGCTGCGCTCCACTTTCATCGTCGGCTTCCCGAAGGAGACCGAGTCCGAGTTTCAGGCCCTGCTCGACTGGCTCGACGAGGCGCAACTCGACCGGGTTGGCTGCTTCCGCTATGAGCCGGTCGCGGGCGCCTCAGCCAACGACCTCGGCGAGCCGGTGCCGGCCGAGGTGAAGGACGAGCGCTGGCACCGCTTCATGGCGCACCAGCAGGCGATCTCCGCGCGCCGCCTCAAGCGCAAGGTCGGTACCCGCCAGCAGGTGATCATCGACGAGGTCGGGCCGAGCGTCGCCAAAGGCCGCAGCAAAGGCGATGCACCGGAGATCGACGGCGCCGTCTATGTGGCGAGCCGGCGGCCGCTGCGGGTCGGCGAGATCGCCACGGTGAAGATCGAGCGCGCCGACGCCTACGACCTGCACGGCACCGCGGTGGGATTCTAACGCGGGCCTTCCCGCACCACCTTCACCACGGCGGCGGTGAGACGGGCGAGATCGTGAGCATCGATGGTGAAAGCAGGCGTCAGGTACACGATCCGGCCGAACGGCCGCACGAACGCGCCCTCATCAACAAAGCGCGCGCGCAGCGCTGCGAGATCGTCGATGCGGTCCAGTTCGACGACGCCGACCGCCCCCCTCACCCGTACGTCCCTGACGCCGGGCATGTCACGGCATGGCGCGAGGCCCTCGGTCAGCGCCGTGGCAATCGCCGCCACCTGGGCGAGGCGCGGCTTGTGCTCAAACAGATCGAGCGAAGCATTGGCCGCAGCGCAGCCGAGCGCATTGCCCATGAAGGTCGGCCCGTGCATCAGCGCATGCATCGGATCGTCCGACGAGAACGCCTCGAACACTCTGCGGCGCGCGACTGTCGCTGCAAGGGGTAGCGTACCGCCGGTCAGCGCTTTCGACAGCGTCACGATGTCGGGCGTGATACCAGCCCCCTCGCAGGCGAACAGGCTGCCGGTGCGGCCAAAGCCGGTGAAGACCTCGTCGAAGATCAGGAGCAGGTCGTAGCGATCAGCTGCCGCGCGCAGGCGCCGCAGCACCGCCGGCTCGTAGAACAACATGCCGCCCGCCCCCTGGATCAGCGGCTCGACGATGATGGCGGCGATCTCGTCACTGTGGCGTTCGATCGTCTGTTCGAACTCTGCTGCGCTCTGGTCGTCCCGTGGCAGCGCCACGATGTGCTGCTCGGGCAAGAGGCCCTGGAACAAAGCGTGCATGCCGTCGTTGGGATCGCAGACCGACATGGCGCCGGTGGTGTCGCCGTGATAGCCGCCGCGGAAGGCGAGGAACTTGCACCTTCTTCGGTCGCCGCGGTTGATCGAGAATTGTACCGCCATCTTCATCGCGATCTCGACCGCGACCGAACCCGACTCGGAGAAGAACACCCGCTCGAGATCGTCCGGCAGCAGGTCGGCGAGCCGTCGCGCCAGCGTGAACGCCTGTTCGTGTGCGAGGCCGCCCAGCATCACATGCGGCAGTGTCTGCACCTGCCGTTCAATCGCCGCGCGGATATGCGGATGGTTGTAGCCGTGGCACGCCGTCCACCATGCGGCGACGCCGTCGATCAATTCGCGGCCATCGGCGAGTACGATGCGGCTGCCGTGGGTGGCGACTACCGCGAGCGGCGGTGCGGCGGTTTTCATCTGCGCATACGGCAGCCAGACGTGATCGAGCCCGGGCCGGTACCAGGCCGGCAAACTCCCCTCGCCTGCAGACTTGAGCGGCATTCGTCACGTCCATTAGAACTCGTCGGCGGCCATTTTGCCCCGTATACATGCCCGGGTCACTCATTGACGGGCGTGCGGCAGGCTGGAACCGGTTGAGAGTATGCAGTCACTCGACGAATTTGCGACGGCCAAGCTTGGCGAACTCGACCGCCAGTCGTTGCGCCGGAGCCTCGTCGACACCACCCGCGTGACCGGGATCTGGCTGCTGCGCAACGACCGCCGGCTGCTGTCGTTCTGCTGCAACGACTACCTCAACCTCACGCACCATCCGGCCGTGAAGGAGGCGGCGATCCAGGCGCTGCGTATCTACGGGGTCGGAGCCGGCGCCTCGCGGCTGGTGACCGGCAACCATCCGCTCTACGCGGAGCTCGAAGCCCGGCTGGCCGGCTGGAAGGGCACCGAGGCTGCCTGCGTGTTCGGTTCGGGCTATCTCGCCAACTCCGGGATCATTCCGGTACTGGCCGGTTCCGCTGATCTCATCGTCATCGACGAACTGTCGCATGCGTGCCTGTGGGCCGGCGCACGGTTGTCGCGCGCGACCGTGATGACCTACCGGCACTGCGACGTCGAACACGCCGAAGCGCTGCTCGCCGAACACCGCGGCCGTCACGGCCATGCGCTACTGATCACCGATGGCGTCTTCTCGATGGATGGCGACATCGCGCCGCTCTACGAACTGTCGGCGCTGGCGCGGCGGCACGACGCCTGGCTGCTGTCGGACGATGCGCACGGCCTTGGCGTACTGGGCCACGGCCACGGCTCGTTTGTGGCGCAGGGCACGCCGGCCGACATCCCGCTGCAGATGGGCACCCTCTCCAAGGCGCTGGGCGGCTACGGTGGCTATCTTTGCGCATCCGCCGCGGTGATCGACCTGATGCGCAACCGCGTCCGCACCCTGATCTATTCGACCGGACTGCCACCGGCCACGGTTGCGGCGGCGATCGCCGCACTCGACGTGATCGAACACGAGCCCGACTATGCGGCGCTTCCCGTCGCCAAGGCCAAGGCGTTCGCCCGCGAGGCCGGGGTGCCGGAGCCGGTCAGTCCTATTGTCCCGGTGGTCCTAGGAGATGCCCAGGCGGCGCTGGAAGCCTCGCAACTGCTCGAGGAACAAGGCTTTCTGGTCGCCGCGATCCGGCCGCCGACCGTGCCCGAGGGCACGGCCCGCCTGCGCTTCACCTTCACGGCTCAGCACCCCGATGCCGAGATCGCGCGCCTCGCCAAGGTGGTGCGCGATCGCATCCTGGTCCCTGCGACGTGACCGCGATCTTCGTCACTGCGACGGGGACCGACATCGGCAAGACGTTCGTGACTGCCGGCCTGATCCGCCACTATCGCAAGATCGGCCGCGCCGTCGAGGCGATCAAGCCGGTGATGACCGGATTTTCCGACGAAGCACCGGAAAGCAGCGATGCGGCCGTTCTGCTGGCGGCGCTCGGGCGGCCGATGGCGATGCCGGAGATCGAGCGAATCGCGCCCTGGCGGTTCAAGGCGCCGCTCTCTCCCGACATGGCGGCCCGCCTGGAAGGCCGAGCAATCGACTTCGACGAACTCGTGGAGTTGAGCCGCTCCGCGATCGCGAGTCGAAGTGGCGTGTTGCTGATCGAGGGCATCGGCGGCGTTATGGTGCCGCTCGACGACCGGCGGACCGTGCTCGATTGGATGTCGGTCTTACGCATTCCGGTCGTGCTGGTCGCCGGAACGTATGTCGGCACATTGAGCCACACCTTGACCGCGCTCGAAGTGGTCGCTCGCCGGAACATCGACATCACCGCCGTGGTTGTGAACGAGAGCGAACAAAGCGCTGCCTCGCTCGCGGATACCATCGCCACGCTGCAGCAATTTGCCGGCTCGATCGACATTGTCGGCTTGCCGCGGCTCGCGGCGGACATCGACGACCACCCCGCCTTTGCCGACTTGGCACGGCTGCTCTGACAAGACGACGTCATTCCAGGGCCGGCCGCAGGCCGGAGCCCGGAATCCACACTTCCTTCATTCGGTACATGGATTCCGGACAGCCGCTTCGCGACTTCGGGAATGACGAGCCGTGAACACCTCAAGCCGTTTACTCAGCAGGAATTTGCGGCTATCAAGTTAATTCGCGGCGGACGATGGCCGCGCCCTCGACCATCGCCTTCAGCTTCGCAAACGCCACGTCCCGCGGCAGATATTTGAGCCCGCAATCCGGCGCCACAACGATCCGGTCTGGCGACACGTAAGGCAGCGCACGGCGGATGCGCGCGGCGACGGTCGCGGGGGTTTCCACCGTCACATCCTGGAGATCGAGCACGCCCAGGATGATCTGCTTGGTCGGCAGCCGCGCCAAGACCGCGCAATCGAGCTTCGACTGGGCGGTTTCGATCGAGACCTGGTCGACCGCCGTCGACTCGAGTTCAGGCAGGAACGCGTAGCCGGATGGCTTGTTCTTGACCATTGATCCGTAGCCAAAGCACAGGTGCACGGCAGTTACGCCCTCCACGCCCTCGACCGCCCGATTGATCGCCGCCACGCCGAAGGCCCGCGCCTTGTCCGGATAGGCCTCCAGGAACGGCTCGTCGAGCTGAACCACGTCGGCGCCGGCCGCAAACAGGTCCTTGATTTCTGCATTCAACGCGACCGCGCAATCGACGGCGACCGCGGTTTCATCCTTGTAATACTCGTCGGACAGCTGCTGCGTCATGGTGAACGGGCCGGGAACGGTGATCCTGATCGGCCGCTCGGTATTGGCGCGCAGAAAAGCCACGTCTCTCACTTGCACGGCGTGACGGCGCCGGATCTTGCCCACCACCCGTGGGACGATCTGAATCTTGCCCGGGGTGCGCGAGGGAATTTGCGCGGGGTTGTCACTGTCCATGCCGTCCAGTGCGGTGGCGAAGCGGTTGGAGTAACTTTCACGCCGCATTTCCCCATCCGTAACGATGTCGATGCCGGCACGCTCCTGATCGCGGATCGCCAGCAACGTGGCGTCGTCCTGCGCCTGTTCGAGCCACGGCGGATCGACGCGCCACAGGTCGCCCGCGCGGGCGCGCGGCGGAACGATCCCGGTGAGACGCCTGCGGTCGATCAACCAGTCGGGCTGCGGATAGCTGCCCACCAACGTGGTCGGCAGCAGAGGGATCGCGCTGAGTCGCGGCATTTGCGCCCGATGCTTTAGGTGGGAGCGTGGCTGGAGTATCGTATGGGAATCTGTCGTCCGTGAGAAGATGACCACTCGGGAGGAATGAATGATGCGCCTGATGTTCGCTGCACTTGTGGCGGTTTGTTCGCTGGCAGGACACGCGGTTGCCCAGTCCTTTCCCGAGCGGCCGATCACCCTGATCAATCCGTATGCCGCCGGCGGTCCGGCCGACCTGCTCGCGCGCACCGTGGCGGAGGGCATGTCCGACGTTCTGGGCAAGCCGGTCGTCGTCGAGAACCGCCCGGGAGCCGGTACGGCGATCGGTGCCCGGGCCGTGGCGCAGGCCAAACCGGACGGCTACACCCTGTTCATCGGCGGCGCGCCCTCGCATGTGATCACGCCAGCGCTGATGAAGGACGCGAACTATGACGGGATCAAAGGATTCGCGCCAATCGGCACCGTCGCGGACGTTCCAAACGTGCTCGTGGTGCCGCCGAGCCGTCCCTACAAGAGCGTGAAGGAACTGGTCGCTGCGGCCAAGGCCGCGGATGGCAAGATGACATTTGCGTCGGTCGGCGTCGGCAGCATCCCGCAGCTTCTCGGCGTTCTTCTGCAGCAGCGGGCCGGCGTGAAGCTCATCGAAGTGCCCTACAAGGGCGGTCAGCCGGCGGCGATGGATGTGCTCGGCGGCCAGGTGGACATGGCATTTCTCAACGTCCCGGTCGTTCTGTCCCAAATTCAATCCGGAAAAATGCGGGCGCTCGCGGTTGCGGCGGCGTCCCGCATCAAGTCCCTGCCCGACACCCCGTCGATGCCGGAAGCCGGGTATCCCGACGTCAAGATGAGCACCTGGTACGGCCTCTCGGCACCGGCCGGGACACCGCCCGAAATCATCAGAACGTTGCATGCGGCCCTTGCAAAGACGCTGAACACGTCAAAGACGAGAGAGAAAATCGAATCGCAAGGCGCGCTGATTTTCCAGACGACACCTGAGCAGCACGCGGCCTATCTGCAGGCCGAGGCCAAGCTCCTGTCGGAACTGATCAAGGTGGTCAATCCGGCGGCGAAATGAACGCCGGTCGGTGTTCCAAAGAGCAAGGCCGCAGCAACCGGCTGCGGCCTTGTCGGTTTCGTCGGCGCTCCGCTGCGATCAGGGCACCAGAATAGTCGAGCCGGTGGTGGCGCGGCCTTCCAGATCGCGATGCGCCTGCTGGGCGTCCTTGAGCGCGTATTTCTGATTGATCGGAATCTTCACGGCCCCGCTCGCCATCACGTCGAACAGGTCCTTGGCGATCGCCAGCAGGTCCTCGCGCTTGGCGGCATAGTGATTGAGCGTCGGGCGCGTGGCGAACAGCGAGCCCTTGTGCTGCAGCAAATTGATGTCGAATGCCATGATCGGCCCGGACGCCGATCCGAAGCTCACGAACATGCCGAGCGGCTTGAGGCAGTCGAGCGAGGCCGGGAAGGTGTCCTTGCCGACACCGTCATACACCACCTCGCACTTCTCGCCGTTGGTGATCTCCTTCACCTTGGCGACGAAGTCCTCGTTGCGATAGAGGATGATGTGGTGGGCACCGTTCTTCTTGGCGAGTTCGCCCTTCTCCTTCGAGCCGACGGTGCCGATGACATTGGCGCCAAGATGATTGGCCCACTGGCAGGCGATCAGGCCGACGCCGCCGGCGGCGGCGTGAATGAGCACATTGTCGCCCTTCTTCACCTTATAGGTCCGCCGCACCAGGTACGCGACCGTCATGCCCTTCAGCATTGCGGCGGCGGCCTGCTCGTAGCTGATGGAATCCGGAAGCTTCACGCCGCGGTCGGCCGCCAAGATGCGTTCCGACGAATAGGCGCCGAGCGGCGCGACGTAGCCGATGCGGTCGCCGACCTTGAGATCGGTCACGCCCGGACCGACGGCGATGACCTCGCCTGCCCCCTCGTTGCCGGAGACGAACGGCATGCCAACGGGCGAGGGATACATGCCCATGCGGAAATACGTGTCGATGAAATTGACGCCGACCGCATGGTTGCGGACCTTCACCTGACCGGGGCCCGGAGCCGGTACTTCGACCTCTTCGTAGGTCAACACTTCGGGACCGCCCGTTTTGTGGACTCGGACCGCTGCGACCATGGGTGTCACTCCTGATTTGACTTATTGCGTTCAATGCGCGCCACGGGCTGGCGGCGGCGCAATCTCCCCCAGGCGGGCGTCGGGATCAAGCCGGTCAGGCGCTGGGCGGTCGGACGCGGGGGCGGCGGCGGTTGCGCCGTGCCATTACGTTGAAAAACTCCACCGAGCCCGCAAACGCCATGGCGAAGTAGATGTAGCCGCGCGGAATGTGGAATTCGAAGCCGTCGGCCACCAATGCCACGCCGATCAGGACCAGGAAGGCGAGCGCCAGCATCTTGGTGGTGGGATGCTCGGCGATAAAATCGCCGACCGGGTTGGCCGCCACGTACATCACGATCATCGCGATTACGATCGCCGTCACCATGATCGCGATCTCGTCCACCATGCCGATCGCGGTGATGATGGAATCGAGCGAGAATACCAGGTCGACGACGACCACCTGCGCGACCACGACGGTGAAGGCGCTCGCGGTAGCCCCCGGCTTCACGTCGGTCTCGAAGCGGGCTTCGACTTCGTTGTGGATCTCGTGCGTCGCCTTGGCGATGAGAAACAGGCCGCCGCCGATGAGGATGATGTCACGCCACGAGATATCCATGCCGAACAGCGTCACGATCGGCGCCGTCAGGCCCATCAGCCAGGTCAATGCCGCGAGCATAACGACGCGGAACACGAACGCCAGCGACAGACCGATCATGCGTGCCCGGCGCGCCTGCACGCCTTCAAGCCGCGACGTCAGCACCGCGAGAAACACCAGGTTGTCGATGCCAAGGACGATTTCGAGAATGGTCAGCGTGACCAGCGCGGCCCAGGCATTCGGATCGGTCAGGAGGGCAAGAATGTCCATTCAGCGTTTCTCGGTCAGTCCAACACCAATGAGGTAGAGGGCGATCAGCACCAGGCCGCCGGTCACCCACGGTCCCGGATCGAGATCGCTAAGAACGGCGATCAATGCAAGAGCCGACCAGACCATGACTGCCGCAACGTTGAGGCCGCGCAGGCGCCGCACCCGCATGGGGTGAAGGAACTTGAAGGGCAGAAAGGTCGCCACCGCGAGCACCACCACCATGGCTGCCGCCAACACCGGCGGCAATTTGAGGATAAAGAGATAGAATGCAACCGCGTTCCACAGCGTGGGAAATCCGCGGAAGTAGTTATCGTCGGTTTTCATCGCCGTATCGGCGAAATACAGCGCCCCCGTGACAACAATAATGATGCCTGCCGGGATCGCGACCGGTTCCGGCATCAGGCCGCCCGCGGCGATGGCATAGGCCGGCACGAACACGTACGTCGCGTAGTCGACGACCAGATCGAGCACGTCGCCCGACCAGCGAGGCAGCAGTTCGGCAACCCGCAGGTGCCTGGCAAAGGTGCCGTC
Source organism: Xanthobacteraceae bacterium (assembly GCA_050179645.1). GTDB lineage: Bacteria > Pseudomonadota > Alphaproteobacteria > Rhizobiales > Xanthobacteraceae > VAZQ01. The sequence goes on along the minus strand of JBFXEX010000004.1, from coordinate 58,972 downwards.
GATGCCGTCCACGATCAGCGCGATGCCCAGGCAGATGAACATCGCCGGCCAGTTGTGACGGACCGCAAAAATCAGCGCGGCCAGAGCCAGCGCGGCACCGAACGCGGTGAAAATGTGCACCGAGAATGCGCGAATCTGGACGAACGGGGGCAAGGCGGGTTCCGGTTCGGTCAACCGTTACACTATCGTCGCTTTGTCGGCACTGCGGAAGCTGGCATCCTATCCCATCCACGGCGACGAGCGGCACATGAATAGTCTCAAGGCTGAGGTGGCGGTGGTCGGTCGCGGGCCGGCGGGCCTGACGACGGCAATCGCGCTGGCGACGGCCGGCGTCGAGACTGTGCTCGTCGGCCCTCCGCCCCCCTGGCCTGACCAACGTACCACGGCGCTGCTGACCGGGTCGGTCGCGGCGCTGACTGCGCTCGGCGTCTGGGCGCGCTGCCGCGATCAGGCCGCGGCGTTACGGATAATGCGTATCGTCGACGACACCGCGCGGCTGTTGCGGGCGCCGGAGGTCAGCTTTGACGCCGCCGAGATCGGCCTTGAGGCCTTCGGCTACAATATCGAGAACCGCCACCTGCTGGCGGCGCTCGCAGGCCGCGCGGAGGAACTGCCGACCTTGAAGCAGCTTGCGGCCAACGCGACTATGGTCGAATTCGGCGACGACCGGGTCGTGATTGCGTGCAGCGATGGGACAGCGGTGACCGCGCGCCTCGCGATCGGCGCCGACGGACGACGTTCTGTCTGCCGGGTGGCGGCCGGGATCGAGACCGATCATCGTGCCTATCCGCAGGTGGCGCTGGTCTGCAACGTCGCCCACAGCAGACCGCATCGCGACACCTCGACCGAGTTCCACACCCAGGCCGGTCCCTTCACGCTGGTCCCGCTGCCCGGCCGGCGTTCCAGCCTCGTATGGGTGACGGACCCCCACGAGGCCTCCTGCCTGTCTGAACTCTCCGACGACGGCCTCTCGGGTGAAATCGAGCGACGGTCCCATTCGGTTCTGGGCAAGACGGCGGTCGAGCCGGGCCGCAGCCTCTTTCCGCTGGCGATCGAAACCGCGCGGCGGCTCGCCACGCGGCGGGTCCTACTGGTGGGCGAAGCGGCGCATGTCTTCCCGCCGATCGGCGCGCAGGGCCTCAACCTCGGCCTGCGGGATGCCGCGACCGTCGGCGAACTCGTGGTCGAAGCGCACCGCGACGGCCGCGATGTCGGCGGCGATGACCTCACCGCGCGCTATGAACAGACGCGCCGTGCTGACGTAATGGCGCGCACGGTCGCGGTCGATCTGCTCAACCGCAGCCTGTTGACCGGCTTCCTGCCGCTGCAGGGCGCGCGCGGCCTCGGGCTGTTCCTGCTTGACCGGATCGGGCCGTTGCGGCGCGCAGTGATGCGCGAGGGCATAACCCCGCTGGCATCGCAGCCGCGCCTGATGCGCGGCGAGGTGTTGTGACACGTTGCTGGAATTCCCTGGCTTCTGGGTTTCCTCAGCGCAGGCAAGTTTACGCAACATGGCGTTGACTTGAGGACGCAGAAGCAGACCGGCCTTGGATTCCGGGCTTCGACCTCGGCCGCCCGGAATGACCGAGAAACCACCTGCCAGTTCGCCTCGCCGGTTGGCCTGATTACTGCTTTCCAAGCGCCTTGTCCGGCTGTTAGGAGTGATACGGAACAGCCCAATTGATGCCAGGAGACCGCCGATGCGAGCCGTGAAGATTCACGAAGTGCCGTCGTTACGCCAACGTGTCAGCGAGGCGGAATGGCAGGCCCGGGTCGAACTCGCCGCCTCTTACCGGCTGGTCGCGCACTATGGCTGGACCCACCTCATCAACAACCATATCTCGCTGCGCGTCCCAGGCACCGAGGACCAGTTCCTGATCAACCCGTACGGCCTGCTCTATGAGCAGGTCACGGCGTCGAACCTGGTCAAGATCGACGTCGACGGCAACGTGCTCGACGACACGCCATATGAGGTCAACCGTGCGGGCTTCGTCATTCACAGCGCCATCCACATGGCGCGCAAGGACCTGCACGCCATCCTGCACACCCACACCGTGGCCGGCCAGGCGGTTTCGGCGCTCGACTGCGGGCTGCTACCGCTCAATCAGAGCGCAATGCGCTACTACAAGCACATCGGCCATCACGAGTTCGAGGGCGTCGCGACCGACCTCGACGAGCGCGAGCGCATCGTGCGCGATCTGGGCGACCACAAGTGTCTCATCCTGAAGCACCACGGGCTGCTGACCGCCGGCGTGAACGTCGGCGAAGCGTTCAATCTGATGTACTACCTGGAAAAAAGTTGCGAGACGCAGATGCAGGTGCTCGCCTCCAACCAGCCCTACAGCCTGCCGCCCGACGAAGTCTGCGAGAAAACGGCGCGAATGTTTTGGGGCAACGGCCGCGTGCACGACCGGGATTGGCCAGCATTGATGATGCTCGCCGACAAGATCGATCCGTCGTACCGCGAGTGAGATGGGTCGCGAACCTGACCCGCTTTCTCATCCGAAACGCTGGCATTGCACTCGATCGATTCCGCGATGCTCACATGCGCCTGCATCGCGATCACCGACGGGTCGCTGAACGGCGGCCGGCGAGTAAGGCGAGGATCGCCAGAAGCTGGATCGCGGTTGCTGCCAGGAACATGGCGGGGGCCGCTCCGGCGACTGCGGATTGGGTTCCGATTTCCTGGAGCAATCCAAATAGCGCCGGCGCGAACGCATAGGCGGCCTGGCTGGTGGCCACAATCAGCGGCACCACGCGCGCCACGTCGTCCCGTGCGAACTCGCTCTGGGCAATCAGCGGGGGCAGCGAGTTCGCATTGCCGATACCGGCACCGAACAGGATCACACCGAGCCAGAGCAGCGGCACATGGGTTCCTGCCGCGGCAAGAAGTGCGACCGATCCCGCGATCTGCACGACGTAGTTCGCGCAGGCCACGAGGCGGCGGTCGGCACTGACCGGCATCAGCCAGCCGACCAGCGTGCGTCCGGTGATCGCGGCGGCGGTCGCGATCGCGATACCCGCACCCTGCGTCCCGAGAGCGGGCACCAGCAGGGAGAACAGATGCGCGATAAGACCGATCTGCGCGAACAGGCCGAGCGCCATTCCGGCCGCCAGGGTGATGAAGCGCACGTCGCGCCACAACAGGGTTCCCGGAAGCGGATGCACGGAAGGTGAGGTCATCATGACGCTCGCCGTTCCGGGCGCATCGCCGTCCGGCAACAGGCCCATCTGCTGCGGTGTCCGTGCCAGAAACCGGTCAGCTAGAATCCAAATCGTCACGATCGTGACGGCCCCGATGACCGCTGCCGCCCACGCAAATCCAAGCCAGCCGATCGCCGCGACCCACAATGGCGAGAACACGATTCCGGCGACGCTCGCTCCGTTGTAAGCGGACGTCAGCGCCGCCGGGCGCAGTCGCATGAACCACGGCGAAACCATCGCGTTGATGGCAGCCGCACTCATCGTGGTCCAGCCCGCGCCACTCAGCAGCGTGGCGGCGATCAATTGCCAGGGTTCATAGGCGATTGCCCAGCCAGTAACACCAGTGGCCAGCGAAATAGCGCCGGCCTTGGTGACGGCCCCCACGCCGAATTGCCGATAGAGCCTGGCCAGGTTGGCGGTGACGAGCGAACCGAACAGGAAATGGACGGTGACGGCGGCCGAAACCAGCGCCAGCGACCAGCCCTGGGCCTCGCGCGCTGCATGCAGATAGATGGGTGGACCGTAAAATCCGAGCCCCCACCCGAAGACCGCGACTGTGGAGGCCGCGCCGACCACACGCCAGCCGTAGAACATGCGTCCGCTTCTTCCGTGAGTCCGGGTGTCTGCCCCTGCATCCTGACGGCGTCAGCGGTCGGATGTTACGGTCGGCACCGAAGCATTATTCTTCCGGCGCGGCTACCGTTCACCGAGCGACGAATTCAGCCCATTGCCGATGCGGTGGCCGAGCAGGGCGACGTCGCGTTGAGCAGAGCCGCCCCTGCCCGCCCGCTGCCCGGGCGATAGTCAATCGCGCGGCGGGCTGCTTGCAAAAGCGGCTTGGCGAAGGCTCGACCCGCCCATACCGTAGGCGGTGGGCGGCCTTGCCCCCATGCGAGGACGACGCAATGAAGCTGCCGCGCAATTTCTTCAAGCCGCTTGCCATCGGCGCCCCGGCGCCGCTTCGTGAGCTGCCGGTCAAGCTCGAGCGCATGATCCATTTCGTTCCGCCGCAGATCGAGAAGCTGCGCGCCAAGGTGCCGGAGCTGATCACCCAGGTCGACGTAGTGCTCGGCAATCTCGAAGACGCGATCCCGGCCGACGCGAAGGAGGCAGCGCGGGCGGGCTTCGTCGAGATGGCCAAGGCCAACGATTTTGGAGCCACGGGTCTGTGGACCCGGATCAACGCGCTTAATTCGCCGTGGGCCCTCGACGACGTCGTCGAGATCGTCGCCGCCGTCGGCAACAAGCTCGACGTCGTGATGCTGCCGAAGGTCGAAGGCGCCTGGGACATTCACTACCTCGACCAACTGCTGGCCCAGCTTGAAGCGAGGCACGCGGTGCAAAGGCCGATCCTCATCCACGCCATCCTGGAGACTGCTGAGGGCGTGAATAATGTCGAGTCGATCGCTGCGGCTTCGCCGCGGATGCACGGCATCAGCCTCGGCCCGGCCGATCTCGCCGCCTCCCGCGCCATGAAGACCACGCGGGTCGGCGGCGGGCATCCGGAGTACAAGGTGCTGGCCGATGCCGCCCCCGACGGCGGCGCGCGCGCCGCCTATCAGCAGGACCTGTGGCACTACACCTTCGCCAAGATGGTCGATGCCTGCGCGGCGGCGGGCATCAAGCCGTTCTACGGTCCGTTCGGCGATTTCGCGGATCCACTGGCCTGCGAGGCGCAGTTCCGCAATGCCTTCCTGATGGGCTGCGTCGGCGCCTGGACGCTGCATCCAAGCCAGGTGCCGATCGCCAAGCGCGTGTTCTCGCCCGACCCGGCAGAGGTGGCATTTGCAAAGAAGATCATTGTGGCGATGCCGGACGGCACCGGCGCGGTCATGATCGACGGCAAGATGCAGGACGATGCCACTTGGAAGCAGGCTAAGGTACTGGTTGACTTGGCGGATCGGGTTGCCGCCAAGGACCCGGAGATGGCCGCGCGTTATGACGTTTGACCTACTGGCGCCCGACCCAATCTTGGACTATCTCGGCAAGACCATGGACAAAATGCGCATCGCCAAATTCACGATCGGTCAGGTCGTCCGCCACCGGGTGTTTCCGTTCCGCGGCGTGGTCTTCGATATCGATCCGGAATTCAGCAACACTGAGGAATGGTACCAGTCGATTCCGGTCGAGGTTCGACCGCACAAGAACCAGCCGTTCTATCATCTGTTCGCCGAGAACGCGGAGAGCGAATACATCGCATATGTGTCCGAGCAGAATCTACTGCCCGACACGTCGGGCGAACCGCTGCGTCATCCGCAGGTCGCCGAGGTGTTCGAAGAAGACGAGCGCGGCAGCTACCGGCCGCGCAATTCGCTGTTGAATTAACGGCCGTGCGCTACTTGCCGAGCTTGCTGCGCGCTTCGTCGGCCTTGCGTTTCAATTCCTGCTCGAGCTTTTGCTGCTGCGCCTCCAGCACCTTGGGGTCGGAGGCCGGACCTTCGTTGGCCTTGGCGAACTCCGCGAGCGGCATCGGATAGTTGGCCGGCTGACCGCCGAGATTGATGGTCTGCAACCATAGCGTCTTGCCGGTCTTGAGTTGGCCGACAAATCCAGAATTGACCTCGAAGTCCGCCATGCAGCCGTTCGGAAAGCAGGCGATGTACTGGCCGACGGAAGCTTGTCCACGGTCGACCAGCATGCGCGTGCCGACCGAAATCTGCATGCCGAGCGGGACCATGATGCGCAGGATCTTCTTCGGTTCGCCGGTGGGTTCGATGAGCGCCGCGCTGGCAATGAATTCGCCGGTGTCGAGGCGCGCCTCCTTGACCGTGAGGCAGACCTCCTTGGCACCGGCCTGGTTTTCCTTGCCGCAAAGCTTGGTCCACGGCGAATAGTTGAACGACGTTTCTCCGCCCGGAGCCTCGGCCGGCTGAGCCGCCTTTGGGGCGGCCTTCGGCTGCTGGGCCTGAGCTGTGGAAACGCCGACGAAAGCGGTCAGCGCAACGGCAGCGAAAATCCGACGTGCCACATGGACATTCCCGCGGTGTTCAACGCCCATGAGCTTACTCGTCCTGCTGGAGTGCCCGATCATCAGGGCTTTGCGCCCTCAAGTCGCTTGCGCGCTTCCTCGGCCCGGCGGTTAAGCTCTTCCTGCAGCTTCTTCTGCTGATCTTCCCAGACCTTCGGATCGACCGAGGGGCCGTCATACGCCTTGGCGAAGTCCGCCAGCGGAATCCCGAGCGTCAGCGGCTGGCCGTTGGTGGCCTGGATCGCCTGGATGAACAGGCCGGAGCCCTTCTTCAGCTTGGCGATCAATTCGCCGCTCGCTTCATAGTCCGAGAAGCAACCGGTCGGCTGACACATCAGATAGGGGCCGTTCATGGGCTGGCCCTCGTCCACGATCACGCGCGAGCCGGGCTGCAGCACCACGCCGATAGGCGCCATGACGCGCAGAATCTTTCGGGCATCGCCTTCCTGTTCGACGATCATCGCCGAAACAACCGGCCGGCCATCTTCCAGCCGGCCTTCCTTGCCGGTGAAGCAAATCTGCTTCGCGTTCGCCTCGGGGCCCTTCTGGCACAGCTTGGTCCACGGGGAATAAACGAGCTGCAGACCGCCGTTGGCGGGCTGCTGTCCCTGCGTGGGTGCCGCGTTGGCCACCGGCGCCTTCGGTGCGGCTTTTGGCGCGGCCCTCGGTGCGGCCTTCGGCGTCGGCGTCTGGGCGAATGCGCCGGAACCGATCAAGGCACAAAACATCGTCGTCGCCATCGCAATGGCGAATGCGCGTACACCCGGACGCGCAAGGTCGATCCGCTGATCCATGGGACAGGTCCTCTTGCTTCCGTCTCGCAGCGCCCCAGCACACAGCGCCCCAGGCCAAGCGGTACGGGGTCTCCCCTCGCGAGTGGTGTCGGGACCAAATACGGCAAGAGCGTGACGTTTCGGCTACACTTGGCCGGCCATTCCGGCGTGCGGCGGATTTCTGCCATATCGACGCGAGCGTGTCGCCAACCCGCCTCTTTGCCGCCGTTTCGGACTGCGCTTGTCGGACGAGTCGCGTGGTGATCGGCTTGCCGAAACCGGTCCGCACACGGTTGCCAGGCAGGCCCGGATGATCGAGGCCCGCGCGGGACACACGGTCACATGCCGCAACTGACGGTGGCTATTTGGCTGATATTGATGATAAGGCGGCCAATGTCATGACGGAAGCACCGTAAACAGGCTGAGGCTCTCCCGATTCCTCAACCGGAGTCTCCGCGAGATCGAACGTCCAGAATGACGGCACAAAGCGCCCTCTCCCATATCGCGCCGCGCGGCCGCACCGCTTGCCAAGCCGCGATGTTCGGTCTGATCGTGCTCTGCGTCGGGCTTCCCGCCGGATCCGGATCGGCCGGAGAAGCCAGGCATGCGATCGCCATGCACGGCGAGCCGGCGCTGCCGGCGGGGTTTGCGCACGTGCCTTACGTCAACCCCGACGCGCCGAAGGGCGGACGTCTGGTGGAGGGCGTCAGCGGCACCTTCGACAGCCTGAATCCGTACATCGTCAAGGGCCTCGCGGCGCAAGGCATCCGCGGGCCGCTGGTCAGCGCCGGCAATGTGCTCAGCGGCTATGTCATCGAGAGCCTGATGGCGCGCGGCCACGACGAACCTTTCACGCTCTATGGCCTCGTCGCCCGCACGGTCGAAACCGACGCAGCACGCAGCTATGTCACCTTCACGCTCGATCCGGCCGCGCGTTTCTCCGACGGCGTCCCGATCACCCCGGCCGACGTGATCTTCTCGTGGCAGATTTTACGCGACAAGGGCCGGCCCAATCACCGCTATTACTATGCCAAGGCTAAGAAGGCCGAACTCGTCGGGGAGCGCAGCGTGCGGTTCGACCTCGCGGGCAGCAATGACCGCGAACTGCCGCTGATTCTCGGTTTGATGCCGGTGCTGCCCAAGCATGCGATCAATCCCGACACCTTCGAGCAGACCTCGTTTGCACCGCCGATCGGCAGCGGGCCCTACGTGGTCGAACATGTCGACCCTGGTAAGAGCGTGACACTCAAGCGCAATCCCAACTATTGGGGGCGCGATCTCGGCATCAACCGCGGCTTCTGGAATTTCGAGGAGATCCATTTCGATTACTATCGTGACGCCAACACGTTTCACGAGGCCTTCAAACGCGGCCTGTTCGACGTGCGCACCGAGAGGGATCCGGGCCGCTGGCAGACCGCGTACGATTTTCCCGCCCTGCGCGAGGGGCGCGTGGTGAAGGAGACGATCACCACCGGCCTGCCGAAGCCGAGCACGTATCTGGTGTTCAATACTCGTCGTGCGGTGTTCTCCGATGTCCGCGTGCGCGAGGCGCTGTTGCTGCTGTTCGATTTCGAATGGATCAATAGCAGCTACTTCTTCAACCTCTACCGCCGCACGGGAAGCTTTTTCGAAGGCTCCGAGCTGTCTTCCCGTGGTCGTCCGGCCAACGCGCGCGAGCGCGCGCTGTTGGCGCCGTTCCCGGATGCGGTTCGTGCCGACGTGCTCGAAGGCAAATGGCAGCCGCCGGTCACCGACGGTTCGGGGCGGGATCGTACGACGCTGCGCCGCGCACTCGAATTATTCAAGCAGGCCGGATACCAACTGCGGGGCACCGAACTGGTCGACCGCCGGACCGGCCGCCCATTCACCTTCGAGATCATGGTGGGCGGACGGGAGGACGAACGGCTGGCGCTGCTGTTCAGCCAGAGTCTCAAGCGGGCCGGCATCAAGGTGCAGGTCCGCGCCGTCGACGCGGTGCAGTTCGAGTCGCGCCGGATCGGCTTCGACTTCGACATGATTCAGAACCGCTGGGATCAGTCGCTGTCGCCTGGCAACGAACAGTCATTCTACTGGAGCACCGCCGCCGCCGATCAGAACGGCAGCCGCAACTACATGGGCGTCCGGAGCCCCGCCATCGACGCGCTGATCGCCGCGCTGATCAAGGCCGAGACCCGCGAGGACGTGGTAGCGGCGGTGCGGGCGCTCGACCGGGTGCTGCTCTCCGGTGTGTACGTGATTCCGCTGTTCCACCTGCCGGAGCAATGGCTGGCGCGCTGGATCCAGATCCGGCATCCGGAGAGGACTTCGCTCTCGGGCTTGCTGCCCGAATCGTGGTGGTATCAGCCGGCGACACCATGAGCGAGCACCTCCCAAGCGCCTTCGCGAACGGCCATGCGTTTTGCCGCAACGTTGACCGGCCGTTAACAGCATTGTCCTAGGCTTGAGCGGTTTTGGTCCGCGGCAACCGGCGCAATTCGTCATGGCAATGTTGGGTCCGATGGTCGTGGTCGCCGAGACACCGGCGACCGATCTCCTCGATGTGCTCGAAAAGGCCGGTGCATTTCCGATTGTCGAAACCGGCTGGGCGGATGCTCCGGCGGCGATCACTGAAATCCAGCCGGTGGCGGTGGCAATCGCCGAGCCGGCGCCGGCACCCGACCCGCGGCATATGCGCGCCTTGCGGCAGGCCATCGAGACGCGTGGCGGACCGGTTACGCCGGTCATCGCTCGCCTTATGTCCGAGAGCGAAGCGCCCCTGCCCGATGCTTTGCCCGTTGCGCTCGAAGATCCTCCCAGCCGGCTGGTCGCGCGCCTGCGCTCTGCATTGCGGATCCGCACCGTGCATGCGACCGTGCTGCGGCAGGCCCGCGCCGAAAACGCCCCGGCGGTGCCGTTGCCGCAAGCCTTTGCGACGAATCTGCTGGACGATGCGACCGTCCTTTGCGTCGGCCGCGGCAGTTCGTATCCGGCACTGTCGGTGGCGATCGGCGAGCGTGTCGGGCTGATCGGTACGCTCAGCGTCGAGACCGCGGCGCGCTATCTCGTGGCGCGCGACATCGAGGGCGTGGTCATCGGTGATGGCCTCGGGCCGCGCGTGGTCGAGGCGCTGCTGACCGCGCTAGCGGAAGACGAGCGGTTCCGCGATCTGCCGGTCGGCTTGCTCGACAACAACGGAATCGACGACGACCGGCTGCCCAATCTCGTCCGCATCGAAAGCGACCCCGAACTCCTGGTCGAGCGATTGCTGCCGATGGTGCGGCTGCAAGCGTTCGAAGCGCAATTGCGGCGCACGTTGAAAGCGCTCGAGGCCGAAGGCGCCCTCGATCCGGCGACCGGGCTGCTCGGCGCGGATGCGTTCTGGCGTGATCTCGAACGCGCGATCGACGACGCCGAGCAGGAAGGCCGCGCACTGACAGTGGCGCGCTTTTCTTTCGAGGACATGACCGACCAGCGCGCCAACCTGGACGCGGCGCGGCTGCTGAGCCGGCTCATTCGCAATGTCGATTTCGCCTGCCGCGAGAACGACGGCTCGATCATCGCGGCATTTACCGAAACCGACCTGCGCAGCGCCCATGTCGTGGTGCGCCGCCTCGCCGGCATCCTGCGGCAGACCATGCTGTCACCTGGCCGCGACCGCGGTACCATCCGGCCGACGGTCACGCTGGCCACCCTCAAGGCCAGCGATAATCTAAGCACACTGGTCGCCCGTGTCGGCAGCCAGCCGCAGGTTGCCGCTGCGTCCCAAGAGGCCTAGTCTCGCCGGCAACCGCAAGGAGCCGACATGACAGCTCTTCACATCGACATGGTCTCCGACGTCGTCTGCCCGTGGTGCTTCATCGGCAAGCGGCGGCTCGAAAAGGCGATCGGGCTCAAGCCCGAGATTCCGGTTGAGGTGCGCTTCCATCCTTACTTCCTCAATCCGTGGGTACCGCGCGAAGGTATCAGCCGCGAGGAGTATCTCGTCACCAAGTTCGGCTCGGTCGAGCGTTACAATACCAACGCTCGCCGGGTCGCCGAGCAGGCCGCTGGCGAAGGGCTGGTCTATGCCTGGGACAAGATCAAGCGCCAGCCCAATACGCTCGATTGCCACCGGCTGATCCTGTGGGCGGGTGACATCGGAAACTCGGCGCAGATGAAGCAGCGGTTGATGGACCTGTACTTCACCGAGGGCGGCGATCTCACCAATTCAGAAGTGCTGGCGCAGGCGGCTTCCGATTGCGGGCTTAACGCCGAGCGGGTGCGCGAACTTCTGGCGAGCGAACAGGACGTCGAAAAGGTCGAGCGCGCGGCCAATTCCGCCAAGGACGCCGGCATTGACGGCGTGCCCTGCTTTGTCATGGGTGGTGTACTCGCCGTACAGGGCGCGCAATCGCCGGAACATCTCGCGCAGGCGATCGAGCGCGCCGCGCAGGAGTTCGCCAGCCGTCAGGCGGCGGAGTAGCTGTCAAATTTGAGACGGCAGCGCGAAGCAGGCGTGGCCAACGGAGTCATTTCCCGAGCGTGGACTCAAGCCAGTCGAACGCAGCGGTCCAGAACACGACGGACGCCATGCCCTCGCAGTGGCCTTCGGCCCCCTCCTTCCGGCGGAAGCACCGGAACACCTTCGGACATGTGAGCGCGTCGAACAGCTTCTGTCCTTGCCCGGTCGAGATCAGGTCGGTCTCGTTGTCCGCGACGAAGCTTGGGCAAGCGATCTTCGGTGCCTGCTCCCGGCAGTTGAAGCGACGCATGTCAGCGGCCCATGCCCGCGGGCTGTCGAGACCGTGCGTTACCATGCGCGGACCGATAAGCGTCTTCAATGCGGGAACATTCATCAGCGCGTTGAACTGCGCATCGGCGCCGGGATCGTCGACAGACCGCCATAGGTCGCCCAACCGCGACCCGATCTCCTCGCCCATGTCATACTGGCCGGGGTCGACCATCATCGCCGCCAGGCGGGGCTCTCCCGACGCCCCTCGCGGAGCGAGGAGACCCCCGAAGGAGCGGCCGACGAGCACGATCCGCGTCGGGTCGACCGCTTTGCAGGTCAGCAGGAGGTCGACCATGCCGGGCAGGACGTTCTCCCAGTCGGGTCGCATCGGCTGCCGCCGGTCGTAGAGCACGGTGCCGGTTCCCGGCCCGTCGAGGGTGGCGAGTGCCCACCCGCGGTCGATCGCGTGGTAGACCGCCGCGAACTGCTCCTCCGCGGTGCCGTCGTAGCCGCCGATATGCAGGATTGTCGGGAACGGCCCGTCTCCTGGCGGCGCGAAAAGGTAGCCGGGAGTGTCGCCTTCAAGCAGAGTGACGGACTGGCCAAGTTCGGGCAGCGCGGCGCGGAACGCCTTGACGTGTGCCTTGTATGCCGTCGTCAGCTCCATGCAGTCCAGGTCGTCCCGGTGCCAGAAGAAGGCCTGCCGGTAGTACTCCGCGGCCCGAAGGAAGCAGCCGGCAGCGCTCACCGCGTGGCCGGCCGCAAGCGCGCCGTCCGCCTGTTGCACGAGCCCGTCGGCGAACTGCGACCACGCGGCGTACCAGCTGTCCCGGTCGCCCGGCGTGATCTGCGACGCGATGTACAGGCACTCGCCAACATTGGCCATGCCCGCATCGCACTTGCCGACGGCGCGCTGCAATTGGCCATCGAAGTTCACGTCGTCGAAGAACAGCTTCACGCTCGACCCCTCGTCCTGCACAAGAATCCGCACGAGCTCGTGTTGTACCGCGCTAAATAACAAACAACATGCCGCGCGCGAAGCGCAGCGCCAACACGAGGGTGGCGCTGGCCGCGATCCACGAACCCAAGATGCGCAGGCCAATGCGTTGCCAGGTGCGCGTGAGACGTGCCGCAATCAGGAATACGATCGCCAACGCCAGCACGGCGGAGAGCCCTGTGCCGACGAGCGATGCGGTCGCATCGGCGAGCGAAACGACCTGCGGCGGTGAGTCGAGGCCGAGTGCGAGACCGGCGATTGCGGCTACGATCGCAGACAAAATCGGCGGCACTGCAATCGCCAGTGCGACCAGCGCGCCGCTGACTGCGCTGACCACCAGGAGCACATCGAGCGCCGGCGTCAGCCCGACCGCGCGGGCAATCGCCGCAAGGCCGATGGCGGTCCCGATTGCGAACGACAGCGTTGGCATAAGGCGGCCACTCGCTTGAGTGCCGATCAGTAAGCCAACTCCCACCAGCGTCAGCACATGCGCGGGAACTGTCAGCGGATTGAGCAAGCCGCCGGCGAACGCCGAAAAGCTCATGCCTTGCCGCTCAGGAACGCGAGCCCGGCAAGCGCAATGGCTCCGCCCGCGGCGCGCACCGCAAAGCGCCCGGCTGGCCAGCGTGCCAGCAACCCGAACGCGATGCCGGCAAGATGCAAGAGGCCGGTGGCGATCACGAAGCCAACCGAATAGGCGACGGCATCGGCGCCCGTCGGCAGTTCGGTGCCGTGGGCATGGCCGTGGAAGATCGCGAAAATGCCGACCAATACCGCCGCGACCCACAGCGGCGGCTTGGCGGCCAGCGCCACCATCATGCCGAGCACAACCGCGGATGCCGCGATCCCGGTTTCGACCGCCGGCAGCGCGACGCCGAGGATGCCGAGCGCGCCGCCTGCCGCCATCACCAGCGGAAACACGATCGGCAGCAGCCAGATCGCCGGCGCGCCAAGGAACGCGCCCCACAGTCCGACCGCAACCATCGCCACCACGTGATCCGGTCCGAACAACGGATGGGCAAATCCGCCGATGAACCCGCCGGCCGGACTACCGCTGTGCGCCAGTCCGGGCGCGACAGTAAGGCCGAGCAGAATGGCGGCGAATGCGAACCGGATGGCAATCGTCAGAACGCGCATTCTTTCAGCATAGCACGACACTCCGGCGCGGCCATGCGTCCGGTCACGCCGCCTTGGCGGGCTGGGCGAGATTGGCGAGGTTGCGCAGGATCGTGGTCGCGCCCTTGAGGCGTTCCTCGGGCCGTTCCCAGTCGGCGAAGAATACCACCTTCATGTCGGGACGCACCCGCGCCGACGGTCCCTGCTGGCGGATGAAACCGACCAGCCGCTCCGGATTGGCGAACGAGTTGTCGCGGAAGGTGATGACCGCGCCCTTCGGTCCGGCCTCGATCTTCTCGACGTTGGCCTGACGGCACAGCGCCTTGATGGCGACGATCTGCAACAAGTACTCGACCTCGATCGGCAGCTTGCCGAAACGGTCGGACATCTCGGCGCCGAACGCCTCGATCTCGCGCTCGTCCTCGATCTCGGCGAGCCGCCGGTAGAGCGCAAGCCGCACCGGCAGGTCGGCGACGTAGTCCTCCGGGATCATCACCGGCGTGCCGATGGTGATCGACGGCGACCAGCGGTCGGCGACCGGGGCGCTGACGCCGGCCTTGAGGCTTGCCACCGCCTCTTCGAGCATCTGCTGGTAAAGTTCGAAGCCGACCTCCTTGATGTGGCCGGACTGCTCCTCGCCCAGAAGGTTGCCAGCGCCACGGATGTCGAGATCGTGCGAGGCGAGCTGGAAACCGGCGCCGAGCGTGTCGAGCGACTGCAGCACCTTGAGCCGCTTCTCGGCCTGCGCGGTGATCTTGCGGTTCTCCGGCAGCGTGAACAGCGAATAAGCCCGCAGTTTCGAGCGGCCGACCCGGCCGCGTAACTGGTAGAGCTGCGACAGGCCAAAGCGGTCGGCGCGGTGCACGATCAGCGTATTGGCGGTCGGGATGTCGAGCCCGGATTCGATAATGGTGGTGGACAGCAGCGTGTCGTACTTGCCGTCGTAGAACGCCGACATGATGTCTTCGAGCACGCCTGAGGGCATCTGGCCGTGCGCCACCGCGACCTTCATTTCCGGCACGTGGATGTCGAGAAATTCCTTGACGCCGGCGAGGTCCTCGATGCGCGGGCAGACGTAGAACGCCTGGCCGCCGCGGTAGCGTTCGCGCAACAGCGCCTCGCGCACCACCAGCGGATCGAACGGCGACACGAAGGTACGTACCGCGAGGCGGTCGACCGGCGGCGAGGCAATGATCGAAAGGTCACGCACGCCCGAAAGCGCGAGCTGCAGCGTGCGCGGGATCGGCGTCGCGGTGAGCGTGAGCACATGCACCTCGGAGCGCAACTGCTTGAGCTTCTCCTTGTGGGCGACGCCGAAATGCTGCTCCTCGTCGACGATAATGAGCGCCAGATCCCGGAACTTGACGCCCTTGCCGAGCAACGCATGGGTGCCGACGATGATGTCGATCGTGCCGTCCGCTAACCCCTTCTTGGTCTTGCTCAGTTCGGTGCTGGAGACGAGTCGCGAGGCCTGCGCGATCTTGATCGGAAAACCGCGGAAGCGTTCGGTGAAGGTCTTGGTGTGTTGCCGCGCGAGCAACGTGGTCGGCACCACGACCGCGACCTGCCGGCCGCTCATCGCGGCGACGAAGGCCGCGCGCAACGCCACCTCGGTCTTGCCGAAGCCGACGTCGCCGCAGACCAGCCGGTCCATTGGCCGGCCGGAGCCCAGATCGCCCAGCACCGCATCGATCGCGGACTGCTGGTCGTCGGTCTCCTCGTAGGGAAAGCCGGCGCAGAACTCGTCGAACGGCCCCGGCTCGGGCACGAGCTTCGGCGCTTCTCGCAACTGCCGTTCGGCCGCGATCTTGATCAGGTCGTTGGCAATTTCGAGGATGCGCCGGCGCATTCGCGCCTTGCGCGCCTGCCAGGCGCCGCCGCCGAGCCTGTCGAGGTCGACGTTGCTTTCTTCCGAGCCATAACGCGAGAGGAGTTCAACGTTCTCGACCGGCAGGTAGAGCTTGTCACCGCCGGCGTAGTGAATTTCCAGGCAATCGTGCGGCGCTCCGGCCGCCTCGATGGCGCGCAGCCCGACGAAGCGGCCGATGCCGTGATCGACATGAACGACGAGGTCGCCGGCCGACAGCGCGGTGACTTCGGCGATAAAGTTGTCGGCCCGCTTGGCGGCGCGGCGCGGCCGCACCAAGCGGTCGCCCAAAATGTCCTGCTCGCCGATCACCGCCGCGTCGGCGGTCTCGAAGCCGGCTTCCAACCCGAGCACCGCCAGCGCCACTTGCGGTTTGGGGAGCGCCAGCGCTTCCTGCCAGGAGGCGACCGGCGACAGGTTGGCAAGCCCGTGGTCGGCGAGCACATGGCTGACCCGCTCGCGCGAGCCTTCGCTCCACAATGCAACGATGGCGCGCTTGCCCGATGCCTGCAGCGCCTGCACGTGTGCGGTCACCGCCTCGAACACGTTCTTGCCAGGCTCGGCGCGTTCGGCGGCGAAATTGCGCCCCGTACGCGTGCCGATATCGATTGCCGGCCCCTGCTCTTCCGGTACGGCGAACGGCGTCAGTCGTGCGGCCTGCGTCTGCTTGAGCCGCTCTTCCCATTCGGCACTGCCAAGATAGAGCCGGTCGGGCGGCAGCGGCCGGTAGATCGCCCCGGCGTCCTTCTGCGTCAGCGCCTGCTGGCGCGCTTCGAAATAGTCAGCGATCTGGCCAAGCCGTTCGCGCGCGGCGTCCTCGGCCAGCGGCTCAAGCACGATCGGCGTGCCTGGCACGTAGTCGACGAGGGTATCGAGCCGGTCGTGGAACAGCGGCAGCCAGTGCTCCATGCCGGGTTGCCGGCGGCCCTCACTGATCGCATGGTAGAGCTGGTCGTCGGGCGACGGCGCGCCGAACGCCGCGACATAGCCGGTGCGGAACCGCCGGATGGTCTCGGTGGTGAGCTGGAACTCGGACACCGGCACGAGATTGAGCGCCCTTAGTTGGTCGGTCGTGCGCTGGGTCTCCGGGTCGAAGCTGCGGATCGTCTCCAGCGTGTCGCCGAAGAAATCGAGTCGGACCGGCTCGCCCATGCCGGGCGGATAGAGGTCAATGATGCCGCCGCGCACCGCATAGTCGCCGGGCTCCCGCACCGTCGAGGCACGGATGAAGCCGTTGAGCTCGAGCCACTGGGTGACGCCGTCCATCGCCAGCATGTGGCCGGGCGCGACCGCAAGCGAATGGCTGGCGACAAAATTCTTCGCGGGCACGCGCTGGAGCGCCGCATTCACCGTCGTCAGCACGATCGAGGGCCGGTCGCGGCCCTTGAGCCGCGCCAGTTGCGACAGCGCGGTCATGCGCTGGGCGACGAAGCCGGCGTGCGGCGACACCCGGTCGTAGGGTAGGCAGTCCCAGGCGGGAAATTCCAACAGCCCGATCTCGCGGGCGAAGAACCCGAGCGCCCGCGACAGCGCCGCCATCCGCGGTCCGTCGCGGCAGATGACCAGCAGGCTCGTCGCCGGGGGCTTCGCCCGCGCCGCCACCGCTCGTGCCAAATCGGCAATGACGAGGCCCTCGGCGCCGTCCGCGACGCCCGCGAGCGTCAATGGCCGGCCCTCGACCAGCATTGCGGCGGGGGATGTCGCCATCACTGGCGCCCTGCCGGCTGATGAAAGGCGCAGAGCTTGCGGAACAGCGGCGTATCGAATTCTTCCGGCACGCCCGCTTCCCCGAGCAGCCAGGCGAGCACATCGCGATCCTGAACCTCGAGCAGAAGCTCGAAATCGTCCATTTCGGCCTCGCTCAGATCCGCGATCGCGGCGTCGGCGAATCGCCCGAGAATCAGGTCGGTCTCGCGCATGCCGCGGTGCCAGGCTCGGAACAGAACCTTTCGCCGCCGCACGTCCAGACCTTCGCTCGAACGGGTGCTGCCAGTCATCGTTTCTCCAACGCCGAAAACCCGGACGTGCCGGGCCGCGGTTATATAGCGAGGGGAAGCCGCGCTGTCAGGGTCGGCGGCACGCGATTTTATTGCTGCATTCGAGGTATACGAACGGCGATGCGTCCGCCCGTGCTCAATCCGCTGTTTGCCGCCATCACCAGCCTGCCGGGCGTCGGCCCCAAGCTGGAGAAGCTGTTCCGCCGGCTGCTTGGCCGCGAGGACGTGCCGCGCCTCGTCGACCTCCTGTTCCATCTGCCAACCGGCGCGATCGACCGGCGGGCCCGGCCCAAGCTGCGCGACGTGGTTCCAGACACGGTTGTCACCGTTGCGGTGCGGATCGACCGGCACCGCGCCCCGCCGCCGCATCGCTCCCGCGCGCCCTACCAAGTCTATGCCAGCGACGACACCGCCGACATCATACTGACGTTCTTCAATGCGCGGCGCGACTATCTCGAAAAACTGCTGCCGGTCGGGGAGATTCGTTACGTCTCCGGCACCGTCGCGCTCTACGACGGCATGCGGCAGATGGTGCATCCGGACCGCGTGGTGTCGGAGGCGGATTTCGCCAACCTGCCGCTGATCGAGCCGGTCTATCCGCTGACCGAAGGACTGAGCCTCAACCAGGTACGCAAGGCGGTTGATGGCGCGCTGGCGCGCGTTCCCGATCTCGCCGAATGGCAGGACCCTGACTGGATCGCACGCTCGCGTTTCCCGACATTTGCGCAAGCGCTGCGCAGCGTGCACCGGCCGGAAAACCTGGGCGACGTGCTTCCAGAGAGTCCAGCCTGGTCGCGACTCGCCTTCGACGAATTGCTGGCCGGCCAACTGGCGCTGGCGCTGGTGCGCGCGCATTCCGCCGCCCGGCCGGCAGGGCCATCGCGGCGCGCGGCGAGTTACGACAAAAGCTGATCTCCGCCCTGCCCTATGCGCTCACGCCTTCGCAAAGCCGAGCTGTGGCCGACATTGTCGCCGATCTCGCCACGCCGGAGCGGATGCTGCGGTTGCTGCAGGGCGACGTCGGCTCGGGCAAGACCGTCGTGGCTCTCCTGGCCGCCGCCACCGTCATCGAGACCGGCCGTCAGGCGGCGCTGATGGCGCCGACCGAAATTCTCGCGCGGCAGCATCACAACACTATCGCGCCGCTCGCGGCGGCGGTCGGCATCGAGATCGCGATCCTGACCGGCCGCGAACGCGGGCGGGAGCGTACGGCGCTGCTCGAACGGCTGAAGCGTGGCGAGATCCAGATGTTGATCGGCACGCACGCGCTATTTCAGGAGGATGTCGAATTCCAAGACCTCGCCTTGGCGGTCGTCGACGAGCAGCATCGCTTCGGCGTTCACCAGCGGCTGACGCTGGCGCAGAAGGGCAAGGCCGTCGATGTGCTGGTGATGACGGCGACGCCGATCCCGCGCACGCTGGTGCTGACCTTTTTTGGCGACATGGACGTGTCGGAGCTACGCGAAAAGCCAGCCGGCCGCCAGCCGATCGATACCCGCACCGTGCCGTTGCCGCGGCTGTCAGAAGTGGTGGATGCGGTCGGACGCGCGCTGGACGAAGGCCGGCGAGCCTATTGGGTCTGCCCGCTGGTCGAGGAATCCGAGAACAGCGATCTCGCCGCCGCAGAAGAGCGCTATGCCTTGTTAAACAAGCGCTTCGGCGCACAGGCGGACCTGGTGCACGGCCGCATGAAGGGCGCCGACAAGTACCGCGCGATGCAGCGGTTCGCGGCCGGCGAAACGCGGCTCCTGGTCGCCACCACGGTGATCGAAGTCGGTGTCGACGTGCCGGAGGCGACCGTGATGGTGATCGAGCACGCCGAGCGCTTCGGGCTCGCCCAACTGCATCAGCTGCGCGGGCGGATCGGGCGCGGCAGCGGCGCCTCGACCTGCCTCCTGCTCTATAGACCGCCGCTCGGCGAGACCGCCAAGGCGCGGCTCGCGATCATGCGCGAGACCGAGGACGGCTTCCGCATCGCCGAGGAAGACCTGAAGCTGCGTGGCGAAGGCGACGTACTCGGCACCCGGCAGTCGGGCATGCCGGGCTTCCGCATCGCCCGCGTCGCCGTGCATGGGGACCTGATCGAGGCTGCTCGCGACGACGCTTCGCTCATGCTCGGGCGTGACCCCGGGCTGACCTCACCGCGCGGTGAGGCACTGCGGCAACTGCTCTACCTGTTCGAGCGCGACGAGGCGATCCGCCTGATCCGCGCGGGGTGATGCGGCTGTTCTAACCCTAGACCACGCCCTCGAGCGGATCCGGCCCATAACGGTTCGGGCCTACGGTGCCGCGCATGCAGAACCACACCAGCAGCAGGATGGCGCCGATGACCGTCAGGAGGATCAGCAGCCACCAGCCGGTCCGGTCGAGATCATGCAGCCGGCGGACGGCAACCGCGATCCCAGGCAGGAACAGGGCAAGCCCGGCGAGCGAGTGAAGCGGAGAGAAGTCCATCATCGGGAAAATCAGGTGATCGATCGCCGACGCCGCGATGGACACCAGCGTGGCAAACAGCGTCCAGTACCAGTACTCTGATCGCGCTGCGCGACCGGAGAAATTCACATAATTCTGAAATCCGGACGAAATTGCCTGGGTAAAATTCATCGCAGCCGCTCCCGAGTCGTTGAAACTCGACGCTAGCACGACCCCGGTCGCAGGAAAACCGAAGGCATGCACGCATGCCCCGCACCGGCATGCCGTCCGTCGGAAGTCGCAGGTAGAGGAATGACCGGCGGCAGGCCGGCTTCCGGTCACTTGCTTTCGCAGCAGCCGACGAACACCACGCGCTGGGTGACGACGATCACGTCGTAGGGATAGATCGGGTCGGACATTCCGTTGCTGCACTTCGACTCTTCGCGCTTCTGCACGACGATGGTGATCGGCCGGGCGCTCTTCTCGCTGCCGCCTGCTTCAAACACCATGACGGATTCCGGCGAAGCGCCCTCCGCGAGGCGCGGCTTCACGCTCTTGAGCGTCAGCTTCGACTGGCCGCTGACCTTGTTGCCGTCCTGCAGCACGACGCCCTTGTCGCGGATCTCGAGCTTCCAGAACGGCTCGGTGCCGGTGCAGACGAAATCAGCTCGCGCGATGGCCGCCGATCCAGCCAGCGCCGAAACCGCCAGGGCGATGCATGCGCACGACTTCATCCGTTTCCCCCTCGAATCGTCCGCCGGTCAGTTCGCCGGCGCCTTTGTTCGCGCGGCGGCGGGCACCGCCCGCGCGGCGCGCGCGGTCTCGGCCAGCGCCGCCAATCGCTTGTGCTGATCCGCCGAGCCGCCCGGCTGAACCATGCCGGCCGACATCAGCAGCGTCATCGCCTGCTCCACCGTGATGTCGAGATCGACGACGTCGTGCCGCGGCACGTAAAAGAAAAATCCGGTGGTCGGGTTGGGCGTACACGGCAGGAACGCTGCGACGTGCTCGGTATCGGGCAGCCGCTCGGCGATCTCCGGGCTCGCGGACTGCGAGAGAAACACCACCGACCACATTCCGGGCGAGGGAAACTCCACAAGTCCGCACTTTCGGAAGCCCGACCCCGACTTGGAGAACAGCGTTTCGAAGACCTGCTTGAGTCCCTTGTAGATCGGACGCACCACCGGCATGCGATGGAGAATGGTCTCGCTTGCCTCGACCAGCTTGCGGCCGACGAAATTCGCGGTCAGGAAGCCGAGCAGCGTCAGCGCGGCGAGCGCCAGGATCAGGCCGGTGCCCGGAATTCGCCACGGCAGATACGTCTCAGTCCGGTAGGCGATCGGAATGAACGGACGGACGATGTCGTCGACCCAGTTGATGAACCACCAGGTGAGATTGACCGTGATGTAGATCGGCCCGACCAAAACGAGCCCGGTCAGAAAGTAATTGCGCAGCCGCGCCACCATGCTGCGATGCAACTTGGTAATCTTCGCCTCCACCGGGGGCGCCGGCGGCACGATCTTGGAATTCGGATCAAACTCGTTCATTCATTTAGGTTCGCTGGTTGACGCGTTTCTGGCGGTCGATCGGCGGTGGCGGGAAGATATGGGCTGTCCGGTGCCGCGGCGAGATCGACCAAAGTCGCGGCTCATCACTCCACCGTGACCGACTTGGCGAGGTTGCGCGGCTGGTCGACGTCGGTGCCCATCGCCACCGCGGTGTGGTACGCGATGAGCTGGACCGGGATCGCATAGACCAGCGGCGTCACGGTGGCGGGCATCTCCGGCAGCGTGATCTTGGACAGCGACTTGACGTGCGTCTCGCGCGCCCCTGCCGGGTCCGTGATCAGGATGATCCGTCCGTCGCGGGCTGCAACCTCCTGCATGTTGGACACGGTCTTCTCGAACACCCGGTCATGCGGCGCGATCACGATCACCGGCATGGTCTTGTCGATCAGCGCGATCGGCCCGTGCTTGAGCTCGCCGGCGGCGTAGCCTTCGGCGTGGATATAGGAGATTTCCTTCAACTTGAGCGCGCCCTCGAGCGCCAGCGGAAAGCTGGTGCCGCGGCCGAGATAGAGCACGTTGCGGCTCTCCTTCAGATCGCGCGCCAGCAACTCGATCTGCGGCTCGAGCTTCAACGCCTCAGCCATCAGGCCCGGCACCTCTACCAGAGCCCGCACCAGCTTCTTCTCGTCGTCCTCAGACAGCACGCCGCGGGCTCGTCCGGCCGCGACCGCGAGGCAGGCCAGCGTCGCGAGCTGGCAGGTGAACGCCTTGGTCGAGGCGACGCCGATTTCCGGACCGGCGAGCGTCGGCATCACCACATCGCTCTCTCGCGCGATGGTCGAGGTCGCCACGTTGACGACCGCGAGCACATGCTGGCGCTGCTCCTTGGCATAGCGCAAGGTCGCCAGGGTGTCGGCGGTCTCGCCCGACTGTGAAATGAAGATTGCGAGCCCTCCGGGCTGCAGCGGAGCCTCGCGGTAGCGGAATTCGGACGCGATGTCGATTTCGACCGGCAGGCGGGCGAAGCGCTCGAACCAGTACTTGGCGACCAGCCCCGCATAGAAGGCGGTGCCGCAGGCGGACATCGATACCCGCTCGAGCGAGCGGAAGTCGAACGGCAGGTCGGCCGGCAGTCGCACCCGTTCGGCGGCGAACTCGATGTAGTGCGCCAGCGTATGGCCGACCACCTCGGGCTGCTCGTGAATTTCCTTCGCCATGAAATGGCGATGGTTACCCTTGTCGACCAGGAATGCCGAGGCGTTCGACTTGAGCACCGCCCGCTCGACCTTGCTGCCGGCCTCGTCGTGGACCTCGACGCTCTTGCGCGTCAGCACGACCGAGTCGCCCTCTTCGAGATACGAGATGGTGTCGGTGAACGGCGCAAGTGCGATGGCGTCGGAGCCGAGATACATCTCGCCGTCGCCGTAGCCGACCGCGAGCGGCGAGCCTTTGCGGGCGCCGATCAGCAGGTCGTCCTCGCCCGTGAACAGGAACGCGAGCGCGAACGCGCCGCGCAGGCGCGGCAGCACGGCGTCGACGGCTTCCGACGGCGAGCGGCCGCTCTTCATCTCCTGGGTGACGAGATGCGCCACCACCTCGGTGTCGGTCTCCGACCCGAACTTGGCACCCTTCTTGAGCAGTTCCTCGCGCAGTTCCTGGAAATTTTCGATGATGCCGTTATGCACGACCGCCAGGCGATCGGTGGCGTGCGGATGCGCGTTGCTTTCGGACGGCCGGCCGTGGGTCGCCCAGCGGGTGTGCCCGATGCCGATGGTGCCGCCAAGCGGTTCGCGCGCGAGCTTGATTTCGAGATTGCGAAGTTTTCCTTCGGCGCGGCGACGCTCCAGGTGCCCGTTTTCGAGCGTGGCGACACCCGCCGAGTCGTAGCCGCGATATTCCAGACGCTTGAGCGCGTCGACAAGCGCGCCTGCGACCGGTTCACGTCCGAGTATCCCCACAATTCCGCACATGCGAGCGATCGTCTCCTAGCTACGACTTGTGCTGCTGATCATCGCGCTAGTGTCCCGATTCCGAAGTTCGCATCAATGTGCGGCACCTTCGTTTACGAACTTCGGAATCGAAGGACACTAGCAACCCATTGGCCTGGTGTGGCTTTGGTTCAGAAGTCCGCATTTCAGTCTCGCCGCAAGATTGATGCGGACTTCTGAACCGCCACACTAGCGAAGATGCACGCCCTGCGAGGGGCGAATTGGGGATCGCGCCATACGAAAATCAGAATGCGTGGCATCTTTGTGACAATTAAGGCGAATTCGGTACGAGCCCCAGGCGTGGCGGCTCGGAAGTCTGCAACAGCGCGGCGCAGAATGGTGCGAATGTGTGAATCAGGACACCAGGCCGCCTATTCGGCCGCCGGCTTCTTCTTGCCGAGCGCTTTGAGCGCGCGCAAGCGCACGGCCCAACCTTCCTTAACGGATTGCCGGGCGCGTCCAAGCGCCAGCGCATCCGCCGGCACGTCCTGCGTGATGACCGAACCGGAGCCGATATAGGCGCCGTCGCCGATCTTGACCGGCGCCACCAGCGACGAGTTCGACCCGATGAAGGTGCCCCTGCCGATCTCGGTGCGATGCTTGGCGATGCCGTCGTAGTTGCAGGTGATGGTGCCGGCGCCGATGTTGCTGCCGGCGCCAACCGTCGTGTCGCCGATATAGCTCAGGTGATTGGCCTTGGCACCGGCCCCGACCACCGATTCCTTGATCTCGACGAAATTGCCGATGTGCACGTCCTCGCCGAGCCGGGCGCCGGGCCGCAACCGGGCAAACGGGCCGACGATGGCGCCCTTCCCCACATGGGCGCGGTCGAGATGTGAAAACGAACGGATCACCGCATTGTCCTCGACCGTCACGCCCGGCGCGAACACCACGTGAGGCTCGATCACGACGTCGCGGCCGAGTTTGGTATCGGCGGCGAAGTACACCGTTTCCGGCGCCACCAGCGTCACGCCGGCCTCCATCGCGGCGCGGCGCAGCCGCTGCTGCAGCGCGGCCTCGGCCTCGGCGAGTTGCGCTCTGGTGTTGACGCCGCGCACCTCGTCCTCGCCGGTTTCGATCACCACGGCCTTCAGGCCCATCTGCCGGGCAATCGCGACGCCGTCGGTGAGATAGTATTCGCCCTTGCGGTTCTGATTGCCGATCCGTTCGAGCATGGCGAGGGCGGACTTGCCGGCAAACGCCATCAGGCCGCCGTTGCACAGGCCGATCTGACGCTCCGCCGGCGTGGCGTCGAGTTCTTCGCGGATGGCGAGGAGGTCGCTGCCCTCCATCACCAGGCGACCGTAGCCGGTGGGGTCGGCCGGGCGGAAGCCCAGCACCGCGACGGCGGCGCCCTTCGCCAGCGCCTCGCGCATCCGCCGCAGCGTCTGCGGCGTGATCAACGGCGTGTCGGCGAAAATCACCAGGATATCGTCCGCTCCCGCGGCGATCGCAGACCGTGCGGCAAGCACTGCATGGGCAGTTCCCAGCCGCTCGTCCTGCACGAAAATCTCGGCCTCCGGCTCGATGCGGGTGGCCTCCGCCTCGACCGCCGCGGCACCTGGGCCCACGACCACCGCAGTCGAGGTGCCGCCGGCATCCCGGACCGCAGCCAGGACGAGTGCCAGCAGTGACCGGCCGGCGATGGCATGCAGAACTTTTGCCCGCGCCGAACGCATGCGCGTGCCCTCGCCAGCCGCAAGCACGATCGCCAGACAGGTTCGCTCGGCCATTGATTCCATCCTCGCCAGCCGCGCCCTCATATCCGAGCCCAAGACGGCGGAAAAGGCGGATCGCGCCGAGATCGGCCGGCGCGTCCCCCTGCGCGCAGCCGGGGTTGCTCATGTTGGCAATGAGGGAGATAGTATAAATATCTGTAATAACGACCGAATCGTTAGCCCCGCCGTCGACGATTGTCGCCGCTCGCCGCCGGCGGCATAGTGCGGCATGCATCCGCCGCTCTTTTTGCCGACCGCGCGCCAGACCAACCTTCTGCTGATCGTCGGCTTCCTTGCACTCGGCCAGGCGCTCTATGTTCGCTATCTGGCGATCGAGCATGCTCCGGTTTCGCTCGCCTGCCAGGGCGGGCTCAACACCTGGCTTTGCGCGACCTTCCGCACGGTCATCGCCCTCTATAATCATTCGGTGTTCGGTTGGGTTGCGGTTGGCGCGGCGGCGCTCAACCTGATCCGGCCGTCGATCGTGCTGGTGGCGGTGTCACTTGCCGCCGCGGCATTTGGGCTGGTGCTGCACAACGC
Organism: Xanthobacteraceae bacterium; assembly: GCA_050179645.1. Taxonomy (GTDB): domain Bacteria; phylum Pseudomonadota; class Alphaproteobacteria; order Rhizobiales; family Xanthobacteraceae; genus VAZQ01. Next base: position 33,194 of record JBFXEX010000004.1, on the reverse strand, counting down.
CAGCCTCGCCGGACTTGCCGTGGCGCTGCTGCTGCTCAGTCTGGCGCGGCCCGCGCCTTCAGCAGAGTGAGCGCAAACGCCAGCACGCCGGCGCAGAACCACAACGACTGCCAGTTCGCGAACGACTCGTTGAAAACGATGTAGATCGTGGAGACGATCAATGTGACGGCAATTGCGGTTTCGGCAGCCGGTCGGGCGGCTCGGAGCTTGGCTTCCCAGGCGACGACGAACAGCAACGGAACCGCGGCGGCGGTGAGCGGCGCAAACGGGAAGTTGCGATAGCGCGGATCGAAGACCAGGCCGAGGGCGGCCTGAACGGTGAGTACGGTGAGTCCGATCACCGCCGCCCCGAGCAGCAAAGTGAGCGCGTCGCGAGGCCGTCTCGGCGGCCGGCCAAGCATCCGGTCGAGCGTCGGCAGGGTGCGGCCCTGCACCGTCGCCACCGCCGCCGCGATCGGTGCGGCGAATGCCACCGCCGTCCAGCCGAGCGAGCGGATCCAATCGCCCACCGTGAGGCTTTCGAGCGGCACATTCGCTACCGCCCAGCCGATCACGCTGCCGCCCGCGAATGCGATCAAGGCCACGCGTAGCCACACGCCTCGACCCGGGGCCGACTGGCTCCTCCGTCCTGCCAGGAAAGCGGCGGCAAAGACGACGGCGGCAAAGCCGACGCCGCCGGCAGCCTGCCACGGCCAGTCAGGATGGTTCGACACCGGAGCCCCCCAGGCGAATTTGGCCTGGCGCCGGTAGGCATCGTAGAGCCCCCAGTGACCGCCCACCGTGCCTTCGAGTTGCCGCTTCCAAGGCTGGTCGTAGGCCTCGATCAGGTTGGCGCGGTAGTTCCCTTGCTTGGCAAGCGCCAGAACCTCCTGGACGGTCCGCGCCTGATTGGCGGGCGACGGCAAGGCACCCTCCCGCATCCGGCCGGCGCTGGGCCAGCCGAACTCGCCGAGAAAAATCTCGCGGCCCGGAAACGCTGCGGCGACTTGCCGGCGGATCGCATCGACGTGCCTTGCAGCGTCCTTGGCCGGGATGGGGAAGTCCTCCCAGTACGGCAGAATATGAACCGTGATGAAATCGACCGCAGCGGCCAGTTCGCGGTTACGGAGCCAGAATTCCCAGACGTCCGCGTAAGTCACCGGCATCGGCACTTGCGCCTTCACCTCGCGGATGGTCCGCGCGAGTTCCGGGGCGCCCATTTCGCCACGCAGCAGCACCTCATTGCCGACGACCAGCGCCGTGATCACGTCGGGAAAACGCTTGGCGAGTGCAATGCCGGTTTCGATCTGCTTGCGCGTGAGGTCCGGCCGGCTCGACAGCCATAACCCCTGCATCACCTTGATGCCGTGCCGCCGGGCGATCTCCGGGATCTGGTCGAGGCCGTGATCGGTCGAATAGGTTCGCACGCAGTCGGTGATCTGCTTGAGCTGCGCGAGGTCTTCCTCGATCTGGCGCGGATCGATCGGCACGTCGGGTCCGAAGGGGTCCTGGGCACCGCGGAATGGCGCGTACGAGACGCAGTGCACCTTCTCGCCCGGTGCCATCGGCGCTTGCGGCATATTGACCGTCGCACCCAGCCATCCCCAGACGGCAACGATCGCGGCGACCGTCAGAGCGAAGAGCACGGACACAACGCCCATCGGCGGCCCCATCATGCACGGGCTCGTTTCCCGTCACGTACGGGCTCGTTTATCGTGCGCTCGCAGCAGTGCCAAGCGTCGGCAAAGGTCTGCACTCTGGGCGTGACGGTGTTGCACGGCACAGAATTTCGTGCGCCCACCTTGGCGTCTGAAGGCTCGGCTGCTTTAATGTTCGTTCGTGAGTACCGCTTCGAAATCCGAGCGGGGCGGCGACGTTGAAGCTGCGGCGGTAATCGCCGCAATGCTGACCTATTCGGGTTGGCATGTGGAGGACATAACCGGCCGTCAGGGCTCCATAAATCTGGGGAACCATGCGCTTCTTTAGTCTGTGTGCCGTTGCGGTTGCCCTGGGGGGTGCGGTGTGTATTGCGTCGGTCCCGCCTGCGCTGGCGCAAACCAGCGAAGCGAAGCCCGCCGACAAACCGCCGGCGGAAGCAGCAAAAGAGAAGAAGAAGATCGATGAATTCGCCGAGGCCGAGCGGGTGCTCGGTGGACCTGCGGCCAATCCGGAATGCCTGTGGCTCGGACGGCGAGTGGTCAGCCTGCTGTGGCGCGACGACCTCGACACGGCATTCCGCCACCTCGATCTCTACGACCGCTTCGGCTGCCCGGCCGGCCATATCCAGGCGACGTTCCGCTGCCTCGTCCGCCAGGGCAGCATCGATCCGAAGGCGACCGACACGATCAACAGCCGCGTCCACGGCTGCTGGATCAATCCTGCCGCCGAAGCCAAGGGCACGGCGGCGGCGACGAGCGGCGTCACCAACCGCTAAGCTGTACAGTTGTTCAGAATAGTTGCGGGACGATGTACAGACGTTCAGAATGACTGTTGAACGACGCACGATTTTTTCACTGCACTTAGAACATCTTCCTTGAATTCGCCACGAGCGTTTGCCACTTGTTGATTGCTGTCGTCTAAGGTACGTTAATCAATACGGCCTTGGTTGAACCTAGGGGACGGGTTCGGGTCCCTGTTTCTGCCCTGTGTGGTTGAATTTCGATGCGCACCGTTGCGGCTTTGGTGGCGCTTGTCCTCTGCGTGCATGCCGGTCTGTGGACTTTGTTCCAACGGCAAGAATCGGCCGCCAATATCACGGCCCCGCTCGCCAGCCTGTCGTATTCCCCCTTCACCCGGTCGCAGCATCCCGACAATGGTGATCGGCCGACCGTCGAACAGATCCGCGCCGACCTCAGGCTCATCAGTCCCTATACTCATGCGATCCGCACCTATACTTCGACCGGCGGCGGCGAACTCGTCCCGGCGATCGCGGCGCAGTTCGGACTGAAGGTCACGCTCGGCATCTGGATCGACAAGAATGAAGTCCGCAACGAGCAGGAAATCCAGTCCGCCATCGCGCTCGCCCGCCGCTACCGCAACGTCAATGCGATCGTCGTCGGCAACGAGACGACACTGCGCGCGGAAAAAACGGTCGACGAGCTCAGCAAGATCATCCAGCGCGTCAAACGTATGAGCCCGGTCCCGGTCACGACCGGCGAAATCTGGACGGTCTGGATCGACCATCCGGAACTTGCCTCCTCGGTCGACTTCATCGCCGCCCACGTTCTGCACTACTGGGACGGACTGCCGGCGGACAAGATCGTCGGCCTGACCATCGATGCCTACGACAAGTTGCGGCGCGCCCATCCGGGCAAGCGCGTGGTGATCGCCGAGTTCGGCTGGCCGAGCGCGGGCTACAATATGCTCAAGGCCAACCCGGGGCACATCGAGCAGGCCAGCATCCTGCGGGATTTCGTCGCTCGCGCCGAAGCTCACGGCATCGACTACAACATCATCGAAGCCTTCGACCAGCCTTGGAAGACCAACGAAGGCGGCGTCGGCATGTATTGGGGCGTGTTCGACTCTTCGCGCCACGCCAAATTTGCCTGGACCGGGCCGGTCTACGACCAGAACTACCTCAAGCTCGCCGCGATTGCCCTGCTGCTCGGTTTGCTGCTGTCGCTGCCGCTGTTGGCGCGCGGCCACGCCACCGTGGGCGAGGCGCTCACGCTCGCGATCGCCGCCAACGTCGTCGGCGCCTGGTTCGCGTTCGTCTTCGGGTTCTGGCAGACGCACTATTTTGTGCTGGGCGCCGCCTTCGCGCTTGGCCTCGGGCTCGTGCTGCTGCTCCCGCTGGTGCTGATCGCATTGGCGCGCATCGAGGAAATCGCCGCGATCGTGTTCGGCAAGGGACCCGAGCGGCTGATTGCCGGCCCCCTGCCCGCCTCCGACGGCCCCCTGCCGAAGGTGTCGGTTCACGTTCCGGCGCACCGCGAGCCACCCGAAATGCTCAAGGCGACGCTCGACGCGCTGGCGCGGCTCGATTATCCGAATTTCGAGTGCGTAATCGTCATCAACAACACGCCCGACCCGGCATTCTGGCGTCCGATCGAGGATCACTGCGCCGCGCTGGGCGAGCGGTTCAAGTTCGTCCGGGAGGACGGCGTATCGGGATACAAGGCCGGCGCGCTGCGGCTTGCGCTCGCCCATACTGCACCCGATGCCGAGATTATCGGCGTCATCGACGCCGACTACGTGGTGCAACCGGACTGGCTCAAGGACCTGGTCCCGGCCTTTGCCGACGCCGAGGTCGGCATGGTGCAGGCGCCGCAGGATCACCGTGACGGCGAGCGCAGCCCGATGCACACCGCCATGAACGGCGAGTATGCCGGCTTCTTCGACATCGGCATGGTCCAGCGCAACGAAGCCAACGCCATCATCGTGCATGGCACGATGTGCCTGATTCGCCGCGAGACCCTCCTTGCCGTCGGCGGCTGGTCGAGCGACACCATCGTCGAAGACACCGACCTCGGCCTCCAGGTGCTCGAGCACGGCTGGCATATCCACTATACCAACCGGCGCTACGGTCACGGCCTACTCCCCGATACCTTCGATGCCTACAAGAAGCAGCGCCACCGCTGGGCCTTCGGCGGCTTCCAGATCCTCAGGAAACACTGGCGCCAGTTGCTTCCGAGGGCGCGCGCCCTGACCCAGGAGCAGAAGCGGGAATTCGCGCTGGGCTGGCTCAACTGGCTCGGTGCCGAGGCGATCGGCGTTGCAGTGGCGATCCTCAACCTGATCTGGGTGCCGGTGGTCGCATTCGCCGGCATCGCCATTCCGGACACGATCCTCACCGTGCCGATCCTGGCGACCTTCGTGGTGTCGCTGGTCCACTTCCTGGCGCTCTATCGCTCGCGCGTCAGCATTCCGCCGCGGCAGATGATCGGAGCGATCTTCGCCGCCATGTCGGTGCAGTGGACAGTGGCGCGAGCGGTCGGCGTCGGCATATGGACCTCAAGCTTGCCATTCATGCGCACCGCCAAGGGCGGCGCGACCCGCAAGGGACCGGATTTCCCGGCGTTCTGGGAGGCGGTGCTGGCCGGCCTGCTGCTCGTCGGCGCGGCGGTCGTGGTGCTTACGAACTACAAGCAGATCCACGAGATCTACATCTTCGCCGTCGTGCTCATCGTGCAGAGCCTGCCGTTCCTGGCTGCGGTCGGCATCGCTGCGCTCGAGGGCTCGCGCTTCAACGAATTCGCCTATTGGCGCCGCCTCGAGGCAAAGTTCTCGGGTGCGCCGCCGCGCTCGGCTCGCGTCGTCGAGCGGCCGGTACAGTTGCCCGCCGACAAGCAGGTCGAAACCGTACAATAGCCGCCGGCCGGCCCGTCATTCCGGCGCGCGCCCGTCATTACGGCGCGCGACAGCGCGAGCCCGGAATTCATGGATGACGGTGAAACTCCCGGTCCGACCTCCGTGGCGTTGCGCGTCGTCACGCCATCACCCCGGCAGCGCGGTCTCCACCAGCTTGACCCAGTAGGATGTGCCGAACGGGATCGCCGCGTCGTTGAAATTGTAGTTCGGATGGTGCAGCCCGGCGCTATCGCCGTTGCCGAGGAAGATGAAAGCGCCGGGGCGCGCGTTGAGCATGAAGGAGAAATCCTCCGCCCCCATCACCGGCGCGACGTCCCGGTCGACCCGTTCGTTGCCGACCACATGCGAGGCAATCTCCGCGGCGAATGCCGCTTGGCCGGCATGATTGATCGTCACCGGATAGTCCCGCTTGTAGGTCAGCGTCGCCTTCGCGCCATAAAGCTTCGCGGTGCCCTCCACCACCTCGCGCACCCGCGTCTCCAGCACGTCCTGCACCTGCGGCGACAGGCTGCGGGCGGTACCGGACAGCCGCGCGGTCTGCGGAATGATGTTGTCGGCGGTGCCGGCGTTGAACTGGCAGATCGAGACCACCGCCGAGTCGAGCGGGTCGATGTTGCGGGAGACGACCGACTGAAGCTGGTTGATGATCTGCGCGCCGACCAGGATGGTGTCGATCGACTGGTGCGGCTTGGCGGCATGCGCGCCGCGGCCCTCGATGTCGATGTAGATGCGATCGGCTGCCGCCATCACCGGGCCCGGACGAATGGCGAATTCGCCGAGCGGGATGCCGGGGAAGTTGTGCATCCCGTACACCTCCTCGATGCCGAACCGCTCCATCATGCCGTCCTTGACCATCTCGCGGCCGCCGCCACCACCCTCCTCGGCTGGCTGGAAGATCACCACGGCGGTGCCGGCGAAATTGCGCGTCTCGGTCAGATAGCGCGCGGCGCCCAAAAGCATCGCGGTGTGGCCGTCGTGGCCGCAGGCGTGCATCTTGCCCGGCACGGTCGATTTGTACGGCAGGTCGTTCGCTTCGACGATCGGCAGGGCATCCATGTCGGCGCGCAGTCCGATCACCTTGCTGCCGTTGCCCTTGGCGCCGCGGATCACGCCGACCACGCCGGTGCGGCCGATGCCGGTGACCACCTCGTCGCAGCCGAAGTCACGCAACTTGTCGGCGACCGACGCGGCAGTTCGATGGACGTCGAATTGCAGCTCCGGATGGGCGTGCAGGTCGTGCCGCCAAGCGGCGATCTCGTCATGCAGGTCGGCAACGCGGTTGACGATCGGCATCGGAATTCTCCTCGCACCCCGGAAACCAAAGATAGGTCCATCGGGCCCGGTTGCACAGGCCAAACATGCGCCAGGACCGGATAGAGAGCGGCTCAGGACCGGCTATTGACCGCGCCCGGCGTGCCCCCTACACAGCCGACGCGGCGTCATGGCGTGCGGAACCGCGCCATTCGGCGACGAGGGCCCGTAGCTCAGCGGTAGAGCAACTGACTTTTAATCAGTAGGTCGTTGGTTCGAGACCAACCGGGCTCACCACCGTAGCGTCTGCGGAGGATTCCCATGGCCAAATCGAACGGCGGAGCCCCCATTCTCATCGCCGGTGGCGGCATCGGCGGTCTTGCCGCCGCATACGCGCTGGCGCGCCAGGGGGTGCCGGTCCGGGTGCTCGAACAGGCCGCGGAATTTCGCGAGATCGGCGCCGGCATCCAGCTCGGCCCCAACGTCTTCAAGGCGTTCGAACGGCTTGGCCTCAAGGATGCGGTCATGGCGGACGTCCACGTGCCCCCCGCGATGGAGATGCGGGACGCGCTTTCCGGTCAACTGGTGACCCGGATTCCCCTCGATACGCCGGAGTTCAAGGAGCGGTTCAAGCAGCCCTACGCGGTGATCCACCGCCACGACATTCACGGCGTGTTTCTGCGGGCCTGCCAGGGCAACAACCTGATCACGCTGGAAAACAACCGCACCGTCACGGACTTCGAGCAGGACGACGAGGGTGTCACGGTGACGCTCGAATCCGGCGAGCAGGTCCCAGGCCGCGCGCTCGTCGGCTGCGACGGCATGTGGTCGAAGGTGCGCGAGAAGGTGGTCGGCGACGGCAAGCCGAACGTCTCCGGACATATCGCCTATCGCGCCGTGCTCAAGCGCGACGAAGTACCGGCCGACCTGTGGAACCCCGACGTGGTGCTGTGGGCCGGCCCGCGCACCCACCTGGTCACCTATCCGCTGCGGCGCGGCGAAATCTACAACCTGGTCGCGGTTTTCCACTCCAAGCGCTACGTCGAGGGCTGGAACACCGAGGCCAATGCCTCCGACCTGTGGGAGCACTTCAAGGGCCAGCGGCCCGAGGTCATGCGGATGCTCGAGCGCATCGAGACCTGGCGCATGTGGGTGCTCTGCGACCGCGAACCGGTGAAGGACTGGTCGCAGGGCCGCGTGACGCTGCTTGGCGATGCCGCCCATCCGATGCTGCAATATCTCGCGCAGGGCGCCTGCATGGCGACCGAGGACGCGGTGGCGCTGGCCGACCGCGTGGCGGAGAAACCGGACGAGCCGGCGGCGGCGTTCCGCGACTACGTGCAGCAGCGCTACCTGCGCACTGCGCGGGTGCAGATCATGGCCCGCGTCTACGGCGACTTTTATCACGCCCGCGGGCCAGCCGCGGAGTTGCGCAACCAGATGCTCGGATCGCGCACCCCGGAGCAATCCTACGATGGCATCGCCTGGCTCTATGGCGGGATGTGAATGACTTAAGCTCTCGCCGCGACCCCACACACAAGAAACCCAAGGTCCAATCCATGGCGGCTCCCGCCCCGCGCCCCGTACCCCCGACCACCATGAACGCGCTGATCCGCGGCGCGCTCGGACGATGCCCATGCTGCGGCCGCGGGCCGCTGCTGCACCGCTACCTGAAGATCGTGGGCGAGTGCTCGGCGTGCGGCGAGCGCTACGGGCATTTCCGCGCCGACGACGCGCCGCCGTGGCTCACGATCTTGCTCGTCGGCCATCTCGTTGCTCCATTCTTCCTGCTCGAGGAGAATTTCGAGCTGACGACCGTCACCGAGCTCGCCATCCTGATCCCGCTGGTCGTCGGCCTGACGCTCGCGCTGCTGCCGCGCTGCAAAGGCGCGATCCTGGCGATCATGTGGATGACCAAGTCGGAGGGCACCGAGCCGGTGTGAGCCTGGCGTCGGACGCCTCCGGATCATGTTCAAACATGGCAAGGGTCGCGCTGCCACGCATGACCGCGGCAGCGGAACCGGAGTTCGTCGAGGCGCTATTGAGCGGTGAGGCCGAGGCGTTTGATCAATTCGCCCTTGAACTTGTAGTCGGCCTTCGTCAACGCGTGGAATTCCTTTCCGGTCAGGTAGCGCACGATCTGCCCGGTGTTGGTCATGGCGCGCTGGACGATCGGTCCCTTCACGACCTCGGCGCAGGCACGCTCCAGCGTCACACGCACGTCGGGCGGCAATCCCTTGGGTGCGAAGATGCCGTTATGGCCGGGCGGCACCATGATCGCTACGCCCAACTCGCGCACCGACGGCACGTCCGGCAAGGCCGGATGACGTTCGCCGGAAAACACGGCGAGCGGGCGGAAGTTGCCTCCCCTTACGGTGACCACGGCCGCCGAGGCGAAATCGATATCGCCCTTGAGCAGCACCGGCATCACCGCGCTCTCGCCGCGGAACGGCACTGGCCCGAACTTGATGCCCAAGGCGTCGGCGAGGTTCGCGACCGAGAGATGTGGAATGGTGCCGTTGCCGGAATGACCGTAGCTGATCTTGCCGGGATTGGCTTTCGCCTCGTCGAGCAACTGCTTGATCGACTTGAAGCGCGAGTCCGGGGCCACCGTCATCGTGAAGTGGTTCTCGAACACGTGGCAGATGTAGTCGAACGAATCGACGTCGTAGCGCACGCCTTTCATCAAATAGGGCGCGTTGGCGATCGGCGTGGTCGGTCCCGCGGCGAGCGTGTAGCCGTCGGGTGCCGCCGCGGCGAGCGCATTGAACGCAACCGTGCCGCTAGCGCCGACGCGGTTGGTGACCACGAACTGCTGGTTCAGCTTCTCACTCAAAGCGCTGGCGACGGCGCGACCGATCACATCGACACTGCCGCCGGCTGGAAACGGCACGAGCACTTCGATCGGGCGTGTCGGCCAGGTCTGCGCGTGGGCGAGCGAGACGCTCCCCGCCAATACCCATGCCGCCGCCAGCGTGCGCTTCCAGATCATGACGTTTCTCCCGTTCAAGTTCGACGGCCGTTGATCGGCTCGTCCGCTTGACGGCATTTTGCGCCGCGGATCGCGCCCCGTCGAGGCCCTCGCGGGCCGCGGTCGCATCGGTCGCAGCCGGACTGCCCGAGCGCATGCTTCCATGGGTGAATGCCGATCAACGCGGCCATCCGCCGATTGGCACACAACGAGCGGCCGGCATTCTGACAATTCGCCGCTTTGACAAAGCCTTGCGGCTTGCGAATTGTGACGAATCGAGGAGCGCAATGGCCGCACGATGGACGAAGCCCTTTACGAGCGTCTTTTTTTGATCCACGAAGGCGCACGAAACCACAAGAAATGGAGGAACGCCATGACGGCACAGCGCAGTCTGCTGATGGTTCTCGCTGCAGGAATGCTGGTCGTTTCCGCGCCGGCTCGGGCCGACGACTATCCCTCCAAACCGGTGCGAGTCATCGTTCCGTTCTCGGCAGGCGGCCTGAACGACGTGGTCGGCCGGCTGATCGCAGACAAACTGAGTGAGAAGCTCGGCAAGCGATTCATTGCGGAAAATCGCACCGGCGCCGGTGGCGTCGTCGGCACCGAGATGCTGGCGCAGGCGGCGCCGGACGGCTACACCCTCGGCATTACCTCGATCGCCAATGCGGTACATCCCGCTCTTTACAAATTATCCTACGATCCAAAAGCGGCGTTTGCGCCAGTCGCTTTCATCGCCTCGGTACCGAACGTCTTTGCCGTGAAGAAGGATCTGCCGGTCAACTCCGTCAAGGAGTTCATCGCCCTCGCCAAATCCAAGCCGGGCCAACTGCAATACGCCTCCGGCGGCGTCGGCGGTTCGCTGCACCTCGGCTTCGAACTGTTCAAGGACAAGGCCGGCATCGATGTCCTGCATGTTCCGTTCAAGGGCGCGAACCCAGCGGTGATCAACGTGATGGGCGGTCACAGCGATGCCATCATCGGCTCGACCTCTTCGGTCGGGCCGCACATTATTTCGGGGAAGGTCAAGGGGATCGCAGTCTCCGCGAAAAAACGCAGCGAGATGCTGCCGGACGTTCCGACCTTTGCGGAGGCCGGACTGCCTGGATTTGAAACCGGCAATTGGATCGGACTCTCGGCGCCGGCCGGAACGCCGCCGGCGGTGATCGAAAAGCTGAACAAGACGATCGCCGCGATCCTCGAAATGCCCGAGGTTAAGAAGCAACTCGCGGCGCGTGGCGCCACCGCCGACGCCATGACGCCGGCCGAGTTCGGGAAGTATATCGACGACGAAACCAAGACATGGACCGGCGTCGTCAAGTCGCGGGGCATCAAGGCCGAGTGAGTTTTCGATACGCCAGCTCGTCATTGCGAGGAGCGAAGCGACGAAGCAATCCAGGTGAGGTGAAGAAAGCACTGGATTGCGTCGGCCCTTTGGGCCTCGCGATGACGAAATCTGCCTCCGTTTAGACCGCTAGGTCGCCGCGATCCCAGCCCTCGCGCGTCGCGTCGCGGAAATCGCCAAACCGGCCGGCCGCGATCGCGCTGCGAACGCCCGCCATTAGCTCCTGGTAATAGGCGAGATTGACGGTGCTCAAGATGATGGCGCCGAGCATCTCGTTGGCCTTCACCAGATGATGCAGATAGGCGCGGGAATAATCGCGCGCCGCCGCGCACGGGCTTTCCGTGTCGAGCGGCCGCGGGTCCTCGGCATGCCGCGCGTTCTTGAGGTTGATGGCGCCGAAGCGCGTGAAGGCGAGGCCATGCCGGCCGTTGCGAGTCGGCAGCACGCAGTCGAACATGTCGATGCCGCGTCCGATTGCGGCGAGCAGGTCGTCCGGCGTGCCGACTCCCATGAGGTAGCGCGGCCGCTCGACGGGCAGCGTAGGCTCGACTTCCTCGATCATGCGCAGCATCACCGCCTGCGGCTCGCCGACTGCGAGCCCGCCGATGGCATAGCCCTCGAAGCCGATATCGACCAGCGCCCGGGCACTCGCAATCCGCAGCGCCGGATCGTCGCCGCCCTGCACGATGCCGAACAGGGCGCGGCCCTGCTGCTGCCCGCTGCCGTTCTCGAACGCGCGCCTGCTGCGCTCGGCCCAGCGCAGCGACAGTGTCATCGCCCGTTCGATCTCGCTGCGCGTCGCCGGCAGCTTGAGGCATTCGTCGAGCTGCATCGCGATGTCGGCGCCGAGCAGGCCCTGGATCTCGACCGCGCGCTCCGGCGACAATGCAAACAGCGCGCCGTCGAGGTGCGATCGGAACGTCACGCAGCGCTCGTCGATCTTGCGCAGTTGCGACAGCGACATCACCTGGAAGCCGCCGGAATCGGTGAGGATGGCGTGCGGCCAGTTCATGAACCGGTGCAGTCCGCCGAGTGCCGCGACGCGCTCCGCGCCGGGCCGCAGCATCAGGTGATAGGTGTTGCCGAGCAGGATATCGGCGCCGGTCCCGCGCACCGTCTCGGGCAGCAGGCCCTTCACGGTGGCCTGGGTGCCGACCGGCATGAATGCCGGCGTCGCTACCGTGCCGTGCGGCGTGACGATCTCGCCGCGGCGCGCGGCGCCGTCGGTGGCCAGGAGATGGAAGGAAAAGGCGTCCGGCATGACCGGCGGTTGGTATCAGGACTGAGCGCGAAACAGCAAGCAGGCATCGCCGTAGGAATAGAACCGGTAGCCCGCGGCGATCGCATGCGCATAGGCGCGCTGCATCAGGTCGAGCCCGCACAGCGCCGACACCAGCATGAACAGCGTCGACCGCGGCAGGTGAAAATTGGTCAGCATCGCGTCGACGCAGCGGAACCGGTAACCCGGCGTGATGAATAGCGCGGTCTCGCCCGAGAACTCGCGCACGACCCCGTCCTCGCCGCTGGCGCTTTCCAGCGTGCGCAACGCGGTCGAGCCGACAGCGACGATCCGTCCCCCGGTGCGGCGCACCGCGTTGAGCGCGTCGGCCGTTTCCGCGCTCACACTGCCCCACTCGGCGTGCATGCGATGGTCCGAGATATCGTCGCTCTTGACCGGCAGAAAGGTGCCGGCGCCGACGTGCAGCGTCACCTTGTGGATGACAACGCCTCGCTCGTCCAATTGCCGCACCAGCGCATCGGTGAAGTGCAGGCCTGCCGTCGGGGCTGCGACCGAGCCGTCCATTTCGGCGAACATGGTCTGATAGTCTGCGCGGTCGCGCTCGTCCGGCTTACGGCGCGCCGCGATATAGGGCGGCAACGGCATGTCGCCGCGTTCTGCGATCGCCTGGTCGAGCACGGGTCCGTGAAACGCGAACGCGAGCGTCACCTCCCCGCCCTCACCCTTGCTCTCCACCGTGGCGTCGAGCTGGCCGAGAAAGCAGACACGGCCCTCGTCGCCGAAACGGATGACGTCGCCGGCCGTGAGCCGTTTCGCCGGCTTGACGAAAGCGCGCCACCGCGCGCCGTCGAGTCGACGGTGCAGCGTCGCCTCGATCCTGGGCTCGCTGCCGCGGCCGATCCGGCGGCCGTGGAGGCGCGCCGGAATCACCCTGCTGTCGTTGACGACAAGCGCGTCCCCCGGACGCAGCAATTGCGGCAAGGCCCGCATCGTCCGGTCGTCGAGTTCCGGCGTCTGTCCCGGCAGGACCACGAGCAGTCGCGCGGCATCGCGCGGCACGATCGGCCGCAGCGCGATCCGCTCCGGCGGCAATTCGAAGTCAAATAGGTCGGTTCGCATGCGTTCTCAAAGCAGCCGAGACTTCCAGAGGTACAAGGTCACCGACCGGATTCGCCTGATCCGAGAAGGTGAAAAAGTTCCTACAAATGCGGCAATTCCGGCGTCAACAAATCGTGAATCGCCTGACCGCATTGCGTCAAACTCTGTTCGCATCATCTCCGTACAAGCCACACGTCACTGTCAGTGACCGCGTCAATTTGGGCGGAGCGATCTTACCCCCGGGGCGTCAATTGCGCGCTGATCTTAGGCGCAAGACAAAAAAGGAGAGGCCGATGGGTGCTGTTATGGTGAGATGCCCACAGACAGGGCGCGATATCGAGACCGGTTTGGTGTCGGATCGCGAACGCTTTCGCGCCACGCCGGTATTCTTTGCCCGCGTCTACTGCCCGATCTGCCGGATCGAGCATGAATGGTTTGCGCAGGAAGCCTGGGTCTGCGATGGCGAGCCAAGGCGAGACGAACCGGAGTCCGCCCGCGAGGCGGTCATGTCGTAGCTCTGACGGCCCGATGACGGTCGGCGGGCCCTGCAGAACGGCAATCCACGGTCCATCGAACATCACGCCGGCGGCAACGCAACCGGCCGATTGCTCGGCCGGCGTCAGCCGTCGACCGCCATCTTGGCCGAGACGATCTTGTCGGGATTGATCACCGGCTCGCCGCGCTTGATCTTGTCGACGTTCTCCATGCCTTCGGTCACCTTGCCCCAGACGGTGTATTGGCCGTTGAGGAACGACGCATCGTCGAAGCAGATGAAGAACTGGCTGTCGCCGGAGTCCGGATTCTGCGCGCGCGCCATCGAGGTGGTGCCGCGCACGTGTGGCTCCTTGTTGAATTCGGCCTTGAGCTTCTTGCCGGAGCCGCCCGTGCCGGTGCCCTGCGGGCAGCCGGTCTGCGCCATGAAGCCGTCGATCACGCGGTGAAAGACGACGCCGTCGTAAAAGCCCTCGCGCACCAGTTCCTTGATGCGGGCGACGTGTCCCGGCGCGAGGTCGGGGCGCATTTCGATCACCACCTTGCCCTTCGTGGTTTCGAGAATCATCGTGTTGTCGGTGACCTGGGTCATGGCTGTCCTTGGGGTTATTTGTTCGAACGATCTGAGGGCGGGCACATGGCCCGCCGTCTCCGCTGCGTCACTCAGCGCGATGCCTCACTTGGCGTCGGCGGCGACCTGCACCTTGATCATGCGGTCGGGGTCGCGCACCGGCTCGCCCTTCTTGATCTTGTCGACCGCATCCATGCCGGACAGGACCTCGCCGACGACGGTGTACTTGCCGTCGAGGAACGAGCCCACGTCATACATGATGAAGAACTGGCTGTTCGCCGAGTTCGGATCGTTGGAGCGCGCCATGCCGACGACGCCGCGCTTGAACGGCGTGCGGCTGAACTCCGCCGGCAGGTTTGGATACTTCGAACCACCGGTGCCGTCGCCCCGCGCGCCGTCGCCGGTCTGCGCCATGAAGCCTGAGATGACGCGATGGAACGGCACATTGTTGTAGTAACCTTCGCGGGCGAGCTGCTTGATGCGCTCGACGTGCTTGGGCGCAAGGTCGGGCCGCAGCTTGATGACGATCCGCCCGTGCTTGGTGTCGACCAGCAGCGTGTTCTGCGGATCGGCGCCGGCGGGCAGCTTCTGGGCAACGGCAGGTACCGCGCAGATCAGCGCGGCAAACAAAACGACCAGGCGGAACATGGACACTCCTATGGCATCGCTCAGGTATGGCATCGCTTAGGATTTGCCGGCTTTGCCGGCGAACTTCGCCTTGAGGCGGTCGGCGACCAGGGGCGGCACGAATGTCGTCACGTCGCCGCCCATCGAGGCGATTTGGCGCACCAGTGTGGCGGTGATCGGGCGAACCGGCGGCGACGCCGGCAGGAAGACGGTCTGTACCCCGGGCGCCATGGCGCCGTTCATGCCGGCCATTTCCATTTCGTAGTCGAAGTCGCTGCCGCTGCGCAGTCCGCGGATCAGGAGCGTCGCCCCTTCCCGCTGCGCCGCGGTGACGACGAGGTCGGCGAACGTCGTGGCGCCGAATTCGCAGCCGGCCGTACGCGCCAGCGGCGCGCAGGTCTCCTGCAGCATGGAGAGCCGCTCGTCGACGCTGAACAGCGGCGTCTTGCCGGGGTGAGTTCCAATTGCGACCACGAGGCGGTCAGCAAGCCTTGCGGCCTGGCGCACCAGGTCGAGATGGCCGTTCGTGACGGGGTCGAACGACCCGGGAAAAAGCGCGATCCGCGGCATCGCGGCGGTCTAACCCGCACTGTAAGGAACCGCAAGACCCGTTAAGATCGCAGCCCCCGAAGCAGCGCACCCCCGATTGCGATCGGCGAAGCGCAGCCTGAGCAACTCCGATGTCGCAGCTCATCCGGCGTGTCATATTCGCTCTGGTCCTCGTCCTTCCCGGTACCGGCGCGACGGCGCAGAACCCGCCGACCGAGCGCGACCTTCGCATCTATGCCGGCCTGCACGATGCCGCCGCCCGCGGTGACGTTGACGGGATCGAAAAGCTGATCGCCGACGGCGAGAAGCCGAACATTCAGGACAGCAACAGCCGCACCCCGCTGCATGTCGCGGTCTTCCGTCGACATCATGCGGCCGCTCGCGCGCTCATCCGCCTGGGCGCCGACCCCAACGCGCTCGACGCCCAGCACTACGACGTCGTCACCATCGCAGCAGTGGACAACGACCTCGAAATGCTGAAGATCGCGCTCGATGGCGGCAGCAATCCGCGCGCCATCACCAGCCCCTATCGCGGCACGGCCCTGATCGCCGCCGCGCATCTTGGTCATGTCGAGGCCGTGCGCATGCTGATCGCCGCCAAGGCGCCGCTCAATCACGTCAACTCGCTCGGCTGGACCGCGCTGCTCGAGGCTATCGTCCTGGGCAACGGCGGAGCCGATCATACCGAGACGGTCGAGGCGCTGGTGCAGGCCGGGGCCGATGTCAACCTGGCGGACCGAGACGGTACGACCGCACTCGGCCATGCCCGCACTCGCGGTTATTCGCAGATTGCCCGCATCCTCGAACGCGCGGGCGCACACTGACTGCCATCCACGAAAGGGAAATCATGACGACGACAACGCTGCGGCGGCTCGCCGCCGGCATCTGCGCTCTTGGCATTGTACTTGGCGCCGGCCTTGGGGCCGCCAATGCCCAGGACAAGTATCCCTCGCGACCGATCAGGCTGGTCGTGCCGTTCCCGGCCGGAGGCCCCGTCGACATCATGGGCCGGCTGATCGGGCAGCGGCTGTCGATGTCGCTTGGACAACAGGTCATTGTCGAAAACCGCCCGGGCGCCGGCAGCACGCTTGCCGGCCGCGCCGTGGCGACCGCTGAGCCCGACGGCTACACGCTTCTGGTCGGCAGCGCCGCCACGATGGCGATCGGCCCTGCGCTCTATCTCAGCGCCGGCTACGACGCGAAGAAGGATTTTGCGCCCGTCGGCTTCATCGCCACCGTTCCCTACGTGATGGTGGCCGGATTGAAGGTCCAGGCCAACAACGTCAAGGAACTGATCGCGCTCGCCAAGGCCAATCCCGGCAAGCTCAATTTCGGCCTGCCGAATGGCGCGCCGCCACACATGCTCGGCGCCTGGTTCCGTGATGTGACCAAAACCGACATCGTGATCGTGCCCTATCGCGGCGCTTCCGGCGTGCTGACCGATATGCTGGGCAACCAGATCCAGCTTGGCTTCGAGACCACCTCGGTCACCTTCGGTCACGTGCACGACAACAAGCTCAAGGCGCTGGGAGTCGCGACGCCCAAGAGGCTGCCCGAACTGCCCGATGTCCCGACCATGATCGAGAGCGGGGTCCCCGACTTCGTCGCCGGTTCCTGGACCGGTTTGATGGCGCCGGCCGGCACGCCCAAGGAGATCGTGCAGCGGCTGAATACCGAGCTCAACACCGCGCTGGCATCGCCGGAGGTCAAGGATCGCTTCCACAAGCTCGCCGCCGAGTCACGGCCGGGTTCGCCGGAGGAATTCCGCGCCTTTATCGCCAAGGAGATCCCGAAGTGGCAGGCGATGGCCAAGCTCGCCGACGTCAAGCCGCAGTGATCCGATCGGTATGAGCTGAGCAATTTGTCAGCAGCCCGTCATTGCGAGGAGCGCAAGGGACGAAGCAATCCAGTCTTCTCAAGAATCCTGGATTGCTTCGCTTCGCTCGCAATGACGCGCGTTCTTGCTTCGCAATGCTTCAAGCCGGGCGGCGGGCGAGCGACAGCCAGACGCCGCCGCCGATCAGCGCGAGCCCCGACAGCCGCGCCAGCAGCTTGGCGCGCGCCGGTTGCAGGAACCAGGCGCGGCCTAATCCCGCCGCGACCGCCCAGGCGCAATCGCTCAGCGCCGCGAGCGCCACCGAGACCGTGCACATGATGAAGAGCTGGCGCCCCGCCGGCAGCGCCGGGTCGATGAACTGCGGCAGGAACGCTGTGAAGAACGCGATGGTCTTGGGGTTCGAGATCGCGACCACGACACCGCGTCCGAAATTGACGCCGCGCGGCGGAGGCTTGCTGCCGCCGTTGCCGGCGCTCCGCCACGCCTGGATGCCGAGCCAGATCAGGTAAGCGGCGCCCGCCCAGCGCAACACCTCGAACAGCAGCACGGCGTTCGCCAGTACCCAGCTCAGACCGAGCGCAATGCCGGCGATCAGCAGCGCATTGCCCGTCGTGGTCCCGGCGACGGTCACCAGCGCGGCCCGCACGCCCTGGCTGGCGCCGGTCGCAATCACCAGCGTCACGATCGGGCCCGGCGTCACCACCAGGATCATCGTGATCAGCAGGAAGGCCGCGAACAGTTCCCAGTTCATTGGATCGCACCTGAAGTTGCTGCCGATGATGACGGCACTGCCCTGTCAACGTCATGGCCGGACTTGATCCGGCCATCCACGTCTTCCGCATCAAAGAGAACGACGTGGGTGCCCGGGGACAACCCCGGACATCACGGATCGCGAAGTCCTACCCGCCGTTTTCTTCGCCTTCCGCGGGGAGCCGCTCGACCGAGACCACACGCTCGTCCTCGGCGGTGTCGAATACGATCACGCCCTGCGTCGAACGGCCGGCAATGCGGATGCCCTCGACGCGCGTGCGGATCAACTGCCCGCCATTGGTGACCAGCATGATCTGGTCGGAATCTTCGACCGGGAATGAAGCAACGAGCTTGCCGGTCTTCTCGCGGATCGCTCCACTCTTC
Organism: Xanthobacteraceae bacterium; assembly: GCA_050179645.1. GTDB lineage: Bacteria > Pseudomonadota > Alphaproteobacteria > Rhizobiales > Xanthobacteraceae > VAZQ01. The sequence goes on along the minus strand of JBFXEX010000004.1, from coordinate 14,793 downwards.
TCGCGCACATCCATAGCGACGATGCCTTTGCCGCCGCGTCCGGTGACGCGATAACGGTAGGACGAGGTGCGTTTGCCGTAGCCTTTTTCCGACAGCGTGAGCACGAACTGCTCGGCCGCCGACAGTTCGGCGTAGCGCTCCTGCGTGAGTGCGGGCGTCATGGTGTCACCCTCCTCGTCGACCTCACGCGCCTCGTCGCCGGTGACCGCTTGACGCATCTTGAGATAGCTCGCGCGCTCCTCAGGGGTCGCCTCGACATGGCGCAGAATGGTCATCGAGATGACCTTGTCGTCATTGGCGAGCGCAATGCCGCGTACGCCCATCGAGGAGCGGCCCGCGAACACCCGCACGTCAGTGACCGGGAAGCGGATGCACTGGCCGCCCGCGGTGGTGAACAAGACGTCGTCCCGCTCAGTGCATTTCTGCACATCGAGGATGCCCTCGCCCTCGTCGAGCTTCATGGCGATGATGCCGGAACGCCGCACATCGACGAAGTCGGACAGCTTGTTGCGCCGCACCGTGCCGCGCGTCGAGGCGAACATTACGTCGAGCGCGCCCCAGGTCGACTCGTCGTCGGGCAACGGCATGACGGTGGTGATGGTCTCGCCCTGCTCGAGCGGCAGGATGTTGATCAGCGCCTTGCCGCGCGCCTGTGGCGCGGCTTGCGGGAGCCGCCAGACCTTCTCCTTGTAGACGCGGCCGTGCGAGGAGAAATAGAGCACGGGCGCATGGGTCGAGGCGACGAACAGCCGCGAGACGAAATCCTCGTCACGGGTCTGCATGCCGCTGCGGCCCTTACCGCCGCGCCGCTGCGCCCGATAGGCCGACAGCGGCACCCGCTTGACGTAGCCCAGGTGCGAGACGGTGACGACCATATCTTCGCGATGGATCAGGTCCTCGTCGTCGACCGCGCCCTGCTCGTCGGCGATGACGGTGCGCCGCGGCGTGGCGAATTCGTCCTTCACCGCGCGCAGTTCGTCCTTGACGATCGACTGGATGCGGGCGCGCGAGCGCAGGATGTCGAGGTAATCGGCGATCTCGGCGGCGAGCTTGTCGAGTTCGGCCTTGATCTCGTCGCGGCCAAGGGCGGTGAGCCGCTGCAGGCGCAGGTCGAGGATCGCCTTGGCCTGCTCGGCGGAGAGCCGCGTGGTGCCGGCCGGCGAGACGCGGTGGCGCGGGTCGTCGATCAGCGTGACCATCGCCTCGACTGTCCTCGCTTCCCAGTCGCGCGACATCAACGCCTCGCGCGCCTCGTTGGCGTCCTTGGAGGCGCGGATCAGCCGGATCACCTCGTCGATATTGGCGACCGCGATGGCGAGCCCGACCAGGATGTGGGCGCGGTCGCGCGCCTTGTTGAGGAGGAATTTGGTCCGCCGCGAGATCACCTCTTCGCGGAAGTTGACGAAGCAGGTGAGCAGGTCCTTCAGGTTCATCACCTGCGGCCGGCCGCCGTCGAGCGCCACGATATTGGCCCCGAAGGTCGATTGCAGCGGCGTGTAGCGGTATAGCTGGTTGAGCACCACCTCCTGCATCGCTTCGCGCTTGATCTCGATCACCACGCGGTAGCCGTCGCGGTCGGACTCGTCACGCAGCGCCGAGATGCCCTCGATCTTCTTCTCGCGCCACAGTTCGCCGATCCGCTCGACCAGGTTGGCCTTGTTCACCTGGTAGGGAATCTCGCTGATGACGATGGCCTCGCGGTCGCCGCGGAGCGTCTCGAACTCGACTTTGCCGCGCATCACAATCGAGCCGCGGCCGGTATGGTAGGCGGCTCGGATGCCGGCGCGGCCAAGGATGATGCCGGCGGTCGGGAAGTCGGGCCCGGGGACGATCTCGATCAGCTCCTCGATGCTGAGCGCCGGATTGTCGATCAGCGCTATCGCTGCGTCGATCACCTCGCCGAGATTGTGCGGCGGGATGTTGGTCGCCATGCCGACCGCGATGCCGCCTGCGCCGTTGACCAGCAGGTTCGGGAAACGCGCCGGCAGCACCACCGGCTCTTTTTCGTTGCCGTCGTAGTTGGCCTGGAAGTCGACGGTGTCCTTGTCGATGTCGTCGAGCAGTTCCATCGCCGACTTGGCGAGCCGGCATTCGGTGTACCGCATCGCCGCCGGCGGATCGCCGTCGACCGAGCCGAAATTGCCTTGCCCGTCGATGAGCGGCAGGCGCATGGAGAAGTCCTGCGCCATGCGCACCAGCGCGTCGTAGATCGCCTGATCGCCGTGCGGGTGATATTTACCCATCACGTCGCCGACCACGCGGGCCGATTTGACGTATTTCTTGTCGGGCGTGTGGCCCTGCTCATGCATCGAGTAGAGGATGCGGCGGTGCACGGGCTTGAGGCCGTCGCGAGCGTCCGGAAGCGCCCGCGCCACGATCACGCTCATGGCGTAGTCGAGGTAGGAGCGCTTCATCTCCTCCGAGATCGAGACCGGGCGAATGTCGGTGGGGCCGGACGAGCCCGGCTTTTCGTCGTCGTTGTCTGCCAAGAAAAATTCCTACGAATCGAACCTGATTTCTCTAGCCGATTCAGCCCCGCGACGCCACCCAAAACTGCCCTTGGCTACGGCTAATTTTACTTTATAAACCAATTGCTTACGACCGATCCTTCCGGGCGCTCCAGAAGCCCCTCCGGTGCCGCCCCATGGCCCCGGCGATCAGGAGCCGAACAGCACCGCATGCATGATGCGGCCGGGCCAGAAGGTGAACAGGCCGGCAATCACCAGAGCACCGGCAAAGATCTTCATCATGGCATTGCGGTGCCTCTGAACCTCGTGACGATGGGCGTACCAGGCGGCGAGCGGCACCCCAATCAGCACGTAGATCGACAGCAGGTGAATCGGACTCCACTCGCCCCACCAGCGCAGCTCATGGATCCAGAACGAGCTGATGCACACCACGAGCATCAAGCCGACCCAGAGAAAACCGAACGTGCGGTGCGGCAGCGTACCTTTCGGCGCCGTCAGCTGTATCGCGCCGAGGAAGAACGTCGCGATGGCCGAGAACGCATGCAGCTGGATCGTCGGCGAGGCATCGAGAAGCGGCGCGAGGCTCATGGGGCTCCAGCCGACCGGCGGCGTCGAACGATCCTGCTGCAGGCAATTCACCACAGCATGGTTGCCAAAGCCTGAATATCTTCGATGCGACACTCAACGCTCGTCCAGGATCGCCAGCGTGAACAGCGTCGCGATCATCAGCGGGCCGATCTTGGTCAGCGGCCCGAGTGGATCGGCCCACAGTTCCGGCGCCAGCAAGGTGCCCGTCAGTACGTAGAACGGCGTTACCGCCAGCATCGTGATCAGGACCATCCGTGCCGCGCGCCGCACCAGCAGCAAGAAGCCGAGGACGATATCGAAGATCGCGCCGCCGATCAGGATGATCTGGTCGAGCGGGGCATGGACGCCGGCGGCGTGCAGATGCGCCAGCGAGGATGCGCGGCCGGGACCAAGCGCAATTACGCCGGTGGCGAACCAGAACAGCGCAAGCACCAAGATCGCCACCGGCTTGAGCAGGTAAAGCCGGGCAAACCAGCGCTCCTGCACCCCGGCCGGGTGTGCGGCGAGAATATCCCGTAGGCTCTGCGGCTTAATGCCGGTTGCGGCGATCCAGGATAAAGGCTCGCCCACGACTCCTGCGGTCAACTGCGCCACCGCGGTCGAACGCGCCGGGCTGCGCCAGCCGAGCCAGCCGAGCACATCGGCGGCGAAGGACATCAGCCGCGTGATGGCGTCCGGCAAGGCAACGAGCGGCCCTGACGGCCAGCCGAGCCACTGCCGTATCGCTACGACGATCTCCGCCAGCCGGTGCGTCTGCGGATGCGCCAAGTCCCAGGTCACCCTGCCCGGCGCTGCGGGACCAAGCGCGAACGCCACGGTTTCGGCGACGTCGTGCGCGCTCACCACCTGGATGGGGGCGTCCGGCGCGATGACCGGCGTTAGCAGCGGAATGCCGGCAAGGCCGCGGAGCATGGCGGTGCCGCCGTACGCGATGGGCGAGATCACCAATGCGGGGCGCAGGATCACCCAGTCGAGATCGAGCGTCGCGAGATGCGCTTCGGCTTGCGCCTTGGTGTGGGAAAATGCGCTCGGCCCATCCGGCGCCGCGCCGACCGCCGAGACGTGCACGACCCGGCGGATACCGGCCTCGGCGCAGGCATCGAACAGCGCGCAGGTCGCGGTGACGTGGATGTCCCGCGTGCTGTCGCGGATGCCGTCCTGCAGCACGCCGACGCAGTTCACCACCGCATCGATATCGGCTAACAGCGGCCGCCACGCGGCGGGGGTGTCGAGCCTCGCCACATCGGCCGCAATCCACCGCACGTCGGGAAACGACCGCCGTGCCGCCGAAACCTCGCGCCCGACGCCGACGACCGCATGATCGTCACGCGACAGCCGCGCCGTGCATGCCGAACCGATCAAGCCGTAGGCGCCGGTGATCAGAACCCGCATGCGCCGCGCGCACCCGCAACGATCAGTTGCCGCATTTTTCCCGGGTCGCCGTCCAGGTGATGTTCTCGACCACGAGGCCCTGGTTGCAGGAGCTGAGCTTGTCGGTCACGGTGCCGCGCAACTGAATCTTGACGTCGAGCGGCGGCCTCGGATTGGAGCTGGTGATGTTGTAGACGCTGCCGTTCACCCCGGTGATCACCAGGCACTTGGCCTCCACGCCGGCCCGTGCGCAGGCGAGCACCGACACGGCATCGCCGGGGGCTGCCGTCGCGGCGGCCGGCAGCAGGCACGTTGCGAACAGGATTGCGGCTGCGGCCGTGTCGATCCTCATCGCTCGTTCCTCTGTCTGCGCTTGCGGAACTCCGCTGCGCTGCGCGCCGCTTGGTCGATCGGACGATCGTCAAAACGGTATTTCGTCGTCCATGTCGCCCCGCCGGCCCGCCCCGGCCATCGCCGGCTTGCGCTCGCGGGACACCGGGCCGGAGGCGCCGAAATCGCCGCCCTGGTCGGCGCCGAAATCGCCGCCACCGCCGCCGGCGCGATCGAGCATCACCAGTGTCGAGTTGAAGTTCTGCAGCACGACTTCGGTGGAGTATTTCTCGACGCCGTCCTTGTCAGTGTATTTGCGGGTCTGCAGGCTGCCCTCAAGATACACCTTCGCGCCCTTCTTGAGGTACTGCTCAGCGACGCGGCAGAGGCCCTCGCTGAAGATCACCACGCGGTGCCACTCGGTCTTTTCCTTGCGCTCGCCGGTCGCCTTGTCGCGCCAGGATTCGGAGGTGGCAACGCTGAGGTTGGCGATCGGACGGCCGTCCTGGGTGCGCCGGATTTCCGGATCCTTGCCGAGATTGCCGACCAGGATGACCTTGTTCACGCTGCCCGCCATTGCTGTTCTCCTGTTCCTGGCCTGCCGACCGTCGCAAAACGCCTGTCGCCTCGCGTCGGCGTGCGCCGGTCAATTCCGTTGCCGGTCGTTGCCGGTCAATTTCGTCTGCCGCACCCTAAGCCCATCCGCGCAGCCAAGTCGCTTGCTGAACCATGCCGTGCCCCGCTTTTCCACAGCGGTCGCCCGCGCGCTCGACGCCTCAGTCATGTTCTCTTTTTGTTCTTATCATGTCCGGCGCTACAACGCAAACGATTATGGCCGCGATGCCGGCGCGCCGGGGCGCTGCAGCCACAGAAATAGCAATCCGATGATCGGAATGAAGATGTCGCTGTAGAAAATGATCCCGGCATTGCCGGGCGAGAAATTTTTCTGGGCGATCATCTGGTAGATGTGGCCGCCGGCCGCGCCCCACAGAAAACAGGTCACCCCGACCACCGCGGCGATCCGCATGTCGCGGCTGCCCTTGAAGGCGAGCAGGCCGATCACCGCAAATCCGAGGCTGGCGAACCCGACCTCGAGCTGGAACGGACTGTCGGCCCAGCCGATGAACTTGGCGGCAAGTTCGCCGAAGAAGACGTGAAAGACGAAATTGTAGAAATACGAGACCGCGATCGAGAACAGCAGGAAGTACGAGAACAGCGCCTCGACCACGACGGCCAACGTCCATTGCGGCTTGAATGCCAGAGCAATCGCGGACGCGATCAATCCCATGACGAAGAACGTCAGGGTGAAGTTTCCGAGCACGAATGCGATAACGCCGGCCATGTCGCGCTCCTTGGCTTGAAGGGCCCCTTATCCTGCTGCGGGCGGCAGAATCGTCAGCCCCATCATCCATCGATTCCGGCAGCCATGCGAGCCTGCCGCCAAACAGTCATTGCCCCGGCCGCGGCATCGTCCGCGCGCCATGGGGTAGCACGAACGGCATGTCGTCCGGCGGAATGGTGCCGACGGCGCCGCCGACGCCGAACACCCGCGTCAGCATGTCGTTGCCGATGATCTCCCGCGCCGGACCGTCGCAGTCGATACGGCCGGCATGGAGCACCACGGTCCGCCGGCCGAACAGCGCCGCAAGATTAAGGTCGTGTAGGATCGCGACCACGGCGGTGCCGGCTTCGGCGCGCCGCCGCGCCGCGCCCAGAACAACGAGTTGATGCCGCAGGTCGAGGCTCGCGGTCGGTTCGTCGAGCAGCAGGACGCCCGGCCCGTGCGCCGCCTCGCCGCACGCGAGCTGCACCAGCACCCGCGCCAGGTGCACGCGCTGCTGTTCGCCTCCGGATAATGTCGTGATGGTACGTTCGCGGAAATCGGCGACGTCGACCTCGGCGAGCGCGGACTCGATCATGTGGTCGATCCGCGGACCGCGCCGGTCGCCCGCCCCCATGCGGACGATCTCCGCCACCGTGAACGGAAAGGTGACATTGACGCTCTGCGACAGCACGGCACGGTGCTGCGCGAGCGCCCACGGTTGGTACGCGGCCAGCTCGCGTCCTTTCAGCAGCACGCGGCCCGCATGCCTGGCAAGTTCGCCGGAGAGCGCCCGCAGCAGCGTCGACTTGCCGGCGCCGTTCGGCCCGACCAGCGCAACCACCTCGCCTGGCGCAATTGTCAGCGAAATGTCGTCGAGCAGCCGGGCGGCGCCGATCTGCACCGACAGCGAACGCGCCTCGAGCACGCTCGTGCTGGATTGCGACGTCATGGGCCGAGCAAGATCATGGGCCGAGCAAGATCATGGGCCGAGCAGGACGCGCTGGCGGAGCAGGAGGTAGAGGAAGAACGGCGCCCCGATCGCCGCGGTGACGATGCCGATCGGCAGTTCGGCCGGCGCCGCGAGCGTGCGCGCGAAGGTGTCGGCGATCAGCAGCAATGTGGCGCCCAGCAGCATCGACGCCGGCAGCAGCAAGCGGTGGCCCGGGCCGATCATCAGCCGCAACAGGTGCGGCACCACGATGCCGACAAAGCCGATCACGCCGGAAACCGAGACTGCCGCGCCGGTCGCAGCGGCGACCAGTACGATGCAGATGCGCTTGAGCCGCTCCACCGGGATGCCGCTGTAAAACGCCTCGGTCTCGCCCAGCACCAGCACGTCGAGGCCGCGTCCGATCACCGGTACGGCCAGCAGCGCACCGGCAAGGAACGGCGCGATCGCGCCGGCCTTGGCCCAAGTCGCGCCGCTCAGCGAGCCCAGCATCCAGAAGTTGATGTCGCGCAACTGACGATCGTCAGCGAGGAAGATCAGGAGGCCGAGACCGGCATTGGCGAGCGCGGCGATCGCCAGCCCGGCCAGCAGGAACATCGCAATCGAGGTGCGGCCTTCGCGGGTGGCGATGCGATAGAGCAGCACCGTCGCCGCGAGCGCGCCGACAAAGGCCGCCGCCGGCATCAGTTCGGTCGTCAGGTTGAGGCCTGCCGATACCAGGTAGCGGTCGCCGATCACGATGATCGCCGCGGTCGAAAGCGCCGCACCGCCGGAGACGCCGACCAGCGCCGGGTCGGCGAGCGGATTGCGGAACAGGCCTTGCAAGATCGCGCCGGCGACCGCGAGCAACGCGCCGACGATGATGGCGAAGGCGATCCGCGGCAGCCTGATCGACCACAATACCAGCCAGTCGCGCTGGATCAGTGCGGCATCGCCGTCGGCGAGCCCGAACGCAGCCGCAACACGGCGCAGCGGGATGCCGGCTGCGCCGATGGTGACGGCGACGACGGCGGCAGCCGCCAGCGCCGCCAGGAGGGCAAGCATCACGACGACTTTGCGCGGAGTCGATCGAAACACAAGCAAACGGCGGGCCCGCCCCGCGATCGCAGGTGCCGCCGCTTCGTTCATTTCTGGCAGGCGTCCGACAGCGGCGTTCGCTCCGACGGCAACGGTGGCCCGCTCAACGTCGGATAGAGCGCGGCCGCGAGGTCGCGCGCCGCCCGCGCCGCCCGCGGGCCGAATCCCAACAGATAAAGCCCATCCATCGAGACGAAGGCCTTGTGGTCGGCGGCGGGCGTCGTGGCGAAGGCCGCATGCGCGAAGACGGTATCGGCGTCGAGCCGGAAGGAGGGACGTTCCATGGCCAGAACGGCATCCGGCTGCGCCGCGATCACCGACTCGTCGTTGATCAGCTTGTAGCCCTCATAGTTGTCGACGGCATTGCGGCCACCGGCGAGTTCGATGATGCCTTCGGCCGCAGTCGCGCGTCCCGCAACCATCGGCCGGCCGTTCAGAAACGACATCAGGAACATCACCTTGCGCGGCTGCTCGATGCGCCGGCGCAGGTTCGCCATGACGTCGAGGTCCTCCTGCACCCGCTTCACCAGGCATTCGCCGCGCTCGGACGTGCCGGTCGCCTTGGCGATCAGCCTGACTTTGTCGATGATGCCTTCGCCGGTGAACACCTCCGGGACCCGCACGAACGGCACGCGAGCGGCGTCCAGCACGGCGATCGTCTCCTTCGGCCCCGCGCCTTCGCTGGCAAGCACCAGCGAAGGCCCGAGGCCGAGCACGCCTTCTGCCGACAGTTGCCGCATGTAGCCGACGTTCGGCTTCTCGGCGAGCGCGCGCGGCGGGTAGAGGCTGGTGGTGTCGACCGCGATCAAGCGCCGTTCAAGACCGAGGGCGTAGAGGATTTCCGTCACTGCGCCGCCGATCGATATGATCCGGCTGGTGTCAGTGATCGCCACGTCCCGTCCGGCCGCGTCGCGCACGGTGACGGCGTCGGCCGTCGCCGGCGTGGCTGCAAAGACGCACAGCGTCGCGAATGCGACGCTGCGCCAGGCGAATGATCGGCAACGCGCCGGCATTTGCGGCTCCCTTACTTGGTGAGGATGAGCTTGGTCCGCACCGTCAGGCGAAGCCGGCACGCATCTCCGTGCGTAATCTCGCGGGTCCCGGTGAACGGTTCACGGCTGTCGATTTGGTTTTCGCCGATGACGATCTGACACGGCAGAGCCGGCGGGCTGGTCGTGCTCGATTGTTGATGAGTATCATCGCCGCGCGAAATCATCTTGGTGACTTCTTACCGTGTCAGCGTCGCATTGCAAGATATACTTACTTTTGAACGACTTTAAGGAAACGCCCTTTCCTGGAGTTGTTGTAAAAAACAACGAAAGCCGTGCGTTGACTTGTCAGATGTGGTTGCTTGCCACCAGGAATACTTGGAGCCAGGAAGATCACGCCGATCTTTGTCCGCCGGTCGGAATCGACGCAGGTTCGGGTCGTCGCCAATCCGTATGGCGGTCATCGAGATCGCTTCAACAAGGAGCATCTTGATCGTCGGCGCGTTGCCGCGCGCTGGCGCGCCGCGGGCGACCTGTTAAACAAGCGGTGCACGGCCCACTCAGCACGCGGGCGGGCCGCAGGCAGCGCGATCCTGCCATTTGCCGATCCGAAACCGAGTGGAGAGACAGACATGTACATCGCCATGAACCGCTTCCGCGTGAAGAAGGGCTCGGAGGACGCCTTCGAGCACGTGTGGTCGAGCCGCGACACCCATCTCCACAAGGTACCGGGTTTCGTCGAGTTCCATCTGCTCAAGGGTCCGGAACATGACGATTACACGCTGTATTCGTCGCACACCGTCTGGCAGAGCAAATCGGCGTTCGAGGCCTGGACCAAGTCGGAGCACTTCCGCATGGCCCACCGCGACGCCGGACAGAACAAGCCGCTCTACATCGACCATCCCCAGTTCGAGGGTTTCGAGGTGCGTCAGACCATCCGCCAGGGCGACGCCGCCGTCGCCTGATCGAGCGGACACCCTCCGTCATCCTGAGGCGCGGCATCGCAGGCAAGTTTATGCAGCCTGCGTAAACTGGGCTGCGTGCCGCGAGCCCGGAATCCATCGCTGTTTCCGAGTTCGATCGTAACAAAAATTGGATTCCGTACAGCCGCTTCGCGGCTTCTGGAATGACGCCGGAATACGCCTCGGTCCGGCGCTGCCTTTTGCTGCGAAAAACCCAATAGGATGGGTTGTCCACAGGTGCCCGGGCACGGGACATCGGCTCTGCGGCTGCCTACACTAGCGAAGCCGCTCCGTTCTCACTACGTTCCACGTGCACGCCCTGGCTTGCCGCACTGCCGCCCCTCCCCGTCGGAAGAATACCGGCCAATGAACGACCTCTTCGACAAGAGCCGCCCGCGTCGTCCGCAACGCGATGGCGGGCGCGTAATCGCGATCCGTGGCGCCCGCGAACACAATCTCAAGAACGTCGACGTCGAAATTCCGCGCGACCAGCTTGTGGTGTTCACCGGCCTGTCGGGCTCCGGCAAGTCCTCGCTCGCCTTCGATACCATCTATGCCGAGGGCCAGCGCCGCTACGTCGAGTCGCTCTCCGCCTATGCGCGCCAGTTCCTGGAGATGATGCAGAAGCCCGACCTCGACCAGATCGACGGCCTCTCGCCCGCGATCTCGATCGAGCAGAAGACCACCTCGAAGAATCCGCGCTCGACCGTCGGCACCGTCACCGAGATCTACGACTATATGCGGCTGCTCTGGGCGCGCGTCGGCGTGCCGTATTCGCCGGCGACCGGGCTGCCGATCGAGAGCCAGACCGTCAGCCAGATGGTCGATCGGGTGATGGCGCTGCCCGAGGGCACGCGGCTTTATCTCCTCGCGCCGGTCGTGCGGGGGCGGAAAGGCGAGTACCGCAAGGAGCTCGCCGAGTTCATGAAGAAGGGTTTTCAGCGGGTCAAGATCGACGGCAAGTTCTACGAGATCGCCGAGGCGCCCGCGCTCGACAAGAAGTTCGTGCACGACATCGATGTGGTGGTGGACCGCATCGTGGTGCGCCCGGACATCGCGACGCGGCTCGCGGACTCCTTCGAGACCGCTTTGAAGCTCGCTGACGGCATGGCCATCGTCGAGTTCGCCGACAGCACCGCGGCTTCTTCGCCTCCCCCTGGAGGGGGGAGGCCGACCGCGAAGCGGTCGGGAGGGGGTGAATCGCGAAGCGACCGAAGTCACCCCACCCCGGATCGCCTCCGGCGATCCGACCCTCCCCCTCCAGGGGAGGGTGTCGAGAGAGCGAGCGCTGGGAGGGAGCGCACCGCCGTTGCCGACAAGAAAACCGCAAAAATCCACGGGCAGCTCGAAGGGCCCGAGCGCATCGTGTTCTCGGAGAAATTCGCCTGCCCGGTGTCGGGCTTCACCATTCCGGAGATCGAGCCGCGGCTGTTCTCGTTCAACAACCCGTTCGGTGCCTGCCCGCAATGCGGCGGGCTCGGCGTCGAGCAGCACATCGATGCCGAACTGGTCATCCCCGACAGGGACAAGACCCTGCGCGGCGGCGCCATTGCGCCGTGGGCGAAGTCGTCGTCGCCCTATTACATCCAGACGCTCACCGCGCTCGGCAAGCACTACAAGTTCACGCTCGACACCAAGTGGAAGGAACTGCCGAAGAAGACCCAGGAGGCGTTGCTCCACGGCTCCGGCGAGGACGCCATCCGCTTCGTCTACGACGACGGCATGCGCTCCTATGAAACCAAGAAGCCGTTCGAAGGCGTGGTGACCAACCTGGAGCGCCGCTGGAAGGAGACCGAAAGCGACTGGGCGCGCGAGGAGATGGCGAAGTACTTCACCGACATCCCCTGCGCCGCCTGCAACGGCTTCCGCCTCAAGCCCGAGGCGCTGTGCGTCAAGGTCGGCGGCGCACATATCGGCGAGGTCGCCGAGATGTCGGTCAAAGGCGCAGGCGAGTGGTTCACCGGGCTACCCCAGCGGCTGACCCCGAAACAGAACGAGATCGCCGGCCGGGTGCTCAAGGAGATCCGCGAGCGGCTGAAATTTCTGGTCGACGTCGGGCTGGAATATCTCACGCTCGCCCGCGCCTCCGGCACGCTGTCGGGCGGCGAGAGCCAGCGCATCCGGCTTGCCTCGCAGATCGGCTCCGGCCTCACCGGCGTGCTCTACGTGCTCGACGAGCCGTCGATCGGGCTGCACCAGCGCGACAACGCGCGGCTGCTCGAAACGCTGAAGCGGCTGCGTGACCTCGGCAACACCGTGATCGTGGTCGAGCACGACGAGGACGCCATCCGTACCGCCGACTATGTGCTCGACATCGGCCCGGGCGCCGGCATCCACGGCGGCCACATCGTCGCGCAGGGCACGATGGAGGACCTGATCGAGGCGCCGAACTCGTGGACCGGCAAATATCTCTCCGGCGAACTGATGGTGCCGGTGCCGGAGCGCCGGCCGCCGAACCGCCGCGCGCTCAAGGTCGTCAACGCCCGCGGCAACAATCTCAAGAACATCACCGCCGAAATCCCGCTCGGCCTGTTCACCTGCGTCACCGGGGTGTCGGGCGGCGGCAAGTCCACGTTCCTGGTCGACACGCTCTACAAGGCGACCGCGCGCAAGCTCAACGGCGCGAGCGAGGCCCCTGCCCCGCACGACCGCATCGAGGGGCTCGAACACCTCGACAAGGTGATCGACATCGACCAGTCGCCGATCGGCCGGACGCCGCGATCGAACCCCGCGACTTATACCGGCGCATTCACGCCGATCCGCGAATGGTTCGCCGGCCTGCCCGAGGCCAAGGCGCGCGGCTATGAGCCGGGCCGCTTCTCGTTTAACGTCAAGGGCGGGCGCTGCGAGGCCTGCCAGGGCGACGGCGTCATCAAGATCGAGATGCACTTCCTGCCCGACGTCTACGTCACCTGCGACGTCTGCAAGGGCAAGCGCTACAACCGCGAGACGCTCGAGGTCACGTTCAAGGGCAAGACCATCGCCGACGTGCTCGACATGACGGTCGAGGAAGGGCTCGACTTCTTCAAGGCGGTGCCGCGGGTGCGCAACGTGCTGGAGCTTCTGCACCGCGTCGGCCTCGACTACATCCACATCGGCCAGCAGGCCACCACGCTGTCCGGCGGCGAGGCGCAGCGCGTCAAGCTCGCCAAGGAGCTGAGCAAGCGCGCCACCGGCCGCACGCTTTACATTCTCGACGAGCCCACCACCGGGCTGCACTTCCACGACGTGGCGAAGCTCCTGGAGGTGCTGCACGAGCTGGTCGAGACCGGCAACACCGTGGCGGTGATCGAGCACAATCTCGAAGTGATCAAGACCGCCGACTGGATCATCGACCTCGGCCCCGAAGGCGGCGACGGCGGCGGCGAGATCGTTGCCCAGGGCACGCCCGAGGACGTGGTCAAGGCCAAGCGCAGCTATACCGGGCAGTTTCTCAAGCCGGTGCTAGCGCGCCGGCCGGACGGGCGGAAGCGAAGGACCGAGGCGGCGGAGTGATATGCTTTACGTTGGTTGTGCCTCAAGCGTATCTGTTTTAGTTTAAAGATATGCCGCTACTCCGCTTTTTGGGCATCTAATCCAAAAGAAGTGGGCCAATCCTCGATCGAACAGATCGTGGCAATGGCTGGCGATGGCGTACTTAAGGATAACGGTCCATGTGCGGCAGAGTTGCGAGAGTATTTGACGCAGGCCGATTCGTCACAACTTGAGAAATACATCGAGCATTGCCTCTCGACCAGCTTCACAAAGAGCGGTTTGGTATTTCAAGACTTGGTCAACGAATTGGGCCGCCGACTCGACTACAAGGTGCTCAACGGCCGCTACCAGGGCAGCCAAATTACCGTTGGCTTCGACGGCATTTGGTCGTCCCCCGAAGGGCACACCATCGTCGCCGAGGTCAAGACTACGGACGCATACACGGTTAAGCTCGACACTATCGCGACCTACCGTCAGAAGCTGTTGGCGTCGAAAGAGGTTGCCCAACCTTCTTCAATTCTCATAGTCGTCGGTCGTCAAGATACGGGGGAATTAGAAGCCCAAATCCGCGGTTCTCGACACGCATGGGACATTCGATTAATTAGCGCCGATGCTTTGTTGAAACTCGTGCAATTGAAGGAAAACTCAGACGATCCTGAAACCGGGCTGAAAATTCGCAGCTTGCTAACACCTATGGAGTTTACTCGTTTGGATGGGCTGGTCGATGTAATGTTCACCACCGCCACCGATGTAGAAACAGGCATTGTAGAAGCAGCGATTGAGACAATTGAGGCCTCTCCGGACGCGCCGAGCGCGGTTGCCACACCAAGTGGCTGGCAATTCACTGACACCACCGTTCTTGATAGCAAACGAAATGACATTATCCTTGCGATGTCAAACAAAGTCGGCTCGAAACTAATAAAGAAAAGTCGCGCACTCTATTGGAACGCTTCACACGAGAAACGGGTGGCTTGTTCGATCTCGAAGAGATACACGCGCGGTGGATATTCCTATTGGTACGCGTACCATCCCAAGTGGGACGATTTCCTCGGTGAAGCCGAGACTGCGTACTTCGTATTAGGCTGTATGGACTCGCAATATGCCTTCGCGATCCCATTGGATGTGATAAGGCGCCTGACCTGCTCCCCGAGTTGTCCTCGTTTATAGGGAGAATCTGTTCCGGTTATGCCCCTCCGTGGGGCGTGCTGCGAACTCAGTCGGTGTGAGCCCGTTGAGGCTCGAATGTGGTCGGTTGGTGTTG